>DATMNH010000212.1:0-133545 GCA_035568975.1 Casimicrobiaceae bacterium
GCTGCAATCGCTGCCGCCGGATCAGGTTCCCAGCTGCGGCATGGGGCTCAATTACATGCTCGACACGCTGCCCTTCAGCGATGTGGTGCGTAAAGTATTCGAGGGCAGCGGAGAATGCGCGGAGAAGGCCTGGGAGTTCCTCCACCTCTCGCTCGCGGCGTGGATGCTGGTGTTTTTCATCGCCATCATCGCTACCAGTTTCGCGCTGATACGGCGCGACCCGTAACCGGAACACCGCGCACCTGCGCGGTCGCCTTCGCGCGCCGGCTCCTTGCACGCTATTTGCGCACGGTCATATCGCGTGTCGCCGCCAAGCGCGGATTCGCGGGCGCTCGCACCCCACTCGCTACGCGAGCGGGACCTGGCTCGCTGCTCACCGCGCCGGCTCCTTGCACGCCATCCGTGAAGTGTAACGTCGAGCGTCGCCGGCCAGCTCTGATTCGCGGGCGCTCGCACCCCACTCGCTGCGCGAGCGGGACCTGGCTCGCTGCTCACAGAGCTACTTCGGCTGCATGCGGATCGCGCCGTCGAGGCGTATCACTTCGCCGTTGAGCATGGGATTGCGAATGATTTCCGCGACCAGCGACGCATACTCCGCGGGCCGGCCCAGCCGCGGCGGAAACGGGACCATTTTTCCCAGCGACTCCTGCACTTCGAGCGGCATGCCGGAGAGCATCGGCGTTTCGAATATGCCCGGTGCAATCGTCATCACGCGAATGCCGTAGCGCGCGAGCTCGCGGGCGATGGGCAGCGTCATGCCGACCAGTCCTGCCTTGGACGCGCTGTATGCCGCCTGGCCGATCTGGCCGTCGAACGCCGCCACCGAAGCGGTATAGACGATCACTCCGCGCTCACCGTCCGCATTCGCAGCGTTCTTGCTCATCGACTCCGCGGCGAGCCGCGTGAGATTGAACGAGCCGATGAGATTGATCTGAATGACGCGCGTAAAGCTTGCGAGCTGGTGTGCACCTTCCCTGCCCAGGACTTTTTCGCCGATCGCGACGCCGGCACAGTTGATGATTCCGTGGAGCGCGCCGAACGCGGCGAGTCCGCCGGCGACAGCGGCCTTGGCGCTGGCTTCGTCGGCCACATCGGTCTTGAAGAACCGTGCCGACGCGCCCAGCTCGGCCGCGAGCGCAGCCCCGGCCACGTCGCTGATGTCGGCGAGGACGACCTTGCCGCCATTGGCGGCGATCATGCGCGCGCATGCCGCGCCCAGGCCCGACGCCGCGCCGGTGACAAAAAATGCGTTACCGGCGATCTGCACGCTCTACTTTTCCTGTGTCTTGAAAACCGTCGTCGCAGTCGCGACGAGCCCCGCGAGATCGGACAGGTTCGAGGGAACGATGAGCGTGTTATTGGTTTTGGCCAGGTTGGCGAACGCGGCGACGTACTGCTCGGCGACCTTCAAGTTCACGGCGTTGACGCCGCCGGGCGATACGATCGCCTCCGCGACCTGACGGATAGCCTTGGCGTTCGCTTCGGCGATGGAGAGAATCGCCGCGGCCTGGCCTTGGGCGGTGTTGATCTCCGCCTGCTTGACGCCCTCGGATTGCGCGATTGCCGCGGCGCGCGCGCCGGCGGCGAGATTGATCTGTTCCTGCTGTCGGCCTTCGGAGGTCGCGATCACCGCGCGCTTTTCTCGCTCTGCGGTGATTTGCGCCTGCATGGCGTGGAGAATCTCCTTCGGCGGCGTCAGGTCCTTGATCTCGTAGCGCAAGACCTTCACGCCCCAGTTTGCTGCGGCTTGATCGAGCGCTGCCACCACCAGGCCATTGATGTGATCGCGCTCCTCGAATGTCCGGTCCAGCTCCATCTTGCCGATTACGCTGCGCAAGGTCGTTTGCGCGAGCTGGGTGATTGCGACCATGAAGTTGCTCGAGCCATAGGACGCGAGCTTCGGGTCGGTGACCTGGAAGTAAAGGATGCCGTCCACCTGAAGCTGCGTATTGTCTTTGGTGATGCAGATCTGGCTTGGAACATCAAAGGGTATTTCGCGCAAATCGTGCTTGTAGGCGACGCGGTCGACGAACGGGACCACGAAATTCAATCCGGGTGCAAGCACGGCGTGGAATCTCCCCCAACGTTCGATGACCAGCGCGTGCTGCTGCGGAACAACGCGTATCGCTTTGGCGATGACGATGACGACAACCAAGAACAATGCCAGTGTGACGATCCCGGAGCCCATCAGAATTGCCTCCTCCACGATTAGTGCGCGCCGTGCGCTAGGGTTGTTGCAGAGCGTCGGGGCGGCGATCGGAGAGGATCAACACCGAGCCGCGCATGGCTGCGATGTACATGGTCTTCGTCTGCGGAACATCGGTCGCGGCAAGCTCCGCATCCCATGTGCTGCCGCGGTAAGCGACCCGCGCAGTTCCATCCGGGCCCCAGCTTTGGACCTGCACCATCTGCCCGATGTCGAGCCCCTGCTGCGCCGGCGTTCGGAGCGCCAGGTCGCGCTTCCATCGCTGAAGAATTAGGGTGCCGATGACACCCAACGCAGCAGCAATGAGCCATTGCAGTGGCACGCTCGCGCCGAACCACGCGGCTGCGCCGCCAAAAGCAAGCGCGATGCCGACCACGAGCAGGTAAAAAGTCCCGGTAAGCAATTCCGCCGCGACCAACGCCGCCGCCGCGATCCACCACACCCAATACGCGCTCATGGCTCGCTCCTCCGCGACTAAGCATATCAAGGATCGGAAGCGCCGGCTCCTTGCAGGCGTTTCCTGAACTGCAAGCTTTCACGTCGCCGGAGGCCGCAGCCGCGGCCATCTCGCGGAGTCTTGCAATGCGCCGTCTATGCCCCACATTGAGCTATAATTAGCCCTTTCTTATCAATCCCTTCGCCGGTTATTCCTCGGCGGCGACTACACCAGCATGCCCATCTACGAATATCGATGCACCGATTGCGGCCACCGCCTCGAAGCATTGCAGCGCCTTGCCGACCAACCTCTGCTCGTCTGCCCCGCGTGCGGCAAGGAAAGCCTGACCAAACTGATGTCCGCGGTTGGATTCCAGTTGAAGGGAAGCGGTTGGTACGCGACCGATTTCAAGCATTCAGGGAGCAAGCCGGCCGAAAAAGGCACGGCGAAATCTGACGCCGCGAACGAAGGCGCGGGCAGCGTTGAGAAGGGTGAAGCTGCGCCAGCCACAGCTTCCACCGGCGACCAGAAGGGCGACGCAAAGACGACCGCCACGCCTGCAAGCGGCGAGAGCAAAACGACGAGCACCGAAACCAAATCGTCGGCCGCCACGACCCCTGCCAAGCCTGCGGCAACCGGGTCCTGACCCCCGCCCTATCGCCGGCAGCGAACGTGAAGCGCTACCTCATTGCCGGGCTGCTGGTCTGGGTCCCACTCGGCATCACCATCTGGGTACTACTCTTTCTGGTGAGCACGTTCGATCAGACGCTGCTGCTGGTCCCTGAAAGCGCGCGTCCGGAAGCATTGTTCGGATTTCACATACCTGGGCTCGGCCTGGTCCTTAGTCTCCTCATTCTTCTGCTCACCGGCGTGCTCGCCGCGAACTTTTTCGGCGCGCGGCTGATCACGGTTTCGGAATCCCTGCTCGGCCGCATCCCGGTCGTAAAGTCGATTTATTCGAGCGTCAAGCAGGTAAGCGACACGTTGCTCTCCGACACCGGCAATGCGTTCCGCAAGGCATTGCTTGTGGAGTACCCCTATCCCGGATGCTGGACCATCGCCTTTCAGACCGGTTCGCCGGCGATCGCGGTCGCCGGCTTCCTTGACGAGGAGCACATCAGCGTCTACGTTCCAACCACGCCGAACCCCACCTCGGGTTTCTTTCTGATGCTGCCGCGCTCGCGCGTGCACGATCTCGACATGACGGTCGACGAAGCGCTGAAATACATCATCTCGATGGGCGTGGTCGCGCCCAAGCCACACGTCCCGCTGGTGGGCCGCGAATTGCCGGCCGCCGCCTCCGTACTCAACCACCGAAATTGACCGCCAGTAACTCGCGTCGCTGGCGCCGTCTCGCGCGAGCAGCCAGTGACCGCGCTTTAAGGTATCGCCCGCGAATCCATCGAATCAGCCGCCGGAGCAGAACGTGAAACGCACTGACTATTGTGGCCGCATCGACCGTACCCGACTCGGCCAGATCATTACCGTCTGCGGCTGGGTACATCGCCGCCGCGACCACGGCGGCGTCATTTTCATCGATCTGCGCGACCGCGAAGGACTGCTGCAAATCGTCTGCGACCCCGATCGCGACGTGACTTTCGCGACCGCTGAAAAGTTGCGCAGCGAGTTCGTCATCGCCGTGACCGGTCTGGTGCGGCAGCGTCGGGAAGGAACGATAAACACCAACCTGACAACGGGCGAGATCGAGGTGCTGGCGCACGAGATCGAAATCCTCAACGCCTCGTCGACGCCGCCTTTCCTGATCGACGACGAGAACATTTCCGAAACCGTGAGGCTCGAGCACCGGGTGCTGGACCTGCGCCGCCCGGCTATGCAAAAGAATCTGATGCTGCGTCACAAGGCGTCGATGAGCGCGCGCCGCTATCTCGATGCGCACGGATTTGTCGATATCGAGACGCCGGTTCTGTACAAGTCCACCCCCGAAGGAGCGCGCGAGTTTCTGGTGCCCTCCCGCATTCACCGCGGCCAGTTCTATGCGCTGCCGCAGTCGCCGCAGTTGTTCAAGCAACTGCTTATGATGGCGGGTTTCGACCGCTACTATCAGATCGTCAAGTGCTTTCGCGACGAGGATCTGCGCGCCGACCGCCAGCCCGAATTCACCCAGATCGACGTCGAGACGTCGTTTCTCGACGAGCTCGATATCCGGGAGCTGATGGAAGGTCTGGTGCGGACCATGTTTCAGGAGACGCTCGGTGTCGAACTGGAGAGACCGTTCCCGGTCATGACCTACGCCGACGCGATGCGCGATTACGGCTCGGACAAGCCCGACCTGCGCGTGCCGCTCAAGCTGACCGAGCTCACCGATCTGATGCGCAGCTCGGAGTTCAAGGTGTTCCGCTCGGCGGCGGACCTCCCGGATGGTCGCGTCGCGGCGCTCAACATCCCGGGCGGTGGCACGCTGACGCGCAAGGAGATCGACGAATACACGACGTTTGTCGCGATTTACGGCGCGAAGGGCCTGGCTTACGTCAAGGTGAACGACGCATCGAAGCCCAACGAGCAAGGGCTGCAATCGCCGATCGTGAAGTTTCTTGCCGACGACGTGCTGGCGCAAATCGTCGCCAGGACCGGCGCGAAAAGCGGAGACCTGGTCTTTTTCGCCGCCGACCGTGCGAAGATCGTCAACGACGGGCTCGGCTCCTTGCGTGCCAAGATCGGCCACGAGCGTGGATTCGTGCAAGCCGGCTGGAAACCGCTGTGGGTCGTCGACTTCCCGATGTTCGAATACGACGAGCAAAAGAAGACCTGGGGAGCGCGTCATCATCCGTTCACCGCGCCCAAGGACGGCCACGAGCAGCTCTTCGGCTCCGATCCGGGGAATGCGCTTGCCAAAGCCTACGACGTGGTGCTCAACGGTTGGGAGATCGGTGGCGGATCGGTGCGGATCCACCTGCCCGAAGTCCAGGCCGCGGTGTTCAAGGCGCTAGGCATCGGCGAGGAGGATCAGCAAAAGAAGTTCGGCTTCCTGCTTGACTCATTGAAGTACGGCGCGCCGCCGCACGGCGGCATCGCCTTCGGCGTCGATCGGATGGTGGCGCTGATGGCAGGGGTCGATCAGATTCGCGACGTCATTGCCTTTCCCAAGACGCAGCGCGGGCAGGACCTGCTGATCGGCACTCCGTCGACGGTCTCCGAGCAGCAGTTGCGCGAATTGCATATCCGCATTCGCCCCTCCGATTAGGCGCGCGGACCGGAACAGCCGCAAGCCAGATACCACCGATTTGGCTGTTGCGGTCCACTGGTTGGCGTAAACTTTACGCATGATCCTCTGTCGATATCTTGCGGTCATCGCACTGGCGGCGTCGACACTGGCCGGTGTCAGCGCTACGGAAGCTCGGCGGGAGTGGGTACCTGCCTTGCCGCCGATCGCCGCGGCTGAGCTGCCCAAAGAAGCGCGGATCACGCTGGAGCGGATCCGTGACAACGGTCCTTTTCCCCACGAGCGCGATGGCGTCGCATTCGGCAATCGCGAAGGTATGTTGCCGCCGAAGGCGCGCGGTTATTATCACGAATACACGGTCAAGACTCCGGGCTCGAGAAGCCGCGGCGCGCGGCGGATCGTCTGCGGCGGCGAGCCGGCGACCCTTGCCGAGTGCTATTACTCCGACGACCACTATCAATCGTTCAAGAGCATTCGCCCATGAAGCTGCCCGACCTTGCTGTTTACGACGACGCCGGCCTGCGCGACTGGAGTGGCGATCTCGACCCGGTCAAGACCGCGGCCACTGCGGCCAAGCTGCGCTTTCATTCGGTCGACGCCGGTCACGCCGACAGCAAGAGCGCGCTTCTGGCGGCGCTGGCAAAGGGGCTCAAGCTGCCGGAACATTTCGGCAACAACTGGGACGCGCTCGCCGACTGTCTCGAGGATGGCGACTGGCTCGGCAGTCATGGCATGGTTATCGGGATCCGTCACGCGGCAAACTACCGTAAGGCGCACGCCGCCGATTGGGAGACGCTGAGCGACATCCTGAGCGAGGCGGCCGAATACTGGCGCGAACGGCATAAACCTTTCTGGGTGTTTGTTCACTGAGCGTGCGTGGCCTGTCCGTCACAACGTAATGGCTCGCTGGGCAAGCGGCCCCTGGCAAGTCACAATGTCGTCATTCCCGGGACCGTCACAATATCGTCATTCCCGCGAACGTCACAATGTCGTCATTCCCGCGCAGGCGGGAATCCATTGGCTTTGGCGGTCGCAAAGTGGATCCCCGCCTTCGCGGGATGACGTGAGCGCTCCCCTCCTTTGAGCCTCAAGATTCCGGTGTCGACGCTGGTGCTGGTGCACACGCCTGAGCTGCGAGTGCTGTTGCTGGAGCGGGCGGATTTTCCCGGCTTCTGGCAATCGGTTACCGGCAGCCAGGAGGACGGCGAATCGCTCGACCAAACCGCGACCCGAGAATTGAAGGAGGAAACCGGCATCGATGCTGCGTCCTACGGCGGCGTCGTGGACTGGCAACTCTCGAATGTCTACGAGATATTTCCACGCTGGCGCCATCGCTACCCCGAGGGGACGACACACAACACCGAGCACGTGTTCGCGCTCGAGGTCGCCCGTTCCGTCCCGATTCGCCTGAATCCGCACGAACACTTGTCGCACCTCTGGCTGCCGTGGCAGGAAGCGGCGCCAAAGTGCTTTTCGTGGTCGAATCGCGCGGCGATCGAGGCATTGCCCGCGCGATCGCGTTCCACGTCCGCCGCCAGGAGTATTCGATGACTTCCGTCCATGACTTTTCCCGTGTTTGCCGGATCGTTGCTGTCGCCGCAAGCGGATTCCTCGCCACGAGCGGCGCGGGCAATCTGCGCGCGCAGGCGTCTGAAGCGCTTCCTCAATCGGCGGTCACGGTAAGTGCGTCATCGGCGGTGACGGTGCAGAATGATCGGCTGCAAGCGTGGTTGCGGGCTGAAGCAGAAAATGCGAGTCCGGCGGCAGCGGCGAGCCAGGTCAATGCCGCGATCGCCAAAGCGCTCGCCAGCGCCAAGGCCTACCCCGCGATCAAAGTTTCGACCGCGGGCTATTCGACCCAGCAGGTTTCGGACAAGCAAAAACCGAATCGCTGGCGGGTCGTGCAGTCACTGAGCCTGGATTCGAGCGATTTTACGGCGGCGGCAACATTGATCTCGCGCCTCCAGGACGACGACGGTCTGTTGCTCTCCGGCATGGGCTTCTCGCTGGCTGACAAGACGCGGCGCGACGCCGAGGACAGCGTCACGCAACAGGCCATCCGGAGCTGGCAGGCGCGAGCACAACAGGCGGCAATCGGTCTCGGATTTGCCGGATGGCGCCCGGGACGTGTCACGGTGCAGGCGGGAGACAGTGGCCGCGCTTATCCGCTGATGCGCGCGCAGGCGATGGCCAGCTCGGCCGGGTCCGCGCCGGTGGCGATGGAAGCGGGTACCACCGACGTGAGCGTGACTGTCAGTGGCGAAGCGGTTCTGGATGCGGCCAAAGTTCCGACACGCTAAGCTCGCGCGCGAATACATTGCATGCTAACCCTACCGTACCACGTCACTCTGCGGGACAGGCTTGCGTTTCGCCTTAGCCCTTTTCTGCACAGGCGCTGCTGCGGCAGCATCCTGCTTGGTCGAGGCGGATGAATTTGCTGAGGAATGTGTTGCGGTGCGTCGCCTGGCGCCCGTCCGCGGAGTCTTATGGCGAGGTTGCGCAGCAACGGCAGCCGTAGCACTCGGCGCTTTTTTTGCATCCTCCCCAGCCTGAGTAGCAGACTGTTGCGCGGGAGCAGTGGCACTCGGCGCTTTTGCAGCTTCGCCAGCCTGCGCATCAAGCTGTTGCGCGGGAGCCGCAGCACTCGGTGCTTTTGCAACTTCGGCAGGCTCAGTCGCAGATTGTTGCGGGGGAGCGGCTTGATCGGTTGTGGAGATTCGCTGCGGTGTGGTCGTTGTATCGGATTCGCCGGGCGCGCGCATTCTGCCGTCGTCGCCAGCGGCAGCGGTCGCCGGCGTAACGCTTGGATTGGCCGGCGGGGCCGTTACTTCGGTGGGCACCGCCGGGTTTGGCACCGCCGCACTCAACGGCGGAACGAGCTCAGTCTGATGGCGGTAGGCGTAGTAGCCGGACACACCGACCGCCGTAAGCAGTGCGACGGACAGGACAGCCGCCAGCGTCGAGCGAGACAACCGATGCGGTTCCGTCGTGGTGCCGGGATCGTGCAACGGGATTGCGTCAGCCGCGCGGTTTTCCGTGGAGACCGGGGACGTCATGTCCTCGGCTGGAGCGCGAGGTGCATGGGCAATGACTTCGACCGCACGGTCGCCCGCTGCGGTCTCATCGCCTGACTGCAGCGGACGAACGTCCTGCCTTTCCGTAACCGACTCAGTGAGCGACGCGTGCCCGCTCTCCAAGCACAGGTCGCTCAGCGATGCGGAAGCGGCGACAGGGTCCAGCGCTGGCCACGCTGGCGCAGTCTCGGGTGCGGTGCCTGGCATTGAAAGTGCGATGCCGCATTGGTAGCAGTTTTTTGCGACCTGATCATTAATCGCCTCACATCGGTTGCATGGCCTGAGGTGCAGCGGCGCGCCACACTCGTTGCAAAACTTCGCACCGGCCGGATTGGTGTGCGCGCAGAAGAGGCATTGGGGTGGAAACACGGACAACACCTCGATGGCAGGACAACCCGAGCCGCAAGTTGGACTCGGGAAGGTCTCGTTACCTTTCCGAAGTGGGCGACGAAAATTTAACGTACGCTGAAAATAGAACTGTAAGCACGCCGCGGGCGTGATGCATGGGCGCGAACGGTCATGATGCGAGTCGCGCTCGCTTTATCCGACATTGTCATGATAAGGAAAAGTAGCCGGGCCGCGCGTTGGCAAAAACACCGCCTGCTGGGCATCCGGGTCGACGGCGATGCTGGGTTTCGGGGGCGTCCTCACGAGATCTGCGTCGGATGCCAAAGCTCTCAACGCGTTCGCGTTCTGTAGCGGTTCAACACTCGATCGTAATGCGTCGACATACTTCTGAAGCTCAGCATCCTTTGGTGTGCGCAGCGCGGCGAGTTCGGCGATGAGCCGTAGGGTCGCATTGACGATCAATAAAGCGTTCCGGTACCGGAAGTAAGCGAGCCGCCACTCGACGCCGACGCCGAGCTCGGGGTGCAGGATTCGAACGTCCATCTTTGCGGAGGGATCGATGGCCAAATCGCGGAACCTGAAGATTTCTCCCAGATTCTGACGCAAGCTGCTCACCTTCGTTGGCAGCAGCGAAAATGCCCTGCGCAGCGTCTCCGAAATCTGAATGCAACGCGGAGTGTGATTTTCTCGCCATTCGTCGATGAGTGATTGGGGAAGCTGGACTCTCGTCCTCACCACAGTGCAAAACGCGTCGACCGCAACTCCCGAAGCCACTATCGCCTGGATGGACGCCTCAAACTCCCACTTCAACGCCGCCATTCTGGAGTATTCATCCGGATCGTTCCATGCCTCGATTCGTGCAACCTGTGCAACTTGCGCATCCGAAAGATGGCGAATGGCAAGCTCCAGCCACGTCAGACACACGTCGAAGTTAAAAGAAGCTGCGCTGCTCGCGGGCTGCGGCTCCGGGCAGATCGCCCGAACCGAATCGCCGGGAGTGGTAGCGGCTGTCTCTGATCGAGGGTTGGATACACTGCTCATCTGTTGCCCCTCACCGGCGCGCTGACGAACTGCGCGGCGTAGATACCTTCGTCGGGGTCTTGCGCGCGCTCCATATTTCCGGCTCGGCACGCGTGGCCCCAATTCCGACAAGCGCCGCCAGCGCACTCCGGCATATTGGCGGCCGACTGATTCTAGCATCGGCGACGGCTGCGCCGCTCTACTTCCCCGCTACGCGGGGCCGATCATGCGCTCCGGCCGCACCCATTCGTCGAATTGCTGCTCGCTAAGGTAGCCCAGCGCCAGCGCGGCGGCCTTGAGCGTCGTCCCTTCGCGATGTGCGTGCTTGGCGATCGCAGCAGCCTTATCGTAACCGATATGCGGGTTCAGCGCCGTCACCAGCATCAACGAGCGTTCGAGGAGCTCGCGGATGCGTACATGATTGGGCTCGATGCCGCGCACGCAGTGTTCTTCGAAACTCTTCATCCCGTCGGCAAGCAAACGGATACTCTGCAGCACGTTGTGAATGATCAGCGGCCGATAGACGTTGAGCTCGAAATTGCCTGACGCGCCGCCGATCGCCACGGCCACGTCGTTACCCATTACCTGTGCGCAGAGCATGGTCATCGCTTCGCATTGCGTGGGATTGACCTTGCCGGGCATGATCGAGCTGCCGGGCTCGTTTTCCGGAATGGTGATCTCACCCAGGCCGGAACGCGGGCCGCTTGCCATCCAGCGCACGTCGTTAGCGATCTTGGTCAGCGACGCCGCCAATGCCTTCAGAGTACCGTGCAGGTTGACCAGCGCGTCCGCGGCAGCCATCGCCTCGAACTTATTCGGCGCGGTGACGAATGCGAGGCCGGTGTAGCTTGCGATTGTCCCGGCCACCCGCTGCCCGAATTGCGGATGCGTATTAAGTCCGGTGCCGACCGCCGTCCCACCGATCGCGAGCTCGAGCACGTGCGGCAGCGCCGCGGCGATGTGCAATCGCGCATGCGCGAGCTGCGCCGCGTAGCCCGAGAATTCCTGGCCGAGCGTCAGCGGCGTCGCGTCCTGCAAGTGGGTGCGGCCGATCTTCACGATGTCGACGAACTCTGCGGCTTTGGCGGCCAGCGTTGCCTGCAAGGCGTCGAGCGCGGGCATCAGATCGCGGGTGACCGTTTCCGCAGCCGCCACGTTCATTGCCGTCGGAAAGACGTCGTTCGACGATTGGCCGCGATTGACGTCATCGTTGGGATGCACCCGGCGGCCTTCGCCGCGCGGCCCTCCGAGAATCTCCGAGGCTCGGTTGGCGAGCACTTCGTTGACGTTCATGTTGGTTTGCGTGCCGGAGCCGGTCTGCCAGACGGCGAGCGGAAACTCGCCGTCGTGCCGTCCGGCAAGCGCTTCGTCGGCCGCGGCCACGACGGCGCCGGCCGTTTTCGCCGCCAATAAGCCGAGCTCCGCATTCACCTGCGCCGATGCGCGTTTGACGATCAGTAGCGCGCGGATGAGCGCGCCAGGCATCTTTTCCGTCGAAATGCGGAAGTACTGCAGCGAGCGCTGCGTCTGTGCGCCCCACAGGTGTTCTTCCGGGACTTCGATCGGCCCGAAGGTGTCGCGCTCGGTGCGAGTGGCTCGTACCGTCATGGGCAGTCTCCGCATTCAGCAGCTCGGGCGAGGCGCCTTCGTCTGTCCAATCATTCTACCGCCTTAGCGCCGACACTTTTGCCCGCATCACATTCGCCGCTCGCAAGGCAGCACCAATGAAAAAGGGCGCTCGCAGGCGCCCCTCTCATTCGATACGCAGGTGCGGCAATCATGCCGCCGGCGTTTGCTCCGACGGCGCCGCCGCAGGTGCGGCGGGTGGTGGAATAGCAGATCCTGGGGCGTCTTCCGCGGCAGCCTTCATCGACAGGCGCAGGCGCCCCTTGTCGTCGGCCTCGAGCACCTTGACCTTGACCACCTGCCCTTCCTTGACGTAGTCGGACACCTGGTTGACGCGCTCCTTGGCGATCTGCGAGATGTGCAGCAGCCCGTCCTTGCCCGGGAGCACCTGAACGATCGCGCCGAAGTCGAGCAGGCGCAACACCGTTCCCTCGTAGATGCGGCCGACTTCGACGTCCGCGGTGATGTCCTCGATGCGCTTCTTGGCCGCGTTGCACGCGTCGGCGTTGACCGATGCGATGGTCACCATGCCGTCGTCCTGAATGTCTATGGTGGTGCCGGTCTCTTCGGTCAGTGCGCGGATGACGGCGCCGCCCTTGCCGATCACGTCGCGGATCTTTTCGGGGTTGATCTTGAAGGTCATCATCCGCGGCGCGTGCTGCGAAATCTCGGTGCGTGCGTGGGGCATCGCTTCCTGCATGTGATGCAGAATGTGCAGGCGGCCTTCTTTCGCCTGCGACAGCGCGACCGCCATGATTTCCTTGGTGATGCCCTGGATCTTGATGTCCATCTGCAGCGCGGTGACGCCGCGATCGGTGCCGGCGACCTTGAAATCCATGTCGCCCAGATGATCCTCGTCGCCGAGGATGTCAGACAGCACCGCAAAACGGTTGCCGTCCTTGATCAAGCCCATCGCGATGCCGGCGACGTGTGCCTTGAGGGGAACGCCGGCATCCATCAGCGCCAGACTCGCGCCGCAGACCGACGCCATGGAGGAGCTGCCGTTGGACTCGGTGATCTCGGAGACGACGCGGATCGAGTACGCGAACTCGTCGGCGGTCGGCAGCACGGCGACCAGCGCCCGCTTGGCGAGCCTTCCGTGGCCGATTTCGCGACGCTTCGGGCTGCCGACGCGACCGGTTTCACCGGTGGCATACGGCGGCATGTTGTAATGGAACATGAAACGCTCGCGATATTCGCCCATCAGCGCGTCGATGATCTGTTCGTCGCGCGCGGTGCCCAGCGTTGCCACGACCATGGCCTGCGTTTCGCCGCGGGTAAACAGTGCCGAGCCGTGCGTGCGCGGCAGCAAGCCGGTGCGAATCGAAATCGGGCGCACGGTGCGGGTGTCGCGGCCGTCGATGCGCGGCTCTCCGGACAGGATGTCGTTACGAACGTGCTTCGCTTCGAGCTCGAAGAGGAAATTTCTGACATGGTTCGCGTAGCCCGGCGGCGCGTCGGCGGGAATGCATTCCGCCTCGACCTTGGCCGCGACTTCCTTCAGTCGCTGCTGACGCGCCTGCTTCTGATGCAAACCATACGCGGCGCGAAGGTCGCTTTCCGCCAACTGAGTCACCTTGTCGACCAAGGCCTGGTCCTTCGGCTCGGCCTGCCAGTCCCAAAGCGGCTTGCCTGCTTCCTCGACCAGCTCGTGGATCAGATTGATCACCGCCTGCTGCTGCTGGTGACCGTATACGACGGCGCCGAGCATGACCTCCTCGGGCAGCTCTTTCGCTTCCGACTCGACCATCAGCACGGCGGCCTCGGTGCCGGCGACAACGAGATCGAGCTTGGAGGTTGTCATCAGCTCCGTCTTGCTCGGATTGAGCACGTACTGGTCGTCGATGTAGCCGACGCGCGCGCCGCCGATTGGACCGTCAAAAGGCATGCCGGACAGTGCGATCGCCGCCGAGGCGCCGATCAAAGCCGGGATATCGGGATCGATTTCCGGGTCGACCGACATCACGGTCGCGACCACCTGCACCTCGTTGTAGAAACCCTCGGGAAACAAAGGCCGGATCGGACGATCGATCAAGCGACAGGTCAGCGTTTCCTTTTCCGACGGCCGGCCCTCGCGCTTGAAAAATCCGCCGGGAATGCGCCCGGCGGCATAGGTTTTTTCCTGGTAGTCGACCGTCAGCGGGAAAAAGTCCTGCCCGGGCTTGGCCTTCTTCGCGGCGACGGCGGTAACCAGAACCACGCTGTCGCCAAGGCTCACCAGCACGGCGCCGCCTGCCTGGCGAGCGATCTCGCCAGTTTCTAGCGTCAGCGTGTGCTGGCCATAAGGTATCGATTTCTTGGTTGCGGTTGGCACGTTTATCCTCGGGGTCCGAAAGCAACAATGGCCGCCTCAGTCGCCACCTCAGTTGTCACCTGAGGAGCGGCTATAGGCACCTTAATTGTCAGCACAGTCGCTGGCTTCTTTGCCAGCACATTTTGCCAAATGAGCTGCCAAATGAGTTGAAAACATACGAGACGATCGATCGAAGCCGCTTGAGGATGCCTGAGGTGCGCTGCCACTTGCGGCGCGTGCGCTACTTGCGCAGCCCGAGCTTCTCGATCAGTACGCGGTAACTGTCGGTATTGCGCGTCTTCAAATAGTCGAGCAGCTTGCGCCGCCGCGACACCATCCGGAGCAGGCCGCGCCGCGAGTGATGATCTTTGACATTGCTCTTGAAATGATCATTGAGGCCATTGATGCGCGCCGTCAACAGCGCGATCTGAACCTCGGGCGACCCGGTGTCGCCGGTTGCGCGCTGATGCTCGGCGATGACCCTCGCCTTGTCCTGGACCGTGACTGCCATGCTGTGGTACTCCAAGCTTGCGAAAGAGCGGAATTGTAACTTGAAAAGTGCTTAGGATTCAAGGCGCACGCGTCCCGCTAGACGCAGCGTTGGAAGCCGCGCTGGCGGTCAGTCTCCGCGGCCGCACGGATCCATCGACTGCCTGTGCGATGCCGGCAAATCCATCGGCCGCGTAGACGCGGTAAGTGGCGTCGGGAAGCCCCGTGCGCGCTACCACCTGGCCCTGCGCAAAACGCGGCGCCTCGATCGCATCGAGATCGATGCGGGGCAGCGGCGCGACCAACACGTCCGGAGGGAGCAGGCGGGCGTCGCATTCTTCGTCGCGGATCGCCGCGAGCGTTTCCAGCGTGCAGCTTGCGCTTAAGCACAGCCCGCCGGTCTCGATCCTGCGCAGCCCCGCCAGATGCGCGCCGCAGCCAAGCGCCAATCCGATGTCCTCGGCCAGGGCGCGCACATAAGTTCCCTTGCCACAGCGAATGGTGAGAACGAGGTCAGGAGGCGTCCACGCGTCGAGCGTCATCGACCGTACGTCGACTTCGCGTCCCGGGCGCGGAATCTCGATGCCCTCGCGAGCATATTCGTAATAGTTGCGCCCCTGATATTTGAGGGCGGCGTAGCGCGGAGGAACCTGCGTGATGCGTCCGATGAAGCGCGGCAGGACTGCCTCGACGTCCTGCAGGGTCACCGTCACGTTGCGCTTTTGCAGAACGTCGCCTTCGGCATCGCCTGTCGTCGTGGTGGTGCCAAGGCGGACGGTCGCGGCATAAGTCTTGTCGGCGTCGAGCAACATGTGCGCGAACTTGGTCGCTTCACCGAAACAGATCGGCAACAAGCCGCTTGCCAGCGGATCGAGCGTTCCGGTGTGCCCCGCCTTTTCGGCACGAAACCGGCGCTTCGCCTGCTGCAATGCGGCGTTGGACGACAGTCCGACGGGCTTGTCGAGGAGCAGGACGCCGTCGACGCGGCGGCGCAAAAGCGGCCCCGTGGACGCGCGCATGTTTGGGTCAGCTCGGATGCTTGCGGTCTTCGGCGACGGCGTCGTCGATCAGCTTGGACAAGCGAAGGCCCGACTCGATGGAGTCGTCGTAGACAAAATGAAGCTGCGGCACCGTGTACAGCTTGAACCGGTGCGCCAGCTCGGTGCGCAGGTATCCCGCGGAATGCTGCAAGGCCGCGACAGCAGTGGCCGCATGTTCCTTGCCGGCCAGATGCGTGAAAAAAATCTTGGCGTGCGAAAGATCGGGCGACACTTCGACCGCGGTCACCGTGACCATGCCGATGCGGGGATCCTTGACGTGGAGCCGCAGCAGCTCGGCAAGCTCGCGCTGGATCTGATCGCCGACGCGTTGCGCGCGCTGTGAGTTCTTTTTCATGGCCACCACTTGCGAGGGCCAACCAAATGGCTGACAGCTTCCACAAAAGTAGCGTCATCCCCGCGAAGGCGGGGATCCATTTTGCGACCGTCAAAAGCCAATGGATTCCCGCCTTCGCGGGAATGACGGCTGGGGACGTGACGGTCGCGCATTTTCGTTGTGCTCAATAGTCAATGCGGTCAAATACGTTCTACTCCGCACCTACAAGGTTCGCGACACTTCCACGATCTCGTACACTTCGATCTGATCGCCCTTTTCGATCTCGTTGTAGTTCTTCAGCGACAAGCCGCACTCGAATCCCGCCTTGACCTCGCGCACGTCGTCCTTGAAGCGCTTGAGGGAATCGAGCTCGCCGTCGAAGACAACGATGCTGTCGCGCAGGAGCCTGACCTTCGCGCCGCGGCGGACCACTCCCTCGAGCACGTAGCAACCGGCAACGGTGCCGACCTTGGAGATCTTGTAGACCTCGCGCACTTCGACGAGCCCAAGCTGGCTCTCTTTTTTCTCCGGTGTGAGCATGCCCGAGAGCGCCGCCTTCACCTCGTCAACGGCTTCGTAGATGATGGTGTAGTAGCGGATATCGACGCCCGAGTGCGCGGCCAGCTTGCGCGCGGCAACGTCGGCGCGGGTGTTGAAGCCGATGATGACAGCCTTGGACGCGAGCGCCAGGTTGACGTCGGACTCGGTGATACCGCCGACCGCGGCGTGCACGATGTTGACCTTCACCTCCTCGGTCGACAATTTCGAAAGCGCGTTTGCCAGCGCTTCGTAGCTTCCCTGCACGTCGGCTTTGACGATCAGCGCCAGAGACTTGATCTCGCTCTCGGCGAGTTGCTCGAACATGTTCTCCAGCTTCGCCGCCTGCTGCTTGGCAAGCTTCACATCGCGGAACTTGCCCTGCCGGAAGAGCGCGATCTCGCGTGCCTTGCGCTCGTCACCGAGCACCATCACCTCCTCGCCGGCCAGCGGCACGTCGGAGAGACCCTGAATCTCGACGGGAATCGCCGGGCCGGCCGAGCTCACGGACTTGCCCGCTTCGTCGGTCATGGCGCGCACGCGGCCGAACACCGCGCCGGCGAGAACGATGTCGCCGCGCTTGAGCGTTCCGGAATGCACCAGTATCGTCGCCACAGGGCCCTTGCCCTTGTCCAGGCGGGATTCGATGACGATGCCCTTTGCGGGCGCGTCCTTCGGCGCCTTGAGCTCGAGCACTTCCGCCTGCAGCAGTATCGCGTCGAGAAGATTGTCGAGTCCCTTGCCGGTCTTTGCCGACACCTGCACGAACTGCACGTCGCCGCCGTACTCCTCCGGCAGCACGCTCTCCGCAACGAGCTCCTGCTTCACGCGATCGGGATTCGCCTCCGGCTTGTCGATCTTGTTGATGGCGACGACGATCGGAACGTTGCCGGCCTTGGCGTGCGCGATGGCTTCCTTGGTCTGGGGCATCACGCCGTCATCGGCGGCCACGACCAGCACCACGATATCGGTCACCTTGGCGCCGCGGGCACGCATGGCGGTGAACGCCTCGTGGCCGGGCGTGTCCAGAAACGTGATCACACCCTTCGCAGTCTCGACGTGGTACGCACCGATGTGCTGGGTGATGCCGCCGGCTTCGCCGCTCGCCACGCGGGTGCGGCGAATGGTGTCGAGCAACGACGTCTTGCCATGGTCGACGTGCCCCATGACGGTCACGACAGGAGGACGCGGCAGCGCCACCGCGGAAGTTGCCTGCGCGCTTTCGGCAAGCAACGAATCCGGGTCGTCGAGCTTGGCGGCGATCGCCTTGTGACCCATTTCCTCGACGATGATCATCGCCGTTTCCTGATCGATGCTCTGATTGATCGTGACCATCGTGCCCAGCTTCATCATGGTCTTGATGATTTCCGCGGCCTTCACCGACATCTTTCGTGCGAGGTCGGCCACGGTGATCGTCTCCGGCACCGAGATCTCGCGGATGACCGGCTCCGGCGCGGCAGCCTGCTCGGCTTCATCGTGCTCCTCGCCGTCCTCGTGGCGCTGCTTGCCGCTCTTCGGCTGCTTCCAGCCTGCCCCGCCGGTGACGTCCCCACCGCGGAGCTTGAGGGCGCGCCGACGCGCTGCCTCTTCCTGAAACGCAGTCGCCGACGGCTTGCGCGACGGCTTGTCTTTTTTCGCGCCCGGCTTGGAGACCGGTTTGTGCAGCGTGCCTTCTTTGTCCTTGACCGCAGGCTTGCCTTCGGCGACCGGAGCGACGGCTGCCGCAGCTTTTGCCGCGGCAGCCGCTTCCTCGGCTGCCTTGGCGCTCAGCTTGGCCGCAGCCTCTTCGGCGTCTTTTTCTTTCTTTGTCTTGCGCGATTTCGCCTGTTCCTGCTTTTGCTGCACGTCTTCCTGCTGCTTCGCCATCAGCGCCGCTGCCTTGCGCGACTCTTCCTCGCGCGCCGCGACTTCGGCGGCGGTAATCACCGGCTGTACCGGCGCCGCTTCCTCGGCTGCGGGCGCGGCTTCGGCACCGTCACGCTTGACGAAAACGCGCTTCTTGCGCACCTCGACCTGGATCGTGCGCGCGCGTCCTGCGCTGTCGGCGGCCTTGATCTCGGTCGTCGATTTTCGCGTCAGCGTTATCTTCTTCTTCGCTTCCAGGCCGCCGTGCTGCTTGCGCAAATAGTCCAGCAAACGGGTCTTGTCCTGTTCGGAGAGCTTGTCGCCCTGCTTCTTGCCGGCGACCCCCGCGGCGGCGAGCTGCTCCAGCAGCGCGCCCGAAGGCATTTTCATTTCCGTTGCGAATTGCTCTATCGTCGTCTGGGCCATCGTGTCTCTCCTGCGGTGCCGGTGCGTAGTTGCGTTAAGTCAACTGAGGTCAACTGAGGTCAACTGAGGTCAACCGAGGTCAACTGGGTCAACTAAGTCGCCTACTCCGCGTGCTCCGCATCTTCAAACCAGTGCGCGCGCGCCTTCATGATCAAATCCTGCGCGCGTTCAGCGGGAATCGCCGTCAGCTCGACGAGCTCGTCGACCGCGAGGTCCGCCAGCGCATCGCGATTGGTGATGCCCTTTTCGGCGAGCAGTCCCGCGGTCTCGGAATCCATCCCCTCCAGACCGAGCAGATCCTCGGACACGTTCTCGACCGACTCTTCGCGCACGATGGCCTCGGTCAGGAGCGCGTTGCGGGCACGGCTGCGCAGCTCGTTGACGGTGTCCTCGTCGAAGGCGTCGATCTCGAGCATTTCGTTCAGCGGCACGTAGGCGATTTCCTCCAGCGTCGAAAAGCCCTCCTGGATCAGGATGTCGGCCACTTCCTGGTCGACGTCGAGCTTGTCGATGTACAGCGCGCGGATCTTTTCGCTTTCCTGCTGCTGCTTTTGCTGCGATTCCTCGACGCCCATCAGGTTGATCTCCCAACCGGTAAGCTCGGAGGCGAGGCGAACGTTCTGCCCGCTGCGGCCGATCGCCATCGCCAGGTTCTCTTCGTCGACGACGACATCCATGCTGTGCCGTTCCTCATCGACCACGATGCTCGAGATCTCGGCCGGCGCGAGCGCATTGATCACCAGCTTCGCGGGATCCTCCGAGAACAAGACGATGTCAACGCGCTCACCGGCAAGCTCGTTGGTCACCGCGGTCACGCGCGAGCCGCGCATGCCGATACACGTCCCTTGCGGGTCGAGCCGCGGGTCGTTCGACTTGACCGCGATTTTGGCGCGCACCCCGGGATCGCGGGCGGCGGCCTTGATCTCGATCAGGCCCTCTTCGATTTCGGGAACTTCGAGCTCGAACAGACGCACCAGCAGGTCGGGCGTGATGCGCGAGAGCATGAGCTGCGGGCCGCGTGCCTGCGGCTCGATTTTGATCACATAGGCGCGGATGCGATCGCCTACGCGCAGATTCTCCTTCGGGATGATCTGGTCGCGCGCGATCATGCCCTCGATGCGGCCAGATTCGATGATCACGTTGCCGCGCTCGATACGCTTGACGGTCCCGGTCAGCAGGTTATCCTTGCGCTCGAGAAAATCGTTGAGGATCTGCTCGCGCTCGGCGTCGCGAATCTTCTGCACGATGACCTGCTTCGCCGCCTGCGCGCCGATGCGTCCGAAATCCACCGGCTCCAGCGGCTCCTCGACCACGTCGCCGATCTCCAGCTCGGGATCGCGCTCGGCGGCGTCGGTGATCGCAATCTGGTGCGCCGGCTCCTCATGCTCCTCGTCGGGCACGACGGTCCAGCGGCGAAACGACTCGTACTCGCCGGTCTCGCGATCGATCGACACCCGCGCGTCGATATCCTGCGTGAAGCGCTTCTTGGTTGCGGACGCGAGCGCCGACTCCAGCGCGGTGAAGACGATGTCCTTGGGGACGTTCTTCTCGCGCGCCAGCGCGTCGACGAGCAGCAACAACTCGCGATTCATCCTGTGCTTCTCCGCTTTATCGTCGGGAGCGGGCACGGGTTGCTTCGCCTTGACTTTCGACACCTTTTCTTTCGCCACTTTTTCCTCGGTACCGCTCGCGCGTTTTTTCATTTGGTGTTTCTCCACTCTATCCTCGGCACCAGCCGCGCCTTGTCGATATTGGCAAGGGGAATCGCGCGCCTGCCCGTTTCTGTTTCCACGACCACCGCGTCGCCGTCCAGGCCGCGCAGCACGCCTTTCATGCGTTTCGCATTGTCCATGCTCTCGCGCAGGGTCAGCTTCACTTCCTCGCCCGCGAAGCGAGCGAAATCCGCCGCTTTCTTGAGCGCGCGATCGAGCCCCGGTGAAGAAACTTCAAGACGCTCATAGAGAATGTTCTCCACCGCAAACAGATGCGTGAGATGCGTCGACACCCTGGCGCAATCCTCCACGTCCACTCCGTGCGGCTTGTCGATGAAGACGCGCACCAATCCGCTCCTCGGCGACTGGTCCCAATCGACCAGCTCGTAGCCCAGGGGGGGCACCGTGCGTTCCAGTATTTCGCCCAGATTCACGCCAATTCACGTTAAGCGCCAAACCGAAAAAGCAAAAAAAAATGGGCCGCCGAGCCCATTTCTTATCTTTACTGCTGGTGCGATTATAGCTAAAAATCGACCGGATTTGAAGGGGGTGACGCGCTTTCCGCGGATTGCGTGGCGGGCT
Organism: Casimicrobiaceae bacterium; assembly: GCA_035568975.1. Lineage (GTDB taxonomy): Bacteria > Pseudomonadota > Gammaproteobacteria > Burkholderiales > Casimicrobiaceae > PALSA-1003. The sequence goes on from DATMNH010000212.1 coordinate 21,150, forward strand.
GCTGAGACCAGGCCGACCGGGCATGGACCGGGGCGCGCTCCGAATGAGGCGATTTCGTGCCCAAACCCGCCGCGTCCCGGGAAAAAAGGGAACCCAGGCGCCGCAGGCGGTGCCTATGGGTGGAGCGCCATAATATTCCAGGGCCTCGCCGACGACGGGGAACCTCGATCTGCAGGGCCGGAGGCTTCATATGGCAAAAAAGCTCCAAGGCCGAACGCGACCGTACCGGCCGTTTTACCAGCCATCGCGCCATTCCACGCGGCACAGACCTAGCGCGAGCGGCGCCTTTTTCGGTGCCGTCTTGCTGCTTTTCATCGGTGGCTGCGCGCGGGAGACGGCAAAGGTACCCTTGCCCGTGACGCCGCCCGAAGACCGGGCGACCGCTCCGGTTATCCGGCGTCCGCTTCCCGAAACGCCGGTACCGACACCGCCCGAGGCGCCCCCCGGGATCATGGTTCCCGCCCCCGCGCCCTCAATCGTGCTGCCGGCCAACGCGCAATACGTGTGCGTCACCGAAGCGGCCGGCCAGCGGCAGCAGACGGTCATCGAATTCTCGCCGAAAGTCGCCGGCCTTTGCCTCAATCATCCCGAGATGGGTCCCTGCCAGTACGAGCGCAATGCGTGCCGCCGCAGCGGCGGGCGAGTGTTCGCCACCGGAGGCAAGGAAATCACCATGGCGACCGAAGCCGAATACGACAAGAAGGTGATGCGGATCAGGCTGAAGTCGAATTAGGACCCTTGCACCTCTTCGCGTTGGCCGTCAGACGGCCTTTCATCCTCGCATTTGCGGTATACCCAGAGCATGAGCCACCCCGATCCTCTCGTACCCGCCAGCGAATCCTTGCCCCATGCGCCAGGAGAGCCACGTGTGTTCGCACTGGCTGCGCCGGCACCGGGGGTGGCCCTTTGGTTGTGTCATCTCGATGGCGCCTCCGCTGACCTTGCGACCCTTTCAGCATCCCTCTCGGCCCAGGAGCAGGCACGGTCCGAGCGCTTCGGAACCGCCCTCTTGCGCCAGCGTTGGATCGCCGGTCGCGCGACTTTGCGATCATTGTTAGGCCGTGCGCTCGGACTCGATCCTTCCGCAGTTCGACTGCGGCGCGGTGTTCGCGGCCGACCTGAGCTTGACGGAGACTATGCGGTCGATTTCAACGTCTCGCATACCGGCGACACCGCACTCATCGCGATCGCCACTGGCACACAGGACGGAACGCGCATCGGCATCGACATCGAGCGCGAGGAGCGCAGGGTCAACGCCGATGGGCTGGCGCGCAAATTTCTGACCGAGCGCGAGCGCGCCGAGATCGCTCCGCTGACACCGGACGTCCGCCGCCAACGGTTCCTCCGGCTATGGACCTGCAAGGAATCGATGAGCAAGGCAACCGGCGACGCGTTGTCTGCGCCGTTTCGGCACATGGACGTCACGCTCGACGGGGGCCCGCGTCTGGTCGCGGGCCCTATGCCGTACCTGCCCGCGGCGTGGCAACTTGTTGCAGGGGCCACCCCGCCCGGATTGATCGCAACCTTGGCTATCTGGCGTCAGCCGTAGGACAGCGAGTCGCATTCGGGAAGCGCCTGCGCGGATGCGTCAGTCCTTTGCCTTTGCGTACTTCCACTTTTTCTGCAGCCACAGCCAATCCGCCGGGCTTTCACGGATGTCCTGCTCGAGGCTGCGCGCATAGCGCTCGACAATGAGCTTGTCCGCACCCAAGCCGTACGGCGGCGCGCCGATCTCCGACAGACGCACCGAGTAATAACCTCGCCGCACACGCCGCATCGACACGTAGAGCACGGTCGCGTCGAGAAACTGCGCGATCTTGCCGGCTCCGGTGAAAAATGCGGTTTCCTGATTCAGGAAATCGGTCCACTGCTTCGGATCGTTCTTTTTCGGCGTTTGATCGGCAATGAGCGCGTAAGTCCGGGCTTTGTGCGCCCGACTCATCAGGTCGAAGATGAACTCCTTGCGCGGAATGAATCTGCTGCCAAAGCGTGCGCGCGCTTCCCGCAGGAAGCTGTCGAATGCGGCGACGCGCTGCGGTTGGTACACCACATCGATGGTCATCGCGAAATGAGCCCCTGCCGCCAGCGACAGCCACTCCCAGTTGCCATAGTGCGCGGTCAGAAGGATCACCGAGCGTTCGGCGTCGACGCATGCGGTCACCAGCTCCGGATTTTCGAATGTGACCCGCTTTTTGATCGCCTCGGCGCTCGCGCCAAAGCCCCAGAACGTTTCCATCAAGGTATCGGCGAGATTGCGGTAGGAGCCGCGAACGATGGCTGCACGCTCGGCGCGGGTTTTTTCCGGAAACGCGTTGTCGACATCGTGCTCCGCGCGATCGCGCCGCCAACGCATGACGCGAAACGCCACGAAATACATCAGCGCGCCAAAGGCGTAGAGGAGCGGCAAGGGAACGCGGGTGAGCGCCCTGAGGAGAAACTGCATCGCGATCAGGCGACTGCGACCAGCCGATCGAGGGTTTGGGGATGCTTCAGCAGCTCCTCGCTCGCCGAGCGGTGGACCACCTGCCCGCGATCGAGCACGATCGCCTCGCGCGTGAGCGTGAGCGCAAGCCTCGCGTGCTGCTCGACGACAATGACCGCGAATTCTCCCGCGCCCACCAGCTCGCCGATGACTTTCATAAGCTCCTGGACGATGATCGGCGCCAGCCCTTCCATCGGCTCGTCGAGCAGCAGTAGCTTGGGGTTGGTCATGAGCGCGCGCGCGATCGCCAGCATCTGCTGCTCGCCGCCGGAGAGTTGATTGCCGAGATTGAGTTTGCGCTCTTCGAGTCGCGGAAAATATTGATAGACGCGGGCGATGGTCCATGGCCCTGGTCGCGCAACCACGCTCAAGTGCTCCTCGACGGTAAGCGATGGAAACATGAAGCGCTCTTGCGGGACCCATCCCAACCCGGCTTGCGCACGGCGAAACGTCGGCAAGCGCACGATGTCAGCGCCTTCCCAGGCGAGACTCCCGGTCTTGAGCCTGGTCAGGCCCATCAACGTCAGCAGCAGCGTCGTCTTGCCTACGCCATTGCGGCCCAGTAACGCGAGGCTGCCTCCGGCCTCGATCTCGAACGAAACGTCTTCGAGCACGATGGAGTCGCCGTAGCCGGCCGTCAGCCGCTCCGCGGAAAGCAGCTTAGCCATGGACGGCCTCGCCCAGATATACCTCGCGGACCCTTTTATCGCGGGCGATCTCGTCCGGTGTGCCTTCGACCAGCACCGCGCCGCCGACCAGCACGGTAATCTTCTCCGCGAACTTGAAGACGAGGTTCATGTCGTGCTCGATAAAGATGATCGAGACGTCCCTGGGAAGGGAGGCGATGACCGCGAACAGCTCCGCGCTTTCCGCCGAGGGAATGCCCGCGGCGGGCTCGTCGAGCAGCAACACCTTCGGCCGGGTCGCGAGCGCGAGTGCAATTTCCAGCAGACGCTGCTTGCCGTAGGGAAGATTGCGTGTTTCGATACCCGCGTCACGGTCGAGACGCAATCGGGCGAGAATCTCCCGCGCCTCGTCGATCTGCGTTGTTGCCGTCGCGGCCGTGCGCCACCAGACCGCTCCGGCGCCCGCGCGCTCGCAGCATGCTAGCGTGACCGACTCCAGCACCGTCAGACCGGGAAAAAGCGTATTGATCTGGAAGGTGCGCGTCATACCGCGCTTGACGCGTTCGTGCTGCGCCATGCCGCTCACTCTTTCATCGTCGAGAAAAACGTCGCCGGCGCTCGGCGGGAATACGCCCGTCAGCAGGTTGATGAACGTCGTCTTGCCCGCGCCATTCGGACCGATAATGGCGTGCCGGGCCCCGGCATCGAACGCGAGCGTGATATCGGAGTTGGCCTTGAAGGCGCCGAATGATTTACTCAATCCGTGGGTACGCAGGGCGTGCGTCATGTGCGGCTCCGCAGCCAGCGACGGGAGAGCGCGATTGCGCCTCCCATCAGGCCGCCACGCGCGAACATCACGATCGCCACCAGCAAGAGCCCCAGCCAGAACTGCCAGTACACCGCACTTAGATTGGCCAGATAGTCCTGCAGGAGCATGAAAACCGCCGCGCCGACGATCGCGCCATAAAGATAGCCGGTGCCGCCCAGGACCAGCATGATCATCAGTTCCGCGGATCGCGGAAACCCCAGCGTATCGATGCCGACGAACTGCGTAGTCTGCGCCAGCAATGCGCCGGCAATACCGGCGATGCCGGCGCCGATGGTGTAGACAGCAATCAGCTTACGCGGCACCGACACGCCGATCGCGGGCATGCGCTTTTCGCCTTCGCGGATGCCGCGCAGGCTCAATCCGAACGGCGAGCGGACCAGCGTTCGGGCAAAGCAGAAAACGATGAACAGCACGGCAAGGCTGTAGACGTACGCGGTCCTGCCGTCCATGCCGAACGCAAACACGCCGAAAATCGGCCGCATCTCGACGCCCGAAAGACCATCGACGCCTCCGGTGATCGACGAGGCCTGATTAGCCGCTTCGAAGAGCATCAAGCCGATGCCCAGCGTGACCATCAATCGGGTGAGATCCTGGCCACGAACGACGAGGAAGCTGGTGATGAGTCCGACCGCGGCGGCAACGATCGCTGCCGCGACGAGACCGCTGATCGGCTCGCCCCAGCCATACTTGGCCAGCAGCCCCGCGGTGTACGCGCCGACGCCGAAATACGCCGCGTGGCCGAGCGAGATGATGCGCGCATAGCCCAGGATCAGATCGAGCGACAGCGCGAACAGCCCGGCGATGAGGATCTGGCTGCCAAGCGTCAGGTACTTGGGAAACAGGAAGAAGGCGACCACCGGAAGGAGCCAGAAGCCGATCTCGAACTTGGTCCACTTGCGCGTCGGCAATCCGGCGACGGTCTTCACGCGCGGCGTCCGACGAGTCCGTGGGGAAACAGGAGCAGCATCGCGACCATCACGACGTAGATCACAAAGGACCCGAGCTGCGGAACGTAATACTTCCCGGCGACATCGAACACACCAAGAATGAGCGCAGCGAACAGCGGCCCCTTGATCGTTCCGGCGCCACCCACGGCGACAACCAGCAGAAAATACACCATGTACTTGAGCGGAAAGGTCGGGTCCAGTCCCAGCACGTCGATACCCAGGCCGCCGCCCAACCCGGCCAGTCCCGAGCCGAGCGCGAAGGTCAGACTGAAAACCCGCTCGACGTTGATACCGAGCCCTGCCGACGCCTGCTGATTGTCGACCGACGCGCGAACCTGTGCGCCGAAACGCGTGCGCTCGATCAGCCATGTCAGCGCGGCCGTGATCGCCACCACCACTGCGATGAGGAACAGCCGATAGGCGCCGAAATCCAGCCCCAGCACGCGCACTTGCCCTCGCAGAAATTCCGGAAGCTGCACCGGCTGCTGTTGCGAGCCGAACACAAAGGTCGCGCTGGCGATGGCCATGAAGATGAGACCGATGCTGAACAGGACCTGATCGAGATGCGTCGCCCGGTAGAGACGGCGGTAGAGCAGCCGCTCGAGGACGATGCCGGCGATCGCGGAAACCGCGAACGCCACCGGCAGCGAGGCCAAAAACGGCAAGCCAAGCCGGGTCATGGCAATCACGCACGCATAGCCGCCGAGCATGGCGAACGCGCCGTGGGCGAGATTGACGAAATTCATCAGCCCCATGGTCACCGAGAGCCCGATGCTGATGATGAACAGCAGGCTGCCATAGGCGATGCCGTCGAACAGCACGCCGATGAGGTTGCCGATCATGACCCGCCCGTTGCCGTCGCCGATTGCATCAGGCGCCCGGATCCTTGACGTTGTCGACCTGGTCGAACTCGACGTTCCAATAGTGGCCGTCGCGCGACTCGACTTTGCGGATATACACGTTCTGCACGACGTCGCGCGTCGGCGGATCGATCGACATCGGTCCCCTCGGACTGGTCCACGACATGCCCTTCATCGCCGCAACGATTTTCTCGCCGTCGCCGTCGCCGCCGGTCTTCTTGACCGCTTCGTAGATCAGATGCATACCGTCGTAGCCGCCGACGGAATGGAAGTTCGGCCGCATGCCGCCATTCGCTTTCATGAAGGCGTCGACGTAGGCCTTGTTTTCAGGCGAAGGGTGCGCAGCGGAATAGTGATGCGAGCTCACGACGCCGAGCGCGGGTGCTCCGATAGTGTCCAAAAGATCGTCGTCGAGCACGTCGCCGGTGCAGATTAGACTGATCCCGGCCTCACGCAATCCGCGTTCCGCAAACTGCTTGAGCACGCCGGTACCTTCGCCGGAAGGGACGAAAGCGAACAAAGCGTCCGGCTTGGCGTCCTTGACGCGTTGCAGGAATGGCGCGTAATCCGGGCTGCGCAGCGGCGTACGCAGCGAATCGCTCACGCTGCCTCCACCCTCGGTGAACCGCTTGACGAAGGTTTTTTCCGCGTCCAGCCCGGGGCCGTAGTCGGTGACGAGCGTGACGACTTTCTTGATCTTGTTCTTGCTAGCCCATTCGGCCATCGGCGCGGTGACCTGCGGCAGCGCGAATCCCGAGCGCACGATGAAGGGCGAACGCTGCGGAATGATCGACGTTGCCGCCGCCATGACGATCATCGGCACTTTCGCCTCCGTCGCCACTGGCGCAGTGGCGAGCGCGAGCGGCGTCAGCCCGAAGCCGGCCAATATCGTCACGTGCTCCTGCACCACCATCTCCTGCGCGATGCGCTTGGTCGTCTCCGGCGCGAGACCGGTGTCGTCCTTGACCATCAGCTGCACCTTGCGCCCCGCCACCGTGTCGCCATTGCGCGCGATGTAAAGCCGGCACGCGGCCTCGATCTGCCGCCCGGTCGACGCGAATGGGCCGGTCAGCGGAAGAATCAAACCAATCTTCAGCGGGTCGGCGGCAAATGCGAAACGAGGCGCCCACGCGGCAGTCGCTACGGTCGCGGCAAGGCCGGTGATGAAGCGACGACGTGCGGAAGCATTGCGGTTCTTCATGTTGCTCCTCCTGCAGATAAGATGCTGTACCGTTCGGCTTTAGCGATGGTTCGGCGGAATCGAGTGCAAGCTCGCGTTCAGGACGTGCGAGCCTGGCGTGAACGCAGGCAGTGGCTTCGCGTCGGCCGCAAGCAGCTCGAACGCGCGCACGTCCAGCGCTTCCTGCCGGACTCGCTTGACAATTACCTTGAGCTCGGTCATGAATTGCGCCGGAGGAAGCGCTCGCCGTCGTTGCGACGCATCGAGGAGTTCGCCTCATGACTGCACGCAAAATGCCGCCGTTTCGGGCCGATCACGTCGGCAGCTTCTTGAGACCCCTCGAGCTGCTCGATGCGCGTGAGCGCGCCCGGAAAGGCGAGCTTTCGCGCGCCCAGCTTCGTGACATCGAGGATACCGCCATCCGGGACATCGTCCGCTTTCAGGAAGATCTGGGGCTCAGCGGAATCACCGACGGCGAGTTTCGCCGCACTTACTTCCACATCGATTTTCTGGAGCAGCTTGTGGGCGTAGAAACCAAAGGCGGCATTTCGATGAACTTTCACAGCGCTACGGGTAACGTGGACTTCGCGCCCCCCGTCCTGCGCGTCACCGCACCGGTGCGGCACGTCAAGCCGATCCAGGTCGACGACTTCAAGTTCCTGCGAGCGCAGACGCAACGCACGCCAAAGGTCACGATTCCGTCGCCGACCATGCTGCACTTCCGCGGCGGACGCGACGCGATCAGCCGCGAGGCGTATCCGGACCTCGAGCTTTTCTTTGCCGATGTGGCGGCGGCGTATCGCGCCGAGATACGCGCGCTCAGCGATGCCGGCTGCACCTACCTGCAGCTCGACGACACCAACCTTGCCTATCTGTGCGACTCGAAGATGCGAGACGGCGCGCGGCAACGCGGCGATGATCCAGACGAGCTGCCGCGAAGTTACGCCCGCCTGATCAACGCCGCCATCGCGGACCGCCCGGAGGGCATGACGATCTGCGTCCATCTTTGCCGGGGCAACTTCAAGAGCGCGTGGGTAGCCGAGGGCGGCTACGAGCCGGTGGCGGAAGTGCTGTTCAACGAGTTGCAGGTCGACGGGTATTTCCTCGAGTATGACGATGCGCGCTCGGGCGACTTCGCGCCGTTGCGCTTCGTCCCGCCGGGAAAGACCGTCGTGCTCGGACTGGTGACGACCAAGCTCGGGCAGCTCGAATCCAAGGACACGCTGAAGCGCAAGATCGAGGAGGCGGCACGCCTGGTGCCTCTCGATCAGCTCTGCCTTTCGCCGCAGTGCGGATTTTCGAGTACCGTTCACGGCAACGAAATCGCGCGTGACGCGCAGGCTGCGAAACTGCGGCTGGTCGTCCAAACCGCACAGGAAGTTTGGGGCGGCGCGTGATTGCATGAAGTGACCCTGGTTCATCGACGCGTTCGAGCTCGCCGGCTCTCGATTCAGCTCTTGCCAGGGTCTTTCTGGTCGGGAAACTTGTCGAACTCCATGTTGTACAGGCCACCGCCGGTCTTCTCGACTTTGCGGATATAGACCGTCTGCACGACGTCGCGGGTTTCCGGATCGATCATGATCGTGCCGCGCGGACTGGCGAGCTTCATGCCTTTGAGTGCCGCCATGATCTTGTCGCCGTCGGTCGAGCCGTTCGTCTTCTTCAGCGCTTCGTAGATCGCCGCCATACCGTCATAGCCCGCGGCAGCCATGAAATTCGGACGCAGCTTGGTGCCGTTGGCCTCCGCGTAGGCTTTCTTGAACGCCGTGTTCTCGGGCGAGTCGTGCGATGCGGAATAGTGAAAGCTGGTCACCAGACCCAGCGTCGGTTCGCCCATCGCGTCCAGCACGCCGTCATCGGTGATGTCGCCGGTGGCGATCAATTTGATTCCAGCGTCGGCGAGACCGCGCTCCTTGTACGCCTTCATGAACGCGATGCCCTGCTCGCCCGCGGGCAGGAACAGGAACACGGCTTGGGGCTTGGCATCCTTGACGCGCTGAACGAACGGTGCGAAGTCAGGATTCTGGAGCGGCGTATGCACACTGCCGACCATCTCTCCGCCGGCCGCCTGGAACGCCTTAGTGAACGCCGCTTCGGCGTCCAATCCCGGGCCATAATCGGCCACCACGGTATAGACCTTCTTGATGCCGTTCTTCGCGGCCCATTGCGCCATCGGCTGCGTGATCTGCGGCAGCGTCATCGACACCCGCGCGATATACGGCGATTTGGTGGTGATGATCGACGTCGCCGCGTTCATGATGATCATCGGCTTTTTCGCTTCGGTCGCGACGGGCGCGACAGCAAGCGCATTCGGCGTCAGGCCGAAGCCGACGAGGAAGTCGACGTTATCGCGCGTCACCAGCTCCTGCGCAAGACGCTTGGCGACATCCGGCGCGGGTCCGGTCGTGTCTTTTTGCACGATCTCGATTTTCTTGCCGGCGACCGTGTCGCCGTGCTGCTTCATGTACGCCTTCATGCCGCCCAATATCTGCTGTCCATACTGCGCGAACGGTCCCGAGAATTCGGCAACGAGACCCAGCTTCACCACCTCCTGCGCCTGCAGAGTCCCGGCGGCACCCAGCATCGCTGCTGCGATGATTACGCGTTTGATCCAGCTCGTGAATTGCATTTTGATCCTTCCTTTTCCGACTGTGATTGCTGCGAACCTCATCTTAACCTGACGTGCAAAGCCTTACGTTTATCGGGAACGCCAAACGCCTCAGGAAAACGGAAGGCCGACGTAATTCTCGGCGAGCGATGCCGCGGCGGCGGGCGAGCCAACGACGTATTCGAGCTGCGAGCGCTGCAGGCGCTGCTGAAATACATCGTCACTTGGGAAGCGGTGCAGCATCGACGTCATCCACCATGAAAAGTGCTCTGCGCGCCAGATACGCTTGAGGCACGTGGCCGAGTAGGCGTCGAGCAGTTCGCGTCCCCCGGTCTTGAAGAATGCCGTCGCCGCTTGCGCCAGAACGCGCACATCGGCGAGCGCGAGATTCATGCCCTTGGCGCCGGTCGGGGGGACGATATGCGCGGCGTCGCCGGCCAGGAACATCCGCCCATACTGCATGGGCTCGACCACGAAGCTGCGCATACCCGTGATGCCTTTTTCGGTGGTCGCGCCCTCGGAGAGCTTCCAGCCGTCGTCGGTTTCGAGTCGCACGTGCAATTCCTCCCAGATCCGTTGGTCCGGCCAGTTGTCGAGATCCTCTTCGGGCGCAACCTGCAGATAGAGCCGAGTAACCTCCGGCGAGCGCATGCTGTAGAGCGCGAATCCACGTTGATGGTAGGCGTAGATCAGCTCGTCGTGCGTAGGTGGCGCAGCCGCAAGTATGCCGAGCCAGGCGAACGGATACGTGCGCTCGAACGTGGAGAGCACGCCGGCGGGAATCGCCGGCCGGCATACGCCATGAAAGCCGTCGCAGCCGGCAATGATGTCGCACGTGAGCTCGATCTTTCCGCCGTCTCGGACGAAGAGTACCTTTGGCGCGCTCGACTCGATGTCGGCGACGCTGACGTCGCTGACCTCGAACATGATCTCGCCACCCGCGTCGATCCGCGCGCGGATCAGGTCCTTCACGACCTCCTGCTGCCCGTAGACGGTGATGCAGCGTCCCCCGGTCAGCGCGGTCATGTCGATGCGATGGCCCTGGCCGCCGAAGCGAAGCTCGATCCCGTGGTGAACCAGGCCCTCGCGCTGCAGCCGCGCGCCGACTCCGGAAGCGTTCAACAGATCGACGCTGCCCTGTTCCAGCACGCCCGCCCGCACGCGATGCTCGACGTAGTCGCGAGCACGATTCTCGATCACGACCGAATCGATCCCCTGGCGTTGCAGCAGATGAGCGAGCATCAAGCCGGCCGGACCGGCGCCGATGATCCCGACCTGGGTGCGCATGGACACCATTGCGACCCTGGCCCCGGGCTTAAGCCGCGGGCCTGTCCAGCTGCGCGAAAACTTCTTCAGCCATATGGAAGGCGTTGTTGGCTGCCGGTACGCCGCAGTAGATCGCCGATTGCAGCAACACTTCCTTGATCTGGTCGCGGGTGACGCCGTTGTTGAATGCGGCGCGGACATGGAGCCGGAACTCGTCGGGCCGGTTCAACGCCACCATCATCGCCACCGTGATGAGGCTCCGCGTGTGCCGAGGCAGGCCGGGTCGGGTCCATATCTCGCCCCAGGCATAACGCGTGATCAGTTCCTGGAATTCCTGGTTGAAGGCGTTGCCGCGCGCCAGCGCCCGATCGACATGGGCGTCACCGAGTACTCCGCGACGCACCTCCAATCCATTCGAGTATCGTTCGTGCTCGTCCATCGTCCGACTCCTCAACGGTCAAGAAACGCCAGCACCTCGGCGGTGAAACGGCCTGCCGCTTCGACATTCGAAATATGCGCCGCATCCAGTTCCACGAGCGTTGCGCCCGGTATGACTTCGGCCATGTGTCTGCCATCTGCTGGCGGCGCCGACGCATCGTGCGTCCCGGTGACGATCAGCGTCGGCCGGTCAATTCGCGAAAGCGCGGCCCACTGATCCATGTCGCGCACCGCCGCGCACGACGCGACATAGCCCTCTGTGGAGCTTGCGATGAGCATGGCGCGCATTCGCTGCACGGTGTCCGCGGCGGCGTCGCGGAATCTCGGCGTGAACCAGACCTCCATGAGCGCATCGGCGATGCCGCTGACGCCCCCTCGGTTCACTGCGTCGATGCGCGAATTCCATCGTTCGGCAGAGCCGATGCGCGGCGCCGTATTGCACAACACCAGCCTGTCGATGCGTTGCGGCGCATGTACGCCCAGCCACATCCCGGCCATGCCGCCCATCGACAGGCCGCAGAAGTGCGCGCGATCGATTCTGAGCTCGTCCTGCAGCGCCACGACATCGCGCGCCAGCCGCTCGATGCTGTACGGGCCCGGCGTGACCTCGGAAAGCCCGTGGCCGCGGCTGTCGTAGCGCAACACGCGAAATCGTGTCGTAAATACGGCGAGCTGCGGCTCCCACATGTCGAGATTCGTTCCCAGCGAATTCGACAGCACCAGAAATGGTGCGCCGGTCGGCCCGTCAAGCCGGTATCGAATGCGTGTGCCGTCGATCGTGGCGAACGAATCCGAATCCGTCTGCTGCGCCAAAGCTGGCGACCGATCGTGCGTCATGAGCACTAGAAATCGAAAAATACCGTCTCGGTGGAACCCTGAGACACGACGTTCCACTCGAGGATCGATCTTTCGGAGCCGGCGGTCGCGACCAGTGTTCCGCGCCGGTCGACCGGCACGCGCTGCAACACCGGATCGGTATCGTTGAGCGGCTCATCGGGAAAGTACATGCGGGTAATGAGGTGCCTCAGCATGCCGCGCATGAACACGGTCACGACCAGATGAGGAGCCTGTTGCCTGCCGTCAGGACCGGCAACCGGGCCCGGCTTGATGGTGGTGAAGCGAAACGCTCCGCCGCCATCGGTGAGGATGCGTCCGAAGCCGCGAAAGGCGTTCGCCGCGATGGTTTTCTGGCCATGCTCGGGATGCGCGTACTTGCCTTGCGCATCCGCCTGCCAGATTTCCAGGACCCCGTCGTTGATCGGCGCTCCTTCACCGTCGGACATGCGGCCCCGAATGGTGATTCGCTCTCCGGGCACTCCGGCGGGCGCGATCGCGTCGATCACCAGCCGCAGGAATCCGATCTTGAGATAAGGGCCGACGGTCTGTGAAGGCGTGGTGAGCAGGCTCATGGTATTTCCTATTGAGCATCGCAAAAAGCGTGACGCCCGGGTCCTTACTATCGTCGAGTTTTTGCAATCCTCAGTAGTTCGCTAGCTTCTGGTGGTTTCCATCGGCGTGTCTTCGCGGCCGCGCAGCACGATGTCGAACCGATAGGCGAGCGCAGTATCCGGAATGGTCCGCTCCCAGTCGAATTGCGAAATCAGCCGCTCGCGCGCCTTCTCATTCGGGATGCTGTTGTACATCGGGTCATACGGCAGCAACGGATCGTGCGGAAAATACATTTGCGTCACCAACCGTTGCACCAGTCCAAGACCAAACAAAGAAAAATGCAGGTGTGCCGGCCGCCAGGCGTTGTAATGGTTGCGCCACGGATACGCTCCGGGCTTGATGGTGAGAAAACGGTACGCTCCGTCCGCGCCGGTCAGCACGCGGCCGACGCCGGTGAAGTTGGGATCGAGTGGCGCGTCGTGATCGTCGATGTCGTGGCGGTAGCGTCCCGCTGCGTTGGCTTGCCACAGCTCGATCAGCGCATTGGCGACCGGCTTGCTATTTTCGTCCAGCACGCGGCCGGAGACGACGATGCGCTCGCCGATCGGCGCGTCTTCGTGTTGCGCGGTCAGATCATGATCGTTGGGGCCGAGATCGGCGGGACCGAACAGCGGCCCGGTCACTTCGGAAAGGGTGTGCGGCAGGGGGACAAGCGGCTTCGACGGAGCGCGCTTGATGGTCGAGCGATAACCGGGATAGAGGTGCGCCGGTTGGGTGTCGAAATACGGCCGCCGGTAACCGAGAACCTTGCTCATCGACTGCTCCTCCAGTGGGCGGTTCCGCGTTCATGCGGTCGCCGCCGTCCGCACCAATGTAAGCTTCGATCGATACATCCAAAGGCACCGCGCGATTGAAATCCGGCGCGGGCGACAAGACGTCAGATGCGCTCGATGATCATCGCGATGCCCTGCCCGACGCCGATGCACATGGTACACAGCGCGTAGCGCCCGCCCGTGCGGCGAAGCTGATACAACGCCGTGGTCACCAATCTTGCGCCGCTCGCCCCCAGCGGATGGCCGAGCGCGATGGCGCCGCCGTTGGGATTGACGTGCGCGGCGTCGTCGGCAATGCCGTGGTCGCGCAAAACGGCCAGCGCCTGCGACGCGAACGCCTCGTTGAGCTCGATCACGTCCATGTCGCTCAACTTCAGCCCGGTTTTGGCGAGCACTTTGCGCATTGCCGGTGCCGGCCCGAAGCCCATGATCCGCGGCGCGACGCCCGCGACCGCCGCTGCGACCACGCGCGCCTTCGGCTCCAAGCCGAATTTTTTCGCCGCCTCCGTCGATGCGACGAGCAGCGCGCACGCGCCGTCGTTGACGCCCGATGCATTGCCTGCCGTGACCGTTCCGTCGGGTTTGACGACCCCTTTGAGCCTGGAGAGCGATTCCAGCGTCGTGTCGGCTCGGGGATGCTCGTCACGGTCGACGACGAGCGCATCGCCCTTTTTCTGCGGGATCGTGACCGGGACGATCTCTTCCGCGAGACGCCCGTCTTTCATCGCCGCCGCCGCGCGCTGCTGACTGCGCAGCGCGAACGCGTCCTGGTCCGCGCGCGAGATCTTGAAGTCGACGGCAACGTTCTCCGCCGTCTCAGGCATCGAGTCGACGCCATACTTCGCCTTCATCAGCGGATTGACGAAGCGCCAGCCGATGGTCGTGTCGTAGACGTGCGCCGAACGCGAAAACGCGGACTCGGCCTTGCCCATCACGAACGGCGCGCGAGACATGCTCTCGACGCCGCCGGCGATCACGAGCGATGCTTCGCCGCTCTTGATGGCGCGCGCGGCGACGGCGATGGCGTCCATGCTCGAACCGCACAGGCGATTTACGGTCGACCCGGGCACTTCGATCGGCAATCCTGCCAGCAGCAGCGACATGCGCGCGACGTTGCGGTTATCTTCGCCGGCCTGGTTGGCGCAGCCGTAGATGACGTCGTCGATGGCCGACCAGTCAACTTTTGCATTGCGCTCGATCAGCGCGCGGATCGGCACCGCGCCCAGGTCGTCGGGGCGAACTCCCGCAAGCGCGCCGCCATAACGTCCGAAGGGCGTGCGTACCGCGTCACAGATGAAAGCTTCCTGCATGGATGGTCCTAGGTAGACGATGGCGCGTTGCCACGGTTCGCGCCGGAAGCTTGCCGAAGCGGCACGCCGGTAATGCGGGCAAGCTCGTCGAACGCGAGCCCCTCGACGGTCTCGACCACCGCCAGGCCGTCCGGCGTGACGTCGATCACCGCCAGGTCGGTGTAGATGCGATTGACGCACTTCACTCCCGTCAACGGATAAGTGCAGTGGGCCACGATCTTGCTTTCGCCGCCTTTGGTCTGATGATCCATCATGACGAAAACGCGCTTGGCGCCGATGGCCAGATCCATGGCGCCTCCGACCGCGGGAATCGCGTTCGCTGCGCCGGTGTGCCAGTTGGCGAGGTCCCCGGAGGCGGACACCTGGAACGCGCCGAGCACGCAAAAATCCAGATGCCCGCCGCGCATCATCGCGAATGAATCGGCGTGATGGAAATAGGCGCCGCCGGTGAGCAAAGTGACCGGTTGCTTGCCGGCGTTGATCAGGTCGGGATCCTCGGCACCGGCGGCCGGCGCCGGACCCATGCCGAGCAAGCCGTTTTCGCTGTGCAGGAAAATCTCGCGCTCTTTCGGCAGGTGATTGGCGACCATCGTCGGCAAGCCGATGCCCAGATTGACGTAGGCGCCTTCGGGAATGTCGCGCGCCACGCGGGCGGCCATTTGATCCCGGGTGTAGCGCTTCATCGGCGGGACGCTCACGCTGCCGCCTGCGGCGGAGAGAGCCGGTCGGCAACGTCGATCTCGACCACGCGTTGGACGAAGATACCCGGCGTGACAATCGCCTCCGGATCCAATTCGCCGAGCGCGACGACTTTTCGCACTTGCGCGATGGCGCATTTTGCGGCGGATGCCATGATCGGGCCGAAATTGCGCGCGGTCTTACGGTACACCAGGTTGCCCCAGCGGTCGCCCTTCTCGGCCTTGATCAGCGCGAAGTCCGCGGTGATGGGATATTCGAGCACGTACCCGCGGCCGTTGATGATACGGGTCTCCTTGCCCTCTGCGAGCGGCGTCCCATACGCAGTGGGGGTGAAGAATGCTCCGATTCCGGCCCCGGCCGCGCGTATGCGCTCGGCGAGATTGCCCTGCGGCACAAGCTCGAGCTCGATCTCGCCCGCATGATAGAGCGCGTCGAAGACATACGAATCGGTCTGCCGCGGAAAGGAACAGATGATCTTGCGCACGCGTTTGGCCTTCAGGAGCGCAGCGAGGCCGGCGTCTGCGTTGCCGGCATTGTTGTTCACGATGGTGAGATCGCGTGCCCCGTGCCGGATGAGCGCATCGATGAGCTCGGAGGGCATGCCGGCGGTGCCGAATCCGCCGATCATGACCGTCGCGCCGTCGGCAATGTCTGCGACAGCGGCGCTCGGCGAGCCAACGGTCTTGTCGATCATGTCTCCTCCGCCACAGGCCTCAGAGTGGCCTTTGAATAAAGCTCATGCGATCGCTTTTGTGCGATTATCGGATAATCGTGCGATGAACGAACAGATCTTACATCGATCGTGATAGGGTCGTCAACGGGCGGTTATCGAAATATTGTGCGTTTATCGAACCTCGGCTAAGATTGACACCTCAGTGCTGCGGACGCCTCATGCCATCCTCGACGACGCGAACGTCAAAAAAACCGGCCTCCCCGGGAAAGCGCGCCGCGCGCGCAGCGCCAGTCAGGAAGGATGCGGACATTCTCGCGCCGAAACCCCGGCCCGTCACGCCGGCGTCGGAAATCGACGGCTTGACCGGCGATCCGAACTTCATGACCTCGCTCGCCCGCGGGCTGGCGGTCATCCGAGCCTTCACGCAGCAGCGCCGGCACCTGACCATCGCACAGCTGAGCCATCGCACGGGCATACCGCGCGCCGCGGTGCGGCGCTGCCTCTACACGCTGGCCAAGCTCGGCTACGTGGTTGCCGACGAGGCGCGCGGCTATTCGCTGCGCCCTGGAATCCTGGCTCTCGGCCATGCGTATCTGTCGTCGACTCCGCTGGCAACGATGGTGCAACCGCTCCTCGACCACATCAGCGACACGCTGCGCGAGTCGAGCTCGATGGCGGTGCTGGAAGGCGATGAAATCCTCTACATCGCCCGCTCGACGACAACGACCCGGTTGATGTCGATCGACCTCGGACTCGGCAGCCGCCTGCCCGCGTATTGTTCCTCGATGGGACGCGTGCTGCTGGCGGCGCTCTCCGGGCAGGAGCTCGACGTTTATCTTTCGCGAGTGAAGCTTACGCGGCTCACGAATCGCACCATCGTATCGGCGTCCGAGTTGAAGCGCGCGCTCGACGACGTTCGCCGCGACGGGTTCTCGGTGGTCGATCAGGAACTGGAAATCGGCTTGCGCTCGATCGCGGTGCCGGTGACCGATCCGTCGGGCAAGGTCGTTGCCTCCATCAACGTCGGCACCCAATCGGCTCGAGTGTCCGTCGCCGAGATGGAAACCAAATTCCTGCCTGCGCTGCTGCACGCCGCGGGCGAGCTCGCGACCTTGCTCCCGCGCTAGAGGATCTCCATCTCCAGGAGCGCGTAACTCAGCGATTTTCCGTGAGCGTCCAGCGCGAGCGATGTGGTGACGCCACCGCCGAGCGAACGCTCGCAGACGAATTGCAGTGCCCACAACGCGGGCAGCTCGTAGCGCCTGATCTGGCCCAGGACGATTCCTTCGAGATGCGCTGCCACGGCTTCGACCGTAACCTGCGCGGCCAGCCTGGGATAGTCTTCCGCCCGATAAGCGATCAGCGACAGGATCGAGGTGTCGCCCTTATCGCCCGCGCGACAATGCGCGAGCTCATGCAGCTTTGGCATTGCCGGGCCGCTTCTTGATCGTCACCTGAGGCGAAACTCCATCCGGGCCGACCGGCGTCGACACGATGCCGATCTGTTCGTGCTCCGGGAGAACGCAAGCCGGTTCGAGACGGTCGCCCGAAAACCCGGCGCCGCTTCCGATTCGGAAAGGCTTGCGCATGGCCGTGCTTCGCGGGTCTTCAGTCGCCCTGCAACGCATGGATTTCCGGGAAGAAGAGCTCCTTCCACGACGCTGGCTTCGACTTGATCGAGCCGATCTTGTTCATGAATTCAGCAGTCTTGTAGACCTTCTGCGGAGTCAGGGTGAACGCGTAGTCGGGTGCATTGATCATCCCGAAAATGTCATCGACGCTGTTCTTGGTGTCCTTGGCCTGTTCCAGATAGATCTTGGCCGCCGCCCGCTTGTCCTTGTTGATGGTGTCGATCGCCTCTTTGAGCGCGTCGAGAAATGCCCTGTAGGTTTTGGGGTTCGCATCGCGATACCGGGTCGACGTCGCGATCACGATGGCTGTCGCCGGGCCGCCGAGAATTTCATACGAGGTGGTCAACGTCCTCATGCCTGGAATTTTCATTTCCTGCTCGTGAAACGGCGACGTGGTGAAGTGAGCGTCGACGCCGCCGCTGTTGTTGGTGATCGCGAGCAGCCCGTCTGGATGCGACAAGCCCACGGTCCACGGGTCCAGACGGGCGTAGTTGGCATCGCCGAATTCTTTCGCCGCCGCCATCTGCAGCATGATGGCCTGGGTCGACACCTTGACCGAGGGAACGGCGATCCTGTCCTTGTCGGTAAAGTCCTTGATCGATTTGACCGCAGGATTGCGCACGTTGAGATACAGCGGATATGTGGTCATCGCGCATACGCCTTTGACCCCGACGCTGTCCCTGGTCTTCTCCCAGAGCGTGATCAGCGACGGCGCTCCGACGGCGATGAACTGGATCGCGCCGCTCACGACGCCATCGTTCATGACGCTGGGACCGGCGACTTTCACCCAGTTGGCGTTGACCTCGCCCAATCCAGCCGCCTTGGCATGCTTCTCCAACAGCTTGTCGCGCTCCATCACCATCAACGGCAGGAAGGCAACACCGTATTGCTGGGCAACGGTCACTTCGCTTTGCTCCGCCCGCGCCGGCATCACGATCGCGGCGAGCAGCAAACCGCACAGAACATTCCTCCTTGAGAACATGATCGGCCTCCGTCGGCGATACCTGGTTCGCGAATGACCTGTCGCAGCGATCTTCGGGCCATGCGCGCCCGAACCCGGCCGAGCGGACGAACGTGGGCTGCGACAGGCGACCGCTTTAACCACGCTACGGGACCGGCTCCGCCGGAATCGCCCGCACCGACAGCACGCCCTGGATCGCCGAGATTGCGTCGACCACCGATGCCTGTATCGGGCTGTCGACGTCGACCAGCGTGTACGCCATTTCGCCCCGGGACTTGTTCACCATGTTGTGGATGTTGAGCCCGGCGTGCGCCATGGTCGTGGAAATCTGTCCCAGCATGTTGGGTACATTCGCGTTGGCGATGGCGACACGATACGGTGACTCCCGCGGCATGTCGACGTTGGGGAAATTGACCGCGTTGGCGATGGCACCGTTTTCCAGATATTCGCGCACCTGATCGACGACCATGACCGCGCAGTTCTCTTCCGCCTCCTCGGTCGACGCGCCCAGATGCGGAAGCGCTGCGACACCGGGCTGGTGCAGCAGCTTGGCACTCGGAAAATCGCAAAGATAATACTTGAGACGACGTGCGCGCAGTGCCGCGATCACCGCGTCCTCGTCGACGATGCCGTCGCGGGCGAAGTTGAGGAGCGCCGCGCCGCTCTTCATGACCGCCAGACGCTTGTCGTCGATGAGATGTCGCGTGACGTCGAGCAAGGGCACGTGCAGCGTGACGAAATCCGACTGCTTGAGGAGCTCCTCGATACTGTTGGCCTTGCGCACGCTCGATGGCAGCCGCCACGCCGCATCGACGGTGATCTCCGGATCGAAGCCTATGACCTTCATCCCGAGCTTGATGGCGGTATCGGCCACGAGGCTGCCGATCGCTCCCAGGCCGATGATGCCCAGCGTGCGGTTGGGCAGCTCCACGCCCGCGAACTGCTTTTTCGCATCTTCGACACTTTTTTCCAGGTTCGGCGCGGCGGCATCGAGCTTCGCCACATAGTCGAGCGCGGGAATCAGATTGCGCGCCGCCGTCAGCAACGCGGCCAGCACCAGCTCCTTCACCGCGTTGGCGTTGGCGCCGGGCGCATTGAATACCGGCACCCCGCGCTTGGACATCTCGCCGACCGGAATGTTGTTCGTGCCCGCTCCGGCGCGACCGATCGCCTTGACGCTGGCTGGAATTTCCATCGTGCGCATGTCGAACGAGCGCACGAGTATGGCGTCGGGCTGCTCGACCGCCTTCCCGACCGCGTAGCGCGCGCTGGGAAGACGGTGCAGGCCCTGACTGGATATCTGATTGAGGGTAAGGACGTGGTATCGGGTATCAGCCATGCCGTTTTTCAAAATCCTTCATGTATGCGACCAGCGCCTGCACACCTTCGATGGGCATGGCGTTGTAGATGGAAGCTCTCATACCGCCGACCGAACGGTGCCCCTTGAGCTGCACCATGCCGTGCTCCCTGGCGCCCTTGAGGAACGCTTCGTCCTGCGACTCGTCCTTGAGCCGGAAGGGAATGTTCATGCGCGAGCGATCCTGTTTGCGAACCGGATTGCTGTAGAACCCGCTGCCGTCGAGATAATCGTAGAGAAGCGCTGCCTTGGCGATATTTTTCTCCTCGATCGCCGCCAGGCCGCCTTGCGCCTGCAGCCACTCGAACACCAGACCGGCGACATAAATGGCGTAGGTCGGCGGCGTGTTGAGCATGGAATCGGCCTCCGCCTGTTCTTTCCAGTTGAATGCGGACGGGGTCGAGGCCATCGCGCGGCCGAGCAAATCATCGCGCACGATCACCAGCGTCAGCCCTGCCGGACCCATGTTCTTTTGTGCCCCGCCGTATATCACGCCGTATTTCGCGACGTCGATGACCCGCGACAGGATATGCGAGGACATATCCGCCACGACCGGCACGTCGCCGGTGTCGGGATCCCACTGATACTCGACACCGCCGATGGTTTCGTTGGTGCAGACGTGGACGTACGCGGCGTCCTTCGAGAGCTGCCAGGTTTCCTGCGCAGGCACGTAAGTGAAATGCTTGTCTTCCGACGACGCGGCAACGTTGACCGTGCAGTATTTCTTCGCTTCCTTGATCGATTTCTTGGACCACTCTCCGGTGTTGACGTAGTCCGCAACCGATCGGCCGCCGAGAAGGTTCATCGGCACAATCGCATTTTCCGCGATCGCCCCGCCCTGCAGGAAGAGAACCTTGTAGTTGGCGGGGATCGCGAGCAATGCGCGCAGATCGGCCTCGGCCTTGTCGGCAATGCTGATGAATTCCTTGCCGCGATGACTCATTTCCATCACCGACATGCCGCTACCATGCCAATCCAGCATTTCGGCGGCCGCCTTGCGTAGCGCTTCTTCCGGCATGACCGCGGGGCCGGCACTGAAATTGAACACTCGCATGAAATGGATCCGGGGTTATTGCCGTCGCGACCAGGCGCCGCCAGCAATGCACGTTGTCGTTTATGGCAGGTGTGCGAGTTTACTGTATTGGCGCGCAATGTAGGGCCGCCGCGCACACGATGCGCAGCGCTTGTCTGATCGGCCAGCTATCCCATAAGATGCGTCCATGATTGCTCGCCTTGTGCGACACCTGCTCGCTATCCTGCTGTTGGCCGCGTCACAAGCGCTCGCCCAAGCGCCGCAACCGGTGTTTCTCGATGAGCTGACCTCGAGCGAGCTCCGGGATCAGGTCCGTGCCGGGCGGCGGACGATCATCGTTCCGATCGGAGGCACCGAGCAGAACGGGCCGCACATGGTGCTCGGCAAACACAACGTCCGGGTCAAAGTTCTGGCTGAGAAAATCGCGCTTGTGCTCAGCGACGCGCTGGTGGCGCCGGTGATAGCCTATGTTCCTGAAGGCGGCATCAGCCCGCCGACGCAACACATGCGCTATCCCGGGACGATAAGCATTCCAAATGAGACATTTCAGAAAGTGCTTGAATATGCCGCGCGAAGCCTTAAGCTGCACGGCTTTCGCGATATCGTTTTCCTCGGTGACCACGGCGGCTACCAGAAGGACGAACAAGCCGTGGCCGATCGCCTGAACCGGGAGTGGGCGTCGACATCGACGCGGGTGCATGCGCTGCCGGAATACTATCGCGCGGCCGCGATCGCGTATGCGGAAGCGCTGCGCCAACGCGGCTACCCGGATGATGAAATCGGCTCTCATGCAGGACTCGCGGACACTTCTCTCGCGCTGGCCATCGATCCACGCCTGGTTCGCCGCGAGCTTTTGCGGTCCGCGCGAGCTCCGGGTGTCGATCGCACCAGCGAGGGCGTGACCGGCGACCCGCGGCGTGCCAGCGCCGAGTTGGGCCAAGTCGGGGTCGACGGCATCGTTGCGCAGACGGTCGATGCGATCAAACGTGCGACGGCGAGACGATAGCCGCGCATCGGGACGTGCTACGGCTTTTCCTATCCATCGAAGTTCAGGAGTGTTGGTGAAGCGGCTATTGCATCGGCGTTTGCTGTTGTTGGCGGCTTTGGCCGGCGCGGTCTCGGCCGAGTCCGGTCTTGCCCAGATTGCTCCACGACAAGCAGGAAGCGGTCCCGCGGGCGTCGCCGTCGCGCCAGGCATGCCGGCGGTAATCGATTCCAGCAATCTCTACAGCGAAGCCGCCAGTGGAAGGATGAGCGCAGCGGTAAAGGGCGCGCTGGAGCGCGTCTACGTGCCGAACCTCAAATCCAACGACGTGTACGTGATCGATCCGGCGACATTCAAGGTCGTCGATCGTTTCAAGGTCGGCGTCAATCCGCAGCACGTCGTGCCGTCCTGGGACCTCCGCACGCTCTGGGTCGCCAATAACGCGGAAGGTCGCACCGACGGCGCGGTGACGCCGATCGACCCGAAGACCGGTAAGCCCGGCAAGGCGAAATCGGTGGACGATCCTTACAATATGTACTTCACGCCCGACGGAGGCTCGGCGATCGTGGTTGCGGAAGCGCTCAAGCGGCTCGACTTCCGCGATCCTCAGACCATGGCCCTGCAGTCGTCGCTACCCACGCCGCAGTGCGCCGGCATCAATCACGCCGACTTTGCGATCGACGGCAGCTATGCGATCTTCACCTGCGAATTCGAGGGCGGCCTGGTCAAGATCGACCCGGTCCACCGAAAAGTATTGGGCTATTTGAAGCTTTCCAAGGGAGGCATGCCGCAGGACATACGCGTCTCGCCCGACGGCAAGCTCTTCTACATTGCGGACATGTTGGCGGACGGCGTGTTCGTCGTCAACGGAGAAACGTTCACCGAAATCGGATTCATCGCCACCGGCGTGGGCACGCACGGTTTGTACCCGAGCCGCGACGGCAAGAAGCTCTACATCACCAACCGCGGGTCGAACAAGATGCACGGACCGCCGCACGGCAAGGGCAGCGTCTCCGTTCTCGATTTCGCGACTCGCAAGGTCGAGGCGACGTGGCCGATCCCGGGCGGTGGGAGCCCCGACATGGGCAATGTCAGCGCCGACGGCAAGCTGTTGTGGGTCTCCGGCCGGTACGACAATGTCGTCTACGCCATCGATACCGCGACCGGCTCGGTCAAGACGATACGCGTCGGCACGGAGCCGCATGGATTGACGGTCTGGCCACAGCCGGGACGCTATTCGCTCGGTCACACCGGAAATATGCGCTAACCGAATATCGCAACGCCATCGCTTAAACCCGCCACGCCAGTCAAGAGGAACGACCAGACAATGATCAGCGACAGCTTGTTGCAAAGTGTGTACCTGTTTGCCGACTTGGACGCCGACGAGCGCGCTTCGTTGGCGAAGATCGCCGAAGAGATGAACTTACCGGCCGCATTCCCGATTTTTAGCACGGGTGATCCCGCCACCGCGCTCTACCTCATCAAGGATGGATCGGTCCGTGTAGCGGTCACGTCTTCCGGTGGAAAGCCGATCGATGTTGCGACGCTGGGCTCCGGATCCCACTTCGGCGAGATGGCGCTGATCGACGGCGCAAAGCGTTCCGCGAGCGCGGCCACGCTCGAGCCGACGTCCATGTTCCGCTTCGACTACGACAAGGTCACGGCGCTCCTCGATCGGTCGCCGGCGACCGCGGCCAAGCTCTACCGTTCGCTGGCGCGCTTTCTGTCCAACCGCCTGCGCCAAACGACCACCGACATGAGCTACGCGCGGGAGAAAAACCTCCGCCATTTCTAGCGCGACAGGTAATGCCCAAATTTCGAGATGAGCGCCCTTCTCAGTACGTCTCGTATTCCACCGTGAAGCGTACGGTCGTGGCAGGAGTGTTGTTGTTCAGACCGAACAGGACTGCGGCGTCGTATCTCAGTTTGTTCCGGGCGCCAAGGAAAACTTGACCGAAGAAAGCCGGACCGATCTTGTGCTCGGTGGCGTGGCCGAAGTCGTTGGTTCTGCCCAGGGTGCCGAAGCCCTGCACCCCCGGTTCGAAGCGGGAATTGCCGCGCCATTTCACCTGCCACGCATAGCCTACTTCCGCGCCCGGCTCAGCGGCGGATCCCAGCTCCCGCTCCAGCAGAAAATTCAGATTCGACTGGATCGCGCCCGACTCGTGCTGGAACATCGGCCCGACCTCGAGCAGGTTCTTGCCGTTGGCGTGATCCCGCGCCAGCTCGGCAAAGAGTCCGAGGTCTACCCAGTAGCGACCGGGCTCGGTCAGCGCAAAGATATTCTCCCACTCGAGCTCGTCGAGCTTGTAGGATTCGCCCGGCACACGCGTAGAACCGACCGCAAACTCGCTTTTCCACCATGATGTGAATCCATATCCGACTTCGACGATGAACTGCCGCTCCCGGTCGTCGTCGTGATCTTTCCATTTCTGGTAACCGCCGTTGAGCTCGAGCTCCAGCTCGCCCTGCACGACGGAGGGCATATAGAC
Organism: Casimicrobiaceae bacterium; assembly: GCA_035568975.1. Lineage (GTDB taxonomy): Bacteria > Pseudomonadota > Gammaproteobacteria > Burkholderiales > Casimicrobiaceae > PALSA-1003. The sequence goes on from DATMNH010000212.1 coordinate 45,749, forward strand.
TTTGCTTGCCGGATCGGCGTTGGCGTCAGACAGATGGCAGATAGAAATCGATCCGATCAGTGCTGGAACAATCAGGGCGCTCCGGAGACGGGAGACTTGGGCTTTCCGCATAGCTTCATTCCCAGCACGATGATGGCCACGGTGAAGAAGTAGAACGCAAGCTGGATGCCGGCCGGCCGGGCGTCGTAACCGATAAGCGCATGAAGTGTCTGGCCGAACAAGGAACGGTCCGAGAGCAGCGCGGAGGTATCCCACAGGCGCGACCCCAGCGCTGGCAGGATATCGGCTTGAACCAGGAAATTCGCGGCTTGCGCGGCCATGCCGGCCGCGACAAGAAGCAGCAGCCAATTGGTCGCGGTGAAGAAGTAGCGCATCGGGATCCGGAGCAGGCCGAGGTACAAGGCAAGGCCGATCGCGGCGCCGCCGAGGATGCCCGCGCCGACGCCAGCCACCAGGTCGATCCAGTCGGAGCCATTGGCCGCCTGCGCGTAGACGAAGAGCACCGCTTCCGATCCTTCGCGCAGGACTGCGATCCCCACCACGACCAGCAAGGCCGCGAGCGGTCGATGGCCGACGGAGACCTCCGTACCAACCGATTTCAATTTCGTCACCAGCGCCTTGCCGTGACTCGACATCCAGATTGCGTGCCACCCGATCATGATTACCGCCGCCAGCAGGACGCCCGCGTTGAACACTTCCTGGCCGATGCCGCTGACGGCTGAGGCAATGGCGCCGGCAAACGCCGCAACCAGCAGAGCGCCGACGACGCCGGCGGCGATGCCGAGTCCGACCCAGCGTCCTCGACCGGGAATGCCGCGCGTTGCAGCATAGACGACGCTGATAATCAGCGACGCCTCCAGCACTTCCCTGAGGACGAGGATTGCGATACTGAGCATGCCGCTTATCTCATTTCGCGCCGATGTCGCCGCAGGCGACACCCTGCCCAAAATTCGCGTCGTCCCCGCGAAAGCGGGGACCCAGTGGCGTTCGCTCTAAAGCCACTGGATTCCCGCCTTCGCGGGAATGACGAATTTGGTTTCGTGAATCCTCAGGAGGCGTTCGATTCATTTCGCTACCAGCACGCCTTTGGCGCTGTCCTTGTTGAAGTCGCCGAAGAATGGATAGCGGCCGGGTTTCAAGGGCCCCACAAAAATAACCACGGTCGCATTTGCCGGAACCACCTTCTCCCGGTTGAGCTCGTAGCTTTCGAATTCCTCCGGCGTCGCGTCCTGGTTCTCGATCTCCAGCTTGATCTTCTGCCCCGCGGGTACCACCAGCTCGGCGGGCTCGAAACGATGATCGCGGATGGTCAGCTTGAATGCCGCGTCGTCGGCAACGGCGAGGCTCGCGGCAAAAAGCCAGCAGACGGCTGCAAACCAGCAAAATACCGAACGAAAGACCACGCGTTTGCCCCAATCGTTAAAGTGGCTACGGATAAGTAATGATAATCGTTCTCATTTGTAATTGCAATAGGGCCGGCGGAGACCTGGCCTGCATTGGGGGGCCGCCTACGAAACGCCTGGCGGCAAACGGCTTTTCCAGCCCGCTGTCGTACGATCGAAGTGCTCGCTGCCCATCGACTCGAAGACGCTCTCGAGGGGCCTCCAGCCGAAGCGCTGGACCTCGATGTGAGCTGCCTCGACGTGGATCGCGTTGAAGGAATTGAGCTCGCCCCTCGCACGCGTCGATGTCGCAGTTCCCGCCTGAACCACGATGACGTCGTGCGTGCCGCCGGCGAAGCCCATCGCGACGCTGCCAGCTTCGCTGACGTGCAGATGCCCGGCAAGCAGGAGATCGCAGCGGCAGGCCGAAAGCATCTTCATCGCCAGATCAGCCCGTCCAACCCGCTGGTTCGACGCGCGCCGGTCCGGAAGATCGAACGGATGGTGCGTAACGAGGATCCTGATGATTTTCGGGTCGAGCCTACAAAGCAGCTCTTTAGCGCGGTCGATCTGGGTCGAATTGATGCGTCCGCGTTTGAAGGTCAACGACCGCGCGGTATTGATCCCGAGGGCAGCGATCTCGTCGTCGACGTAAAACGGGAAGAGATCGCCGGTAATGTAGCGCTGGTACCTCGTGAGCGGTCCGACAAAACGGGTGAAGACATTGTACAAGGGCACATCGTGATTGCCCGGAACAATGATTTGCGGCTTTGGTAACCGATCCAGAAAAGCGCGGGCCGCCTTGAATTGGGCGGTCCGGGCGCGCTGCGTGAGATCGCCCGAAACAGCGATCAGGTCAGGCGCGAGCTTGGCGATCACCGACGCGAGCGGCGTCAGCAACGCTTCATCGGTGCGGCCGAAGTGAAGATCCGACAAGTGAACGATCGTGCGCATGGCCAGCCGTCGGCGACATTTATTCCAAAGCGGCAGGCTCGGGCCCGGGAACGATGACCTTCAATGCTCCCGGGACAATGCGAAATCGCAGCGGGGATTGCATGACCAAAAGCTCGCCGTCGGTCGCGAGGTGCACCCGCTCGCGCCGAGTCTGTACCTCGATATGCTTGGCGTAAGCCATGTCGAAGTCCGCCGCTTGATCCAGACGGCCGAGCAAGGCGCGCAACGCTAGTCGGACTAGGCCCAGGCGTCCCGTGCGATTCGCGACATAAAGGCTGAGCTCACCGCCGTCCAAGCCCGCGCGCGCGCCGATCCTGAATCCTTCCATCTCGTATCGATTATTGCCGACAAAGACAAACGGCGCGCGCCGCGCCAATGATTTCCCGTCGATATTGAGGCGCACATCCACAAATGGATAGCGCCGCAATACCGCAAGTGCCGCCCAGACGAATGCCGGCCATTTTCCGTGGCCGAGCCGCTGTTGCTCCAGGTCACGCGTTTTCACCAGCCGCGGGTAAATGCCGAGGCTCGCGTTGTTGAGGAAGAAGCGATCGTTGACCGCCCCCACGTCGACCTGCGCGCAATACCCTTCGGCGATGGTCGTCACCGCTCTTCGGAGGTAGAGCGGCACATGAAGATCTTTGGCGAAATGATTGAACGTTCCGAGCGGCAGAACGCCCAGCGCGATCCCGCTTCCGATCAACAGCCCTGCGGCGGTGTTGAGCGTTCCGTCGCCACCCCCGACGATGATAGTCCTCGGCTTGCCAAGGATTGCGGCACGGACTGCGTCGAGAATGTTCTTGCCCGACTTGACGAGCTTGAGCTCGATCTGGATCCCCGCTGCCTCGAAATATTTGCCGAGCTCCGAAGCTACGTAAGCCGCCCCGCCGGAATGGGAGGAAGCGTTGACGATGACGGGGACGGGCGGCGCCATGATTCTAGCGGTCGGTGTGGACGCCCGCGCCTGCCTCGCCGCGCCGGATATAGCGCAAAACCGTCAAAGACAGGGCAAGCCACGCAATGCCCTCGGCAATCCCGCCGATCACATCGCTAAGGTAGTGAAGGCCGAGATAGACGCGGCTGAAAGAGACCAGCGCGACCATGAACACCGCGCCAGCGATGGCGACCTTTGCAGCATAGCGCTGCTTGGCGTTCACCGACGCGTAGATCGCGAGCAACCCGTAGAATACGGCCGAGGCCATCGCGTGGCCGCTCGGGAAACTGTAGGTCGGAAGGCTGAAAATGGGATCGTCGAACACCGGACGGCCACGCTGGATGAGATGCTTCAGGCAGAAATTGAGAAAGTTGCCGCCCAGCACCGCTGTCGACAGCGTAGCTGCCTCGGCGCGCCTGCGCTGGTACACAAGCAGGAGGCTGCCAGCGACCGCGACGACCGTTAGGGTCGTCGGAGCGCCGAGGAAACTGACCGCCGCCATGGCGTTCGAAACAAGCGGCGTCGCGCGAACGTGCAACCACGTTGCAACGCTGGTATCGAGGGCGGTCACCGCCGCGCTGAGGTCGATCGCAAGAGCGATGACAAGGAACACGCACACCGCCGTGGAGAACACGATCAACGCCGGAATCAACGTCTGCCGCACGCCGGCCTCGCGCATGGTTCGTCCCGAATGTAAATTGTGCATGGGGCGGGGCCCGACAGTGCAACTTCAACTTCGCCCTTAGTGTCCCAAGGGCGATAGTACCGCTTGGAGTCTTGGACAAACGCGACGGCCATGATTATCGGCGCTGCATCAAACCCGGATGAAGCAATCCGCGCGACGCGTCGGCATTTCTCCGACAGCGAGCGAGTTGCCGCGCTGACAGAACACGGTCCATCTGAATGAAGCCGGACAAACGAACCGCCCTCCGCGCGGTCATTGCGCTCGCGGCGATGGGCGTCGCTGTTATTGTCGTCGTCCTGTTTTTTCCCTGGAATCTTCTACGCGGCCCGATCGCGAGCTACTTCGGCCATCAGCTCGGCCGGCCGGTCGCGATCGCCGGCGACTTGAACGTCAAACTCGGCTGGACTCCGCGAATCCAGGTCGATGACGTCTCGATCGGCAATGCAACCTGGTCCAAGGATCCGCAAATGGCGCACGTGCAGAGAATGAACTTGCGCGTGGAGCTTCTTTCGCTGTTCGTGGGCGTACCGGTCGTGCCCGTCGTCGAGCTGGTCGAGCCGCAGGTACTGCTGGAAAAGAACACCGACGGCGCGCCGAACTGGCTGTTCGGGGACAATGGCTACCTACCCGATGTCCGCTTGGGAATTATCGACGTCGATCGCGGGATCGTGCGGTATCGGGATCCGGCGCTGCGAGCGGACATCAGCGTCAAGTTGCAGTCATCCCCCGCCGCAGCGGACACTCCTGCTTCGCTTCGCTTCTCCGGCGACGGAACCTTTCGCGGCGAGGCGTTTCGCATCGATGGTCAGGGGCTGGGCCTTTCCGCGCTGCGCAAGGTCGGCGATCCATACCAGCTCATATTGCACGCCCGGGCGGGAGCAACCGACGTGCGCTTCGCCGGCAGCGTCGTTCCGTCCGAAGTCGAGCGCCTGAAGGGCGAGCTCCAGTTGCAGGGCAAGGATCTGTCGCAGCTCTACCCGATCGTTCCGCTTCCGATTCCGTGGACGCCGCCGTACAAGCTGTCGGGCCGGCTGGCGCACAAGGAAAAGGTTTGGTCCTACCGCGAGTTCAAAGGTAACGTTGGGGACAGCGACCTGGCTGGCAATTTTGACGTCGATCTCTCGCAAACGCGGCCGTCCATTACCGCCGATCTGTCGTCGCGCCGCTTCGACTACAAGGATCTGGGCGGATTTGTCGGCCTGCCTCCTGGAGAATCGACCTCGGGTGTGAAAACGAGCGAGCAACAAAAAGCAACAGTACGCCGCGCGGTATCGGCACGCGTGTTATCGGACGAGCCGTTCAAGCTCGACCGCTTTCGAGTCGCCGACGCCGACATCAAGTTCCGCGGCACCAGCGTTACCTGGATCGATGCCCCGATCGAGAATCTCTCGACGCACATCGTCCTGAAAGACGGCGTTCTGGGCTTCGAGCCGCTCGATTTCGGCATCGGTGGCGGCCACGTGGTGGCCAAATTATCGCTCGATGCCAACGGTCAGATCGCGCGCAGCCAGGCGGACATCGAGGTGCGCAACGTCGAGTTGAAGCGAATCTTTCCTAAGCTCGCGTCGCCCCAAGGGACCGCGGGACGATTCGGAGGCCGCGCCAGCTTCAAGACCCAGGGCAACACGATTGCCGCAATGTTCGCTGCCGGGAACGGCGAGGGTGCCATGATCATGCGCGGCGGCGAAGCGAGCACCCTGACGCTGGTGATGACCAATCTCGACCTCGCGCGCGCCGCCGCGCTGCTGTTGCAGGGCGATAAGACTTCCGAGATTCGTTGCGCGGTCGCTTCGTTCGGGGTCGTCAACGGACAAATGGTTCCGGATCTGATGGTCATCGATACGACGGCTGTGACTATCAACGGCGACGGCCGCATCGACTTCCGCGACGAGACGTACGACCTTCATCTGAGGGCACACTCCAAGAAGCCCAGCCTGCTTGCCTTGCGCGGCCCGATCGCCGTCGGGGGAACGTTCAAGACCCCCGCGGTTCATCCGGAGGTCGGGCCGGTCGCTGCTCGTCTCGGTGCGGCCGCCGGGCTGGGGACGGTCGCGCCACCGTTAGCACTGTTGGCTCTGGTCGACTTTGGCGGCGCGCCCGACGTCGATTGCCGGGCGCTGATTGCCGACGCAAAATTGCCGCAGGGTGCACGAGGCAATAAAGCAGCGTCGACGCTGCAATCGAGCACATCTTCGGGTGCGCGCTAGGGTCGCGAACCAGAAATTCGCGGCATATTTCTTGTCGTCATTCCCGCTCATTTTGGTAACTGAGCGGGTATCCATTGACTCTGAAAATAAATGGGTTCCGCTGCGCGCCTGCTCCGCGGCGTGTTTGCATGACGGGTCCGCGACCAGATAATCACGTGCAACCGCCGGCGCTCTCGAGCGAACCGGGCAACACGATTTTCAATATCCCGACGCCAAGCCGGTTTCTCGCCGGGGATCGTCGGCACCGTAGAAACGTTCGTTGCCGCGCGGCTTGGCTCCCAGAGACGGCGCACCGACGAGTATGCCCGCGGCGCGGCCCGCCGGTTGGGAATCGCCGAACCTGTGGCCCATGGCGACCAGGATCCTGCGCGTATCGGGGCTCAGCGCAAAAGCTTCGACGTTAGTGGCATCCGGAAGCCACTGCTGGTGGAAACGCGGGGCGTCGATCGCCTCCTGAATGTTCATCCCGTAGTCGATCACGTTCAGGATGCAATGCACGACCGCAGTGATGATGCGGCTGCCGCCGGCCGCACCGATCACCATCACGGGTCTGCCGTCACGCGAGACGATAGTCGGGCTCATCGAGCTCAAGGGCCGCTTGCCCGGAGCGATCGAGTTAGCCTGGCCCTGTACCAGTCCGTACAGGTTCGGCACGCCGAGCCTGACGGTGAAATCGTCCATCTCATCGTTCAACAGGATGCCGGTGTTCGCCGCGGTAACCTTGGCGCCGAACCGATCGTTCAAGGTATACGTCACCGACACTGCGTTGCCCTGATTGTCGACGATCGAATAATGCGTCGTGTTGATGCCTTCGTGCGGCGGGACACCGGGTTTCAGCTCGCGCGAGACGCCTGCCTTGGCCGGATCGATCGCGGCGCGAACCTTCTCCGCGTAACGCTTGTCGAGCAGACGATCGAGCGGATTCTTCACGAACTCCGGATCGCCCAGATAGCTGTTGCGATCGACGTACGCGTGCCGCATCGCTTCGATTTGATAGTGCACGGCCTGCGCCGAGTGAAATCCGAGATCCTTCAGCGGATAGCCCTCGAGGATGTTGAGGATCTCGCAAATCACTGCGCCTCCCGAGCTCGGGGGCGGCGCCGACACGATGTGGTATTCGCGATAGTCGCACTCGATCGGCGCGAGCTCGCGGACCTTGTATCGCTGCAGATCCGCCTTGGTGATGATGCCCTTGCCTGCCGCGCTGGACGCGGCGATCGCATCGGCGATCGGGCCCTGATAAAACGCGTCTGCGCCGCGCTGCGCGATCAGGATCAAGGTCTTCGATAGATCCTTCTGCACCAGCCGATCGCCGACCTTGAACGGCTGACCCCGGTCAAGGAAAATGGCAGCCGTCGCCTCGTCATCCTTGAAATCGGCGCTGGCGCTGGCCAAGAGCGCGATGTCGCCCTGTTCGAGCACGAAGCCGCGTTTCGCGAAGCTGATAGCCGGCGCGATCAGCGCACCGCGCGAGCGCGTGCCGTATTTTTCACGCGCGTATTCGAGACCGGCCACGGTGCCAGGAACCGCGACCGCCAAATGCCCCTTGGTGCTCGCGCCTTTTACGACATTTCCGGAGCTGTCCAGATACATGTTGGGCGTCGCGGCAAGCGGCGCCTTTTCGCGAAAGTCGAGAAAGGTCTTGCGACCGTCCGCGAGCTGAATGGTCATGAAACCGCCACCCCCAAGATTGCCAGCGGCGGGGTAGACCACCGCCAGCGCGTATCCGACGGCGACCGCGGCGTCGATCGCGTTGCCGCCGCGTTCGAGCACGTCGACGCCGACCCTGGTCGCGAGCTGGTGGGCAGTCACCACCATGCCGTGTTCGGCGCCGACCGGCGCGACCGAAGCCGCCTGCACGGAGGCACAGACGATAGCCGCCACCGTGGCGAACATACGGACCAAAATGCATCGATCCCGAATCTTCATGGTTGCTGGGTTCCGAGCTCGATAAGCTTGCAACCCGCGGCGTGTCAGCGGGCTCGACTCAGATACGGACGAAAGTGCGACAGCGGTGCCTTCGCCGCCGATTTCAACGCCTAGACCATCCGATTGAACCACAGCATCGAAAGCGTTGCGGAGGCAAGCAGGAGAATTGCCGCCGCCCCGACCACCAGAGCGCTGATCTCAGTTTCTTTCTTCTCCAGCACGAGCTTGGCGTTCAGCCCCTGATATATCTTCGACAGCTCGGCGGCGCTGGCTGCGTGAAAATACTCGCCGCGGGTGACTTCCGCGATGGCCTTCAGCGCCTCTTCGTCGTACGCCATGTACATCGAATAGCCGTCCATTGCGGCAACACCGCCGCCCGGCATGCCGAACCCGACCGTGTAGATGCGCACACCATGGTCGGCGGCCATTTTGGCCGCTTCGAGCGTATCCGGCCCGGTCGTCCTCCTGCCGTCGGTAAGAAGGATGATTGCCGCGGAAGTATTGGAGCCGGCGGCCACCGGCTTGAATGTTTTCTTTTCCGCTTCGCCCGACCGCTCGATCGCGACAGCCTGTCGGCGAGAACTCGATGACCCTTTTCCGAACAGCAGAGGTTCCAGGTCAATGCCCTCGTCGGGGAAAAGCGTTGCCAGCGAAACAATGATGCCGCTGCCTATGGCGGTGTGGCGCTGCAACTCGAAGCGGTCGATGGCGGCGACGAGATCATCGCGATTGTGGGTCGGCGGCTGCACGACCGACGCGGTTCCGGCAAACGTAACGATACCGATGCGAACGTCCGGCGGCTGCTCCCGAACGAAGGCCTTGGCTGCGGTTTGCGCCGCCACAATCCGATTGGGCTCAACGTCGGTTGCGCGCATGCTGAGCGACACGTCCATGGTGAGAATGATGGTGCGCTGATCGGAGGGCAGCGTGACGATCGCGTTCGGACGTGAAATCGCAAAGATGACCGCGAGCATGCCCACCAGGAACAAGAGCGGCGGGATGTGGCGGCGGAAGCGTTGCCCTTGCCCCAGAGCGGCCTTGACCAGACCCAGACTTGCATATCGGAGCGCGGCCTTCCTTCGCCTTTGCAATGACCAAAGATAGATGCCGACCATCAGCGGCGCGGCAAGCAGCAGCCAAAGCATCTGCGGCCAGACAAAGTTCATGGCGTTACCCGTACAGCGGATGGATGACAGGGCTTGCTATCGAGCCGAGTCCTCGACTCAGGCAGATTCCGAATGAGTCGCATCGTGATGGAGTGTCAGCGTCGCGTCGAAAGGAGCGTGAGCTCGGCGTCGATGGCGGCCAGACGGTCGAGCTCCTCCGCTCGCTGGTCGAGCAACGATTGCCGTTGTGCCAACAGGTCGAGCGAAGGACCAGCGTCGGAAACCAGTTTGGCCGGGTCCTCGCCCCTGGCTTGAACCGCTTCGATTTCACGGGTAATGTTTGCGATCGGCTCATCGGTCGCAGCAACGAGCGCGGCTCGCTGATCATTCAACGCCGTTCGCAGTTGTTCGATGGATTCGGGCGGAGCAATCGCCGGAAGGCTGAAACGAAAGCTCTTCTCGGTCCAGGTCCAGCGCGGAATTTCGACGTCGATGAATTGCTCGGTCAGACCGAGCTGCGGCAGATCGATATCGACATGCGCATGCTCGCTCACCAGCACCGGCACGTCAACGTAGACAGCGCGCCAGACCGTGCGGCATTCGTTGGGCAGGATCAGGTCAGGATACTTGCAGCTGAATTCGGGAACCTTCCAAAGCATGATCCGCTGATCACGAAACGCAGGTATTTCGTAATTCCAGTGCTTCCAGCGCATGGTCACGCTTGGCGCAGTAACCGCGATTCGCCGGTGCTCGATCGAGACGACCGGCACACGAAGGATCCATTGATATTCTATCGTGGTCGGAATCAATACCGGGTTGTCTCCCGGCACCGGCCCTTGAACCGGCGGCCCGGGTTCGATCCGACCGACTTCGGGTTGAGCCGGCATCGCCTGGATACCGGCGGCGTGCGCCCCGGGGATCATACCGCCGGCGATGCCGCACGCAAGAATCAGAAGCTCGCTTCTGCCCATTCGACAATCCTCGTTTCCGATACAAGAACATTAGTGCCGAGACATGATTTTGTCCAGAGCGCTCGCGCGTTCCGCTCGCGAACCCCATTGCCGCCGGGTAAAACTTGAACTCCGCTATGATTGCATGTTCAAAGGCGGCACCGAGGCATCTCGCGATGGCAAGGTCTCACGACGGCTTTACGATGATTGAAATGGCGGCGGTCCTCGCCATCATCGGAATTTTGGCGCTGCTGGCCGTTCCCAGCTACCAGGACCGCATCGTCAGGGATCAAATCATCTCGGCGATGCCGTTGGCCGACATTGCGAAGGCCCCGATCGCCTTGTCCTGGGCCACGCTGCAGTCGCTCCCCGCCGATAACGCCAGCGCAGGATTACCGCCGGCCGAAAAGATCGTCAACAATCTTATCAGCTCGGTCTCGGTTCAGGCAGGCGCAATCCACATCACCTTCGGCAACAGCGCCAACGGCATTGTCAAAGGAAAGATTCTCACCCTCCGGCCCGCGGTGGTGCTCGATGCGCCGGTCGTTCCGGTCGCCTGGGTGTGCGGCGACGCCGCCGGTCCCGGGCAGATGACGGTCAAAGGCGAGAACAAAACCAATATCCCCGCCAGATATTTGCCGTACAACTGCCGCGCTCCCGGTTCATAGCATCCCCGACACTGCCGGCAACGGCAAAAAAATGGCCAGCGCCGTTAGGAGCCGGCGAGCCTAAAGCGTAAGCAAAGCGTGGCCGGCTCCCGACGGCATGTCTCCGCGATGTACTGAGCTTCTCATCAAGGACGCAGAATGAGTTTCTGAATTCTCCAATTCAGGAGCTCGGCGACATAAAGCACATTCTCGGATGGGCATGCGATCTCGTGGATCCATCCGAACTGCTTGAGCTGCTTGCCCGATTCGCCGAGCACGCCGAGCACCTTGCCGTCGAGGGAGAGCTTGTAGATGCGCCCCGGGTACGCGTCCGAGGTGTAGAGCACCTGACGAGGGCCGGGCGTGATGCAAATCGTCCACGGCGCGCCGGGCGCCTGGGTGAGCGGAGAGCCTGCCGCTTCGAGCTTCGCCACGTCCGGAACCGCTCCGATGGCGGGTACCGCGGCCGGATCGAACGGTGCATCGATCTTGATCTCGCGCAGCACCTTGCCGTCGCCGTCGAATACCTGGATGCGCCGATTGCCACGATCTGCGACGTAGATGTTGCCCTGCGCATCGGCAGCGATGCTGTGCGGCGTATTGAGCTGGCCCGGCTTGTTCCCTGGCTCGCCAAACGACATAAGCCACTTGCCGTCCTTATCGACCTTCGCTATGCGTGAATTGATGTATCCATCGCTGATATAGGTGTTGCCGGCGCCATCAAAGGCAACGTCGGTGACTTGTCTGAAGCGGCCGATTTCAGGCGGCAGCGGCGGCTTCGGGTGCTTCAACGGTCCGGTGTCTTCATCGGACGCTTCCTGTTTGCGGCCGAAAACCATGACCACGCGGCCTTCCGGATTGAACTTGATCACCATGTCCGAGCCTTTGTCGGTGGCCCAGATATTGTCCTGCTGATCGACCCGCACGGTATGCGCGAAAGACCAGGCGTAGAGGTTCTTGCCGATCTCGCGAATGAATTTGCCGTTCTGGTCGAACTCGAGAAGCTGAGCCGCGGCTGCCGCGTACGCAGGTCCGGTCGTGTGGCCGCGGGACAAGACGAACACATGACCCTTGGAATTGACCGCCACGCCGGTAGCCTCGCCCAGATACATGTCCTTGGGCAGCTTGATGGGGTCGGGTACCGAATCGAAGCGGATGACCGGCACCGATTGCTGGGCATACGTGCATGCACTGAACAACACGAACGACGCGAACAGCCAGCGTTTCTTCATGACTCCTCCTAGCAGTGGCTCACAAGAGAAAACAAGGGCGCGCTTCACGACGCCTTGTTCCGGATCATACGGACCGTGGGCGCTGCGTGCCACGTCCCGGCCACGAGAGCGGCCTCTAGAAAAGCGACCCTGCGTCGCCGCCAAGCATGGCTTTGCGCACGAGCGGTATCGGAGGCGAACCGTACTTGAGAAACTCGTCGTGAAAATCCTTCCACGCGGCGCGGCCGCCGCGTGTGGCGGTCCAGTCCTCGCGCAGCTTTCTGATCATCAGCTTGCCGACGGTGTAGTTGCCGTATCCCGGATCGAACGTGCCGCGCGCGGCTTGCTGTCGGGCACCCCCGGGACTCTGGTAGGCCTGCTCGCGAAACATTCTCTCCGACTCGGCAACCGTCATCGTGCCGGTATGCATTCCGATCGCCGAGAGCAGGCGCACGTTCCTGAGCAAGGCGTTGAGAAGCTGCCCGATGTGCGTCTCCGGGTCCCCGTCGCCGAGGCCGGCTTCCCACATCATCTCTTCGGTGTAGTGCGCCCAACCTTCGCTGAATGCATAACTCACAAAGACCTGGCCCAACTTGAACGATGATCGCCTTGCATGCATGAATTGCAGGAAGTGGCCGGGCCAGACCTCGTGCGCGGAAACGAAAAGGAGATCTGCCCTTGCCGGGATGTACGCCTCCCGCTCCGCCGGTGTCCACTTCGGGTCAGGCGGCGCGATCTGGTAGACCGACGGCAAGTTCTTTTCGTAGGGACCCGGAACCCGGATTTGCGCGAGGTTCCAGCGGGCGTATGGCGGGGATTCCTCCACCTCGGCCTGCTCCGGTCCCGGAATGCTGACCAGCCGCTTGCTCTCGACGAACGCTCTCAGCCCGGCAAGCTGGGTCCGCGCGGCGTCGACGGGCGAGCCCGGCGCCTTGTTCGCCTGCATCTTGGCGACGCACGTGGCGACGCTTTGCCCGCCCGCGAACGCGGCACAGGATTCGCGAAGCGCCGCAAGATTGCGCTGCAGATCGCGCTCGGCGATTGCCTTGAACTGCGCGAGCGGCACGTCGACGCGCTCGGTGGAGCGCAGCATCTCGCCGAACTTGTCGGCGCCCAGGGCGAACGCGTCCGTCGCGGCCGCTTCCTGCTGTGTGAACCATGCGTCGAGATCCTTCATCGCCTTGATCGCGCCGGCGTTCGCGGCGCGGAACTCGGCTTGCAGCTGCGCATCGGCCACGGTCGAGAAAATGCCGGGGACGTCCTTTTCGTAGAAGTTCGCCAGGCCTCCGAAGACAATATGACCGATCTGGACGTAAGTCCGGGGCAAAGGCGTGCGCAGGTTCGCGCGTATCTGCCCGGCCGCGGCGGGGATCGACCTCGCGTATCCGGTGTAGGCCCGCAGGCGCTCGGGGAGCGGTGCGTATGGGCGCGCGACGTACACGTCCGGCTCCAGAGCGAAGCCGTAATAGGTGGGGCTGCGAAACGGCCACTCGAGCGACTCTTGCCAGAAGAGATCGCGATCGATCCGAGCGATCAGATAATCGCGCTCGAAGCGCTGCCTTGCATCGAGCGCTTCGCTCGAGAAGGCAGCGGCGCGGTCGCGCTCCGCGTGGAGGCGCTGGATTTCCCGCTTGATTCCGGCCGCACTCCAGTCGGGAAGCTTGCCGTCGAACTCGTGGCGACCCGCCCACACCGCAACGCCCGGCTGGGCGACGAAGTACGACTCGAGAAACTCGCTGGCGTACGCGTCCCAGGCCGCGGATGCCGTAGCCGGCTCAGTCGACGCAGAGGGCGGTCTCGTCGCTTGCTGACAGGCGGCCAGCAGAAGGATCAATGCCAGCGTGGCCAGGTCGTGCCGGTTCCTCAGCAAGAGTTTCTTCGAGCTCATGAGTCCTCCCCCACTGGCGTACGTTATTGCAGCTCAATGCTGCTCACCTGCCGCCACCCGGATCGATCGTCTTGCGAGGTCGATGCCGCCGAGATTGATCCGCATGCGACCTCGATGCGCACCGAGGCACCGTATCATGAAGTCGGGTTGCACCGTGAGCGGTTCCCGTGAGCCTGCGGCCTTCGGGTTATGATCCGGCAGCATGAGCGCACGGCCCAACAAGCGCCGCCTTTCCGTATCGGACATGGAGGCGATCCTCGCCGTCACGAGCAAGCTGGCCGCCCCGTTCGACCTGAGGACCATGTTGTCCGAAGTGGTGAGCGCAGCCAAGCAGGTCCTCCGCGCCGATCGCGGGTCGGTCTGGCTATATGACCCCGCGGCCGATCAACTGGTCCTCGAGGTCGCCGCCGGCATGGCCCCGGTGCGCGTCCCGACAAGCGTCGGTATCGCGGGCGCCTGCGCGCGCAACCGCCAGATCATCAACGTGCCCGACTGCTACGCCGACGGGCGCTTCAATCCGGACGTGGACAAGCGTTCCGGTTATCGAACGCGCTGCATGCTCACGCTTCCGCTGGTGGACCACAAGGATGTCCTGGTCGGAGTGATGCAAGTGCTTAACAAGGTGGATGGCGTCTTCGACGAGAACGACGAGGCGCTCGCTACCGTGCTCGCGGCGCAGTGTGCGGTCGCGCTGCAGCGCGTGCGCATGACCGAGGACCTGATCGAAGGCGAGAAGATGCGTCAGGAGCTGGAGACGGCCCGCGTGGTGCAGATGAGCACGCTGCCTGCCACGATGCCGTTGCTCGCCGGCTACGATGTGTACGGTACCTTCCAGCCCGCAGAGCTCACCGGAGGAGACACCTTCGACCTGTCGCTCCTCGATCAAGGCCTGCTCGCGGTTCTGGCCGACGCCACGGGCCATGGGATCGGCCCGGCGCTTTCGGTGACCCAGATGCACGCCATGCTTCGTATGGCTTTTCGCCTGGGTGCCGACCTCGAAACCGCATTCGTGCAGGTCAACAACCAGCTTGCCGACATCCTCGCTGACGACCGGTTCATCACCGCCTTCATCGGCCTTCTCGATCCGTCCACTCACCAGCTGCGCTTCCACAGCGGGGGCCAGGGGCCGATCCTCCATTTCCGGGCGGCCGGCGGGACGTGCGCGTCCTACAAGCCCACCAGCTTTCCGCTCGGTGCCATGCGCCTGTCGTCGCTGCCGGCGGCGATGCGTCTGGACATGCAGCCGGGCGACATTCTGCTCCTTCTCTCGGATGGCATTTACGAGTATCGCAACGCACACGACCAGGACTTCGGACAGGAGCGCGTGGAGGCCATTGTCCGCGACCACCATCGAAAACCCTCGGCTGAGCTGGCCGGCGTCCTGCTCGAATCGGTGCGATGCTTCGCTGAGGGTGCACGACAGGAAGACGACCTCACGGTGGTTCTGGTAAAGCGCGAGGCACAATGACGTCTTACCGGACATTCAGACGCGGTTTCGATTCGATCCAGGACATCTTCGCGTTCACCGCCGAGGTATTCGCCAGCGAGCACATAGACCCCTCGCTGCTGCCGAGCGTGGACGTGACAGTCGAGGAGTTGTTCACGAACATGGTCAAGTACACTGCCTCGACCGCCGCGGTCCGCATCGACATGGCCAAGGTCGCAGGTGGCGTGGAGGTGACGCTGACCGACTATGATGTCGAACCATTCGACGTCACGCAGGCGCCCGACGTGGACATCGATCTGCCGATCGAGCAGCGCAAGCCGGGTGGGCTGGGATTGCATTTGATCCGGCGGCTGGTGGACTGCGTTCGCTACGAGTACTCCGCGGAGAGCCGGCAGAGCCGGGTCACATTTCGAAAAACGCAGGCCGGAGCGCCGGCCTCCGACCGCGGGAAGCTTTCAGGGAGTGCTGATGTTCACGATTGATTTTGGCCCGAACGGCGTCGTCGTCATTACCGGGCGATTGGACGCCGCTCAGTCTCCGACCGCCCAAGCGTTTCTCGATCAGGTCCAGGGAACGGTGACGCTCGACTGCGGCCGCCTGGAATACATCTCGAGCGCCGGCCTGGGCGTCTTGCTGAAGACTCAGAAGCGATTGATGGGATCGGCGGGCAAGCTTCGATTGTCCGGCGTCAACCGCCATCTGCGGGACATCTTCGTCTATTCAGGATTCGACAAGATCTTCGAGATCGAGCCCGCCCCTTAGTGTTGTTATTGAGCAGCGGGCCCAACTTTCCCGACCGTCGCGTGTAATTGTGGACAATGATGCCGATCTTGCGTTGGTCGAGCGCTGCCGGAATGGCGATTGGTCGGCCTTCACCGAGTTGGTGGTCCGCTATCAACGGCCCATCTACAACGCTGCGTTGTGGGTATTGCACAAACCCGAGGACGCGAACGACATCACGCAGGTCGTATTTCTCAAGATTGCGGAGCGGCTGGACGAATATGATCCTCGGTTCAAATTCTTCAGCTGGATCTACCGCATTGCGGTCAACGAGTCGCTCAACCTGTTGCGCCGGAACGGACGGGAGGAAGCGCTCGATGACGAGATCGACCTTCCAGGCTCGGAAAGTGCGGATCCGGAGCGGCAGGCCAGCGCAGCACAGGTTGCAAGCAGGATCCGGGGCGCGTTGATGAAGATGAAACCCAACGACCGGGTGGTGCTGATGCTGCGGCACTTCTCCGACTGCAGCTATGAGGAAATCGCGCAAATCCTGGACCTCGACCAAAAAACGGTAAAATCGCGCCTGTTCGAAGCGAGAAATCGCCTTCGCGACCTGCTTGGCGACCTGCGCTAATATGAAAGACCTCGAACTAACCCAATTGATGTACGCTGTTCTTGACAGCGAGGCGACCGCCGACGATGCGCGCGCGCTCGAGCGCCTCCTCGCTGCCGAGCCGGCCGCGCGTGCCCAATTCGAGGAACTGAGGTCGCTGTTCGATGAATTGAGCCGCGTGCCCAAGGCCTTCCCGCCGGAAGGACTGGTCGCCGCTGTCATGGCAAGCGTCCCGCGGCGTCCGGCCCAGGCGGACGACTCGGCCCAACTTTTTGCTCAGTCGCGTGTAATTAGCCAATCGTCGATGGAAGCCCCGGAGGCAAGCCCGGGGAGATCTACGGAACACAGAATGTCCCCTTGGGGGATTTATATCAGGGAGAAGAGCATGAGCGAACAGAAGAGCGGTTCCGGCAGGCGTAAGATTTTGATCGGTGGCGGCATCGCCGCGGTGGCCGCGCTGTTCGCGGTCTTGTACTTAACCGACTCTCCGCCCGGGATGCAAAGCGCGGTCGGCACGATCGTGCCGGCGAAGCGGTATCTTGCGCCCCAAGTTACCGAAGGCGTCCAGCCCCGCGATCTTTCGGCATCGGGGGTCTCGTCGACCAATGCAGCGGCTGGCGGTGTTGCGGGCAATGCTGCTGGCAACGCTACGGGCAATGCGACGGGCAACGCTACCGGCAACGCGACGGGCAATGCTACCGGCAACGCGACAGGCAACGCGACGGGTAACTCTACCGGCAACGCAGCGGGCAATGCTACCGGCTACGCGACGGGCAACGCTACCGGCAACGCAACGGGCAACGCTACCGGCAACGCAACGGGTAACTCTACCGGCAACGCAACGGGCAATGCTACCGGCAACGCTACCGGCAACGCGACGGGTAACTCTACCGGCAACGCAGCGGGCAATGCTACCGGCAACGCGACGGGTAACGCTACCGGCAACGCGACGGGCAACGCTTCGGGCAACGCCGCCGGCAACGCGACTGGCAGCGCAGCGAGCCAATACAAATAGTCCGAGTGCAACCTAGATAGCACGCAACCGCCGGCCCAGTGCCGGCGGTTTGCTTTTGGACGCCGTGTCAGTATGCTTCGGCAGTCTTGTGCAGCTCGGGAGGGGCTTGCGTGCGAACCCGCGTTTTGTGTCTGCTGATGGCGTTGTTGCCGGTCGCGGCTGCCGCGGATGACAACCCCCTAGGAATCTCGTACGTCGAAACGAAAGATCTCAAACTCATTTACTTCGATTCTCTGGCCTACCTCGCCCCGCTCGCGGTGCGCACGTTCACGAATTCGCTCGAGTGGCAGCGCAGGACGTTCGGCTGGATGCCCAGCGAGCCCACCATTGTCCTGTTGAAGGATTTCTCGGACTACGGCGTGGCCGCAGCGCTGCCTGCGCCGCACAGCAGGCTCGTTTTCGACATCGGGCCGCTATCGCACGCATTTGAGACCTATCCGGCTAGCGAGCGCCTGTACTCGCTGATGAACCATGAGCTGGTCCACATCGTGCAAGGCGACTTGGCGTCCGCGGAGGACCGGCGTTGGCGCCGTTTCTTCCTCGGCAAGGTCAACCCCCAGCCGGCGCACCCCGAATCGCTGATCTACAGCTACCTGACAATCCCCCGCTATACGGCCCCGCGCTGGTACCTCGAGGGCGGCGCAGTTTTCATGGAGACCTGGATGGGCGGCGGCGTCGGTCGCGCGCAAGGCGGCTATGACGAGATGGTGTTCCGGGCGATGGTGCGGGACAACGCCCATTTCTACGATCCGCTGGGGCTCGTTTCACGCGGCGTCCAGGTCGATTTTCAGGTTGGTGCGAATGCCTACCTCTACGGCACGCGTTTTTTCACCTATCTCGCATATATCTATTCCCCGGAGAAGGTCGTCGCCTGGATCAGGCGCGACGACGGAAGCGAGCGCTACTACCGCGACCAGTTTCAGCACGTGTTCGGGATTCCGCTCGAGCAAGCCTGGCAGGATTGGATTGCTTTCGAACACGAATTCCAGCGGCGCAATCTCGAAGAAGTGCGTAAGTACCCGATCACACCGCACCGCAACTTGGCGGCAAGCGCGGTCGGTTCTATCTCGCGCATGTACTACGACGAATCGACCGGCATCATCTATGGCGCCTTTCGCTATCCCGGTGTGGTGGAGCACGTTGGCGCGCTGAACACGCGCGACGGGAGCCACCGGCGGCTCGCGGACATCAAGCGCGCCATGCTGTACCGCGTCGCGTCGTTCGCCTACGACCCGAAAAGCGGAACGGCCTTTTACACCAACGACAACCTTGCCCTGCGTGACCTGATGGAGGTGAACGTCAATACCGGCGAGGAAAGGATGCTGCTCCAGGATGCGCGGATCGGCGAGATTGTGTTCAACCCGGTCGACCGTTCGCTGATTGGCGTGCGCCATGCGAATGGCCTGGCGACGCTGGTGCGCATTCCGTACCCCTACACCGAGTGGTATCAGGTACACGCGTTTACATATGAATCCGTGCCCTCCGATCTCGACATCTCGCCCGACGGGCGGCTGCTTTCGGCATCGATGAGCGAGGTCAATGGCGACCAATTCCTGCGCGTGTGGGAGCTCGAAAAGCTCCTCGCCGGGGACGCGACGCCGCTGAGCGAGTTTCGCTTCGGGCAATCCGTCCCGGAGAGCTTCGTGTTCTCCCGGGACGGGCGCTATCTGTACGGGAGCAGTTACTACACCGGTGTATCCAACATCTTTCGCTACGAGGTTGCCAGCGGCGACGTCGCAGCGGTTTCCAACGCGGAATCCGGTTTCTTCCGCCCGGTGCCGCTCGCCGACGGGCGGCTCCTGGTGCTGGCCTACACGGCCGAAGGTTTCGTTCCGGCAACGATCGACCCGCGCCCGATCGAGGACGTCAGCGCGATCACATTCCTGGGCGCCGAGGTCGCCGCGAAATATCCGGTGGTCACGACGTGGCAGGTGCCGGCTCCAAGCGCGGTCGATGACCAGAAGTTGATCACCGGAAGAGGCCCGTGGGTACCGCTACGCGACCTCAGACTCGCCAACGCCTTCCCGGTGCTGCAGGGCTACAAGAATTTCAGCGGCATCGGCTATCACGTCAATGTCGAAGATCCGCTTGCGTTCGCGAAATTGGGAATCACCGCCGCCTACACCCCGGCCGGCAACTTGCCTGGCGATGAGCGTGGTCATCTGAGCATGACGGGTGAGTATCTGGGCTGGCGATCCGAGCTGTCGTGGAACCGCTCGGATTTTTACGATCTGTTCGGGCCGACCAAGCGAAGCCGCAAAGGTTATGCGGCCAAGCTCGGCTATGATGACCTGCTGATCTGGGACGAACCGCGAAGGCTCACGCTGAGCTACGATCTCGAGTACTACGCCAAGCTCGACACATTGCCGAACGCACAGAACGTCCAGACCAACTTCACCCGGTTGGTAACGGGCAAGCTCGGCCTGCACTACACCGATGTGCGGCGCTCGCTCGGCGCCGTCGACGACGAAAAGGGATGGCTCTGGAACGTCAAGCTCGATGCCAACCACGAAACCGGGCAGACCACCCCGCAGCTATACGGTAACCTGGACCTGGGTTTTGCACTGCCGCTTGCGCACTCGTCTATCTGGCTGCGAAGCGCCGCGGGCATCGCGAGCGGGGACCGCAGCAACCCCGTCGCGAATTATTATTTCGGCGGTTTCGGCAACAACTATGTAGACGCCGGGAACGTGAAGCGGTATCGCGAGTATTCCTCGTTGCCTGGGTTCAAGATCGACGAGGTCAGCGCGCTCAGTTTCGTGCGCGAGTTGGTGGAATGGAACCTGCCGCCGGTCGTGTTCGAGTCGGTCGGCACGCCCGGCTTCTACCTGAACTGGTTGCGACCCGCGGTATTCGCCGCGGGACTGTGGACGGACCCGGGACATTCGGGGCTGAGCAAGAACTACACAAGTATCGGCACTCAGACTGATCTGCATATCAGTGTCCTGCACTGGTATGACATGACGCTGTCGGCGGGCTACGCGGTCGGCTACCAGGGGAGCCGGCGGGCGAGTAGCGAGTGGATGATCTCGCTGAAGATCATGTGAGCGCCGTCGCGGCACGCCATGTCGGCTAACGTCCTGGAGGCGGCGCTGGTGGGCCTGCTGCCGGTGCTGGGATTCCTCGCGGTGCTACTGTATCTGGACAGCTACAAACTGGTGAAGCTGCGCCTTGTCATCACCATTGTCGCTGCCGGTGCGCTGATAGCGGGCGCCAGCTACGTAATCAACGGGTATGCGCTCGACCTGGTGCGCATCGACATGACGCACTTCTCGCGCTATGTCGCGCCGGTTACCGAGGAGCTGCTGAAAGGGCTCGTCGTCGTAGCCTTGATCCGCGCCCATCGCATCGGTTTCCTCGTCGATGCGGCGATCTTTGGCTTTGCCGTCGGCACCGGGTTCGCTGCGGTCGAGAACCTGTACTTCCTGCATCTGGTTCCGAATGCCGGCATGGGCACGTGGATCGTACGTGGCCTAGGCACCGCGATCATGCACGGAGGCGCCACCGCGATATTCGCCGTGATGGGTCTCGCCCTGCTGGAGCAAGCGCCTGAAGCGACCGTGCGGGCGCTGCTTCCTGGTTTCGGCCTGGCCGTGGTTCTGCACTCTGCGTTCAACCACCTGCTGATGTCGCCGAAGCTTGCCACGCTCGCTATCCTGTTAGTGGTGCCGCCGCTGCTCTACGCGGTGTTCCAGCGCAGCGAAAAAGCAGTGGGCGACTGGCTCGGACAGGGCTTCGACGCCGACACGGAAATGCTCGAGCTGATGAACTCCGGACGCCTGTCCGACTCACCGGTAGGCGAATACCTGAATACATTAAAATCCAAATTCAAAGGGCACGTGGTTGCGGACCTCCTTTGTTACCTGCGGCTCTACACGGAGCTCGCATTGCGCGCCAAGGGCATCCTGATGATGAACGAGAGCGGCTTCGAGGTCTCCGTGGACGAGGAAACTCGAGCGAAGTTCGCTGAGATGCGCTACCTCGAATCGAGCATCGGCAAAACCGGGCTCTTGGCCATAAAACCGATGTGTCACATGAGCCACAGGGACCTGTGGCAACTCTACATGTTGGGGAAGTGACGCCATCGTGCGAATAGTGCGTGCGAGCATGGGTGGGTGCGTAGGCGCGTTGCCGCGGATCGCCGCGCTGCGTTTGTGGCGGTCGCGGCGACGTTGTCCTGCACTGAAAATAGTTGCAGGGTCGTAGCGTCAGGCAACACCTTAGCCAGCGAACGAGGGGCTCAACATGGCAAGCGATATCTTTCTGAAAGTCGACGGAATCAAAGGCGAAGCGACCGACGCCAATCACCCAGACGAGATCGAGGTCGTGTCATGGAGTTGGGGAGTCTCCGAGGTGTTCATCTCGTCGGGCGGCGGTGGGATCGTGGGCGGAAAGAGAAATCGATGTAGTAAGGCGCAAGTCCGTAAAATGTGAAGCGTTAGCGCGTGGCGAGCAACCGATGCGAAGGGTCGGCCCCGACCAAGTCGCGTTCCAGCGCCGACAGCACACAGTCGGTTACTGCCTTCTGCGTAAGACGACAGTGCATGGTTTCGGTACACGCGAAGTGACCCCGTTCGCCAAGCTTGTTCGCGGGCGCGCCGCCGCCACAGAAGTCGAAGTACTTGCACTCCGCGCGACAGCGTTCGATGCCTTCGCGAATTTCGGCATCGATTTGCTCGAATAGCGGATGATCGGCTGACGGCACGAGATCATCCTGGAGCACATTGCCAAGCGAGAGAGTGCCGAATCCCGGATGACTCTGTCCCAGCAATTCGGGCGAATAGGTATTGAACGATCCGTCCCAGGCGACGCTCAAGATCCGTCCCGGCTGGTTCTGCGAATTGCGACCCGCGTTCCCGAACAAAGGATTGCGCAGGGCGCCGAGCACCCCGTCGATTTCGCGCACCCGCATTCCGGCTGGCGTGTGACATGACCGGTCGATCACACGATCGAAGAACGCCCGAAACACCGGCTCGATCTCGCCACCCTGGAGCGACGATGTGCGGTGGTCCGCCTCGACCTCCTCGATATTGAAACAAAGCTCGGAACAGCCCACCTCCGCAAAGAAATCGACTATGGCGTCCGGATGCTCGAGCGATTCGCGCGTCAGTACGCAGATCACATGGAAGGGAATCGCGTGCGCCTTGAGACGTTCGATTCCTTTCA
The DNA here is from genome assembly GCA_035568975.1 of Casimicrobiaceae bacterium. Classification (GTDB taxonomy): domain Bacteria; phylum Pseudomonadota; class Gammaproteobacteria; order Burkholderiales; family Casimicrobiaceae; genus PALSA-1003. The sequence goes on from DATMNH010000212.1 coordinate 68,603, forward strand.
TCACCCGGGCATGTGTGCCAGCCCCGCTGCGGGTTTTCCGATGGCGATCGTGCAGCCATGCGGGTCCGTCGATGCTGACACCGATGCGAACCGGATGTGCCCGAATGAAGTCGCACCAGCGATCGTCGATCAGCACGCCATTGGTCTGAAAGTGGTGGGTGACATTGATTTCCCGTGGACACGGCCGGGCGATGGTGGCAAAGGCCTGCCCATACCACGTCGTCGAAACCACCAGCGGCTCGCCCGCGTGCCAAACGACCGAGAGCTGCGGGGCCGGGAGATCCGCCGCGAACACCTTGCGCGCCAGCGTCTCCAGCGTAAGGGACGCCATCAATTTCTTGTTGTCGCGGTCGGGAAGGTAACAGTAAGAGCAATCGAGGTTGCAAAACGGCGTCGGCTGGACGACCAGCAACTGGAGGCGTCCGCGCCAGTCCCGCGGGTGGTCCGTCGGAAGGGCCGAGAGCATTTTTGTTCCTGCTTCCCCTGTCTTAGCTCAGACGTTTTTCCAGTTGTTCCAATTGTTCCAGTTGTTCCAGTTATTCCAATTGGCCCACTGTGCCAGACGCTCCGGAGCCTCCGACGGATCGCAACCACGCTGATGACGGTCGTTCTCGAGCAGAGCGTCCCGGATCCGCGCGACTCGGTCGATTGGCGTCGAAACTTCGGGGGAACTCGGGTGGGCCGTTACGGTTGCACCTCCGAACATCAGGCCCGCCAGCGCCGCAACGAGACCCCGCGCCAAGAGGATGGGCTTCCAGCCTCGCTTGCTTCGTGTTCGTGTCCGTGCGCGCTCCATGATGATTCGCTCCTTGCTAAGGGCAGGCTCCCCCTTTTCTGTCCGAGAGCTTGTCGACGATTTGCTGAACTCCGATATTGGTTTTACGCAAAGAATCGTATTCGAAATTCCAAATGCCGCTGGAGTTGTCCGTTTTCTGCACAGCGTCCGCCAAATCCTTGCGATCGTCATCCGGCGCGCCACTGATGACCCGGCACGCCTCCCGTCCCAAAGCGGAAAGACGCGCCGGCGCAATGTAGATATTCCCTGAATCGGTGCCGGGCGAATCCTTGCTCCCACTCCTCGTGTGGAGCTCGATCCAACCCTCTTGCCGGCCCTCCATGCCAAGACGGATCTTCTCGATCCGGGGCCCGGTAAACGAGAGTTTTCCCACCGCGATCTGCGAGGCTCCGGACTGGAAAGCGGGGAACAACTGAATCATCTGGCGGCGCCCGTTAGTCGTTCTCGCGTCTGGCGCACCATCGGAGGCCGGGTTGCCGGAAGCCGTGCCCGGCGACCCGCGGTCCTCGAAGACGACAATGCAGAGGGCGGGACCGCGGAAATAATGTGTCGAAACCGGCTTGCCCGAGAAACCTTTGCAAAATTCCTTGGCATCCTCAGCGCTCGCTGCATCGACCGCATTGCCGATCCCGGATGGACTCCATTTTGGCCAAGGCTCGGAACGCAGCGACGCAACCCGGATTTCTTCGCCCTTGTTTGCGGCGTCAACGCGAATCACGACCTTGGTATCGTCTTCTATTCGGACTTCATCAATCGCCAGCTCCTCACCTTTGACGGCATTCGGGATGTTCCGGTTGACATCGGGCTTTCCGGTAATCCACCCACGACGGAAGCCGCGCCAGGTAATGAAGTTCAGCTGCAACGACCAGGACCGGAGCTCTTTGGATTGGCGGGGGTCGTTGGATTGACGAGAGGCCGCGACGATAACCTCGCAGCGTGCGTCCAGCTTGATCTTGAAATCAGGAGGAAAGCTCAACACCGGCGTTCCGTCGCCCGTCTTGATGATGTTGTCTTTGATTGACAGAAGGCTTTTTGACGGATCGGCGCGATCTACGCACTCCGCGCCGTCCGCCGACTCCTGCAATATCGGCCCTTTGCCGATGGCCGCCTGGGTCGCGGTATTCCGGACCTCTGTTGGTGTCGTGGGCCTGCTGGACGAAGCTTGCGGCGCCGGCGGTCCCTGCGGGATGGGTACTGCAAGGACTTCGCGAAGCGCTTCGCTCAGCGTCTCCTCGCCAAAGGCGCGGGTGCTTGCGAGACGATCCCTGCGGCGGCCTAACGGATCGATGACGATTTCGAATGGGGCAAGCGCGGTCGCGACAGGCCCCGCGGGCTGGTCGAATAGTTCTTTGGCAACCCAGCCCTGCCACAGATGGGCCAGGCGTCGGACGGAATCATCCCCGGGATCGATGGTGTGGGCGGTGATCTCGGCGATGTGGGACGCGTACAAAGCCCGGAGTTCTCGTTCGCCGAGGAGGGAACTCAGGTAATACGCGAACCCGAGCAAGAGCGTAACGACTGCCGCTCCGATCATTCCACGTCGCCGGAACGTAAGCTGTCTTTCCCGTGTCGCGTCTGCTTCGCGGAGATTTTTGTGGTACTCGACGCTATCGCGGATGAATCGGCGCATGGCGATGTGCTCACCCTGGAGCTTTCCGGGGGTCGACTTGATGCCGAGCGGGTCGTCCTCCCACGCGTAAAGGCGCTCGAGCTCGAGCGGCGGGAGGTCCTCGTGCAGCCGCACGTCTTTCGCCGCAATAGCGAATTTTTCGAACAACCAGTTTTCGGGATCGTTGGGCTCCTGACGCCACTTGGCCAGTCGAATGGCAACTTTTCGATAGAGGTCCGCCCGCTCATATTCTTCATCGACCCAACCACGAAATTTCCGCCATTTGCGGATAAGGGCCTCGTGATAGATGTCGACCTCATCGTTTGCGGTTTCGCGAAGATAAGGGTGGGCCTGATTGATCGCATCCCTCACGGTTTCGTAGTCCCGGCGATCGAGTCCGATCTCGCCCAAACGCGACAAGCGAAGGGGGGTCCGTTTATATCGCTGCTGCTGGTCCTTGATTGCGAGGGCGCTGAAGAGCTTGCGCGCGTGATCCTTGTTTTCCGGGGACAATCCCTCGAAGACCACGCCGGCCCGATAATCGAGGCAATCGGTGAGCAGGAATTGAAGCCGGTCCTGGCCGCGCTCGCGGTTGTTCGGCCCGACGGCCTCGCCGAGATCATCCTCGCTCAGACGCGACGGAACTTCGGGCTCTCCCCGCCCATCCCGGTCCGCGGCAGCGAGCCAAAGCCAATACAGACAATGTTGAAACAGCGGCAGGTGATCGGGATCGTGCGCGAGTGCATTGACGGCCCGCAGGAGATCCCGGATGACTTCCGCATCAACCTGCGGCAACTCGGAGGGCACCTTGATCATGACCCGGTTTCGCCCGCGCCGCTGGCGGCGGCCAACTCTATGCAAAGCTGTTCGATCGGACGCACGATCGAGTCTCGCAGCTCCGAATCCCGCAATCTGCGAACGAGGTACGAGGTGGCGTTGATCACTTCGGGAAAATCGCCATACGCGGTGCAGTTTTCCAGATGCTCACTGCGCATCGTCAATACGATGTAGGCGCGCGGATGCGGATTTCGCCAGTTTTCCACGATTCGTGAAATAAGCGATATGGGTTCCGGTTCGGTGCGCAGCTCCTCCGAGAAAAGCTCCTCGAACTGGTCGATCACGAACAGGTAATTGGCCTTGTCCCGCAATGCTTCCTGACCCGGCCGAACCTTGCGCTGCCCGGAAAAGGCGTCCACGAGCCGGCCAAAGCCTCCTACGGTGTCGAAGTTATTTAGGATGCGCTCGACGCGGGCGCCGCGGTCCGGCTCGTCGATCAAGACACTGTCGAAGGCGCGTGCGAGGCTGTAGAGGGGCGAGCGACGTTCGGCTCGGTCTGCGAATCGGCCGGGAATGAAGACCACCGGTTGCCATATCCGTCCGGCCGAGGAAATACCCAGCCCCGTCAACGCCGGCAAAAGCCCCGCACGCACCAGCGAGGATTTGCCGCAACCGGATCCGCCGATGATCGTGATCACGCGGCTTTCGGCCAGCCGCTTTCCCAACTCCTGGACTTGCAGGTCGCGGCCGAAAAAGCGATCGCGGTCGGCCGCCTCGAACGGCCGGAGGCCGGGAAAAGGATTAGGGAACGCAGGCATCTACCGAGAGGTGGTGTGGTATCCCGTCTTCGTTTACGGCGTCACGGCGACGGACGCGCGGCGGCCGCCTTCAATTCGGCGATCGAATCGAAAAAGCGCTTCAGGCTGCCCTTCGAATCATCGGCGAAACCCCTGGGCTTCGGTGGTTCGCCGCACGGCGTCTGGCTGAATCTTGCCTTCGGCCAATACCTCACGACAAATTCGGCTCCCTGATCATCGGTTTCGACGATCAGGCCAGGGCTTACGACAATGCGCGCCGTTCTCCAATTCTGCATGTTCCGCGCAATGAGACTGCACTTGCTCTGCATCATATCTTCATCGGGGTCGGGGAATACCACAACCGCATCGCCCGAAACCGGCCTTGGGCTTTTGCTGAGCGTGACGAGATCGAGGGACCGGGAGGAGAATTCGACGTTGCGAAGGGTCTCCGGAGAAAGCTTTGCCCAGTTCTGCGAGAGTTCCCGCACCACCTGGTCGCCGGTCGAGTCGCCGTCGCCGCGATCCTCGACCAGAATGACAACTTCCGCCCCGGGCGCAATTGCGCGCACAACGCGTTGCGTCACTTTATCGACAATCTCTTCGGCCGGGGCCGCGCTGCCGGCACGTCGCAGCAGATCGTTGCACACGGCGAGCTGCCTGGGATCTGATTCCTTTTCGGCATCGTCGAGTATTTTTCCATCCGAAGGGCGCCAGACGATCGCACGGCTCAGGTCCGACGTGGGCAGCGCGTCTAGCTGCGGTGCGAGGTGCCCGCCCTCGAGCCGCGGCATGAGCACCTTCGCTTCCGAGACCGGTATGACGATAAGCCGAAAGTTTGCGACTTTCGCATCAAGCTCACTGGCCGAGAGTCCGTAAAGATCGTCGAGCGTGATTCGATCGACGGTCTTGTTGGCTGCCTTCAACAGCACCTCGAGCCTGGTGCACGAGTCGATCAAATCGGGAGTTGGCAAACCAATTAATACGTCCCGCTGATCTTGCGAAGATCGCGCAAGAGGCGGCAGGGGGGAGGCAAATTCGATTCTCCTTGCGAGCTCCTTGACGATCGGTTCGATCTTGTCCTGGTACTCGCGTTGATTCGTTCCTAAATTTTCAAGAATCAAGACCGGCCGCCTGTTGGTGTTCGGGTCAAGAAAATTCTGTCGACGCTGAGAAACGAGACCTTCCGCGCCGGCCTGGCTCAATCGTTTCTGGTATTGGGACTTGAGGTCGCCATCGAGGCGATCTACCTCGAAAATCCAAACCCGCTGCAAAAGGGTGTCGCGTGCGCCGTTGTGCAGATTCGAAAAAAACTCGAGCTCCTTGCAGCACCACTCCGACTTAAGATAGCCGCGGCCCAGAAACACGAACAGAGCGAAACTGGATTCAACGTTATCCCTCAGTAGGGACTCGACGCTGCCGGCCTTTCCCCGCAGCGACTCGATATCGAAAAAAGGAACCGCTTGTTGCGCCCCCTGGATCTTGAGCTCGCCGGCGAGCCCTTCCGAAAAAACTTTGTGAAAGTCGTTCAACCAGCCACCCCAGGTCTGATTGTCGGCGCTGGAGTAGCTCAAAAAAGCGGGGAATTTGAACGCTGGCATGGCCGTCCTTCACCGTGAATACAAGCCGCCCACACGCGAAGTCGCGAAACGGCTGGAGGCATAAGGTCGGCGCGAGTCCATGCGAGGCGGCCTGTACACTACGCTTTTTTCATATATGGCTGCAGCTTGTCCGTCAACGAGCTTCCGGAAGCGTGATCACGCACCCGCGGTTACCGCGGGCAAACCCAACGAGCCGATTTAGCTAGTATGGTAGCCTACATTTTCCGGCCAAAACAGCGAATATTCAACTGGCCGACGGTGGGAATCCGGCCCGAATCTATAGTCCAGCCATGAAAACAATATCGGGTAAAGACAATGATTACGAAGACGAAGACCAAGAGGAAGCCGCAAAAAAGGCGCACCGTCGCGGCCAAGGCCATCAACGTGGTTGTCGACCTTTCTCACCACAATGAGGAAGTCGACTTCGTGAAAGTGAAGGCGGACGGAATCGTTGGCGTGATACACAAGGCGACGCAAGGATTGACCTACGTCGACAAGACCTACGCCACGAGGCAAAGGGCCGCCTCCGAAGCCGGACTGCTATGGGGCGCGTATCACTTCGGCGTGGGCGGGGATGGATCGGACCAGGCCGAGTTTTTTCTCGATACGATCCAACCGGACGGCGCGACTCTTCTCGTCCTCGACTACGAACCGAATCTGACCGGTCCGACAATGTCGATTGACCAGGCGCGTGAGTTCGTTGAACACGTCGCGGAAGTGACGGGACGCTGGCCGGGCTTGTATTCCGGCCACCTCATCAAGGAGCAGCTTGGAGGCGTCGCTACGCCCGATGCATCGCTCTCCAAGTGCTTTCTTTGGCTTGCTCAATACAATGGCCCCAAGCCTCTTGATATTCCGCCGACCTTCAGGACCTGGACGTTCTGGCAGTATACCGACGGCGTTCATGGCCCTCTGCCGCATCGCGTGAATGGCATCGGCCTTTGCGACCGCAATAAGTTCAATGGATCGCTCGGTCAACTGAAGAAGCTTTGGGGGATCCATTGAAAGCCGGATCGGACCGGGCATCCGGCCGCGGCTTCCATTGCAGCGAATAGTATGCACCGCGATCGCGTGCCCACGGATCGAAGGCGTTGATCACCGGATCGAGTTCCGCCCGCAACTCGGGAATGTTTCGCAGCAGGACGCGCTTCAACGGGGAAACCTCGACTTTGTGATCGTTGGACCCGCCCCGCTCGATCACTTTGCCGTCCGGGCCGTTCTCGCTGACCCATTGCAGACCGAGATGAGTGTAAAACTCCGGCCGGAAGCTGGAGGTGAAGAAGCGATCGCTGAAAAGCCGGCGCGACGCGTTCAGAATGAACACTTGCAGCTGGGTCTCGGAGATGGCGAAGCCGTGGGGGCGCGTGAACTCCGAAAGCCAGCCGACAACGGTGTCGACGTCCTCGATGTTGTCTACCATGCTGCCGTCAGTAAATCCAAGGCAGTCGTCGATGCGTGTGCCATCGTCGTTGAGCTGCGCCGCGGTTATGATTTTCGAGGCATCGCAGCGATGCGCTCCATAGACCTCGCGCAGCAGCCCGGTCAGCCGTTCCTGCTCCGTTCGTTCCGCGGAGCCCTTCTCCAGCCGATGGTCGACGAAGTCGTCGAAGCTGCGCAGCTGCTTGAGGCCGTATTGCCGGCGAAACTCGTTGAAGCGCGGCACGCCTCGTTCACGATCGCGAATGATGTCCAGCGCCGCGACGTCGATTTTGTTGGTCGCAGTCTTCAGGCGCGGCAGACTGAGGTTCTGCAGGAACTGCGGGTGGTTCTGCAGCGTCAGCAGCCCCAACCGCTGCCGCCCCATGGAAAGCGCCCAATTGCCGATGCCCCGCAGCCGCATCGCCTGCGTCGCCTTGGCGCGAAACGTCTCCAGGACGGGGACCTTGCTCAGGACCACATTGGGATCCTTGTCCAGCTCCCGGTATTCCAGCAGGTCAGGCACCATGGCGTGCAAGCGATAGACGGAGACGAATTCCTCGGGAAAATTAAACGGCGATCCGAAATGATTGACTCCGCCATTGACATCATCGGGATTCTTCAGGCTCCACAGGTCGGTCTTGCTGGCATCGTGCTTGGCGAATATCGACTCGCCCGCATACACCCTGCTGCCCAGACCGAGTATCCCCGGACCCGAGGCCAGCACCGAATACCACTGGGCAGCCTTCCTGGCGTCCTTCGGCGTGCCGAAGTTGCTTGCGACAATGTGCGCAAGCGCAGCTGCGGCGACATCCTCCTCGCGAAAAAGCCCGTCCCAATTGGCATTGGTCGCCTTGTACAGCGGCTCGTCGTAGAGCAACTGCGGTGTCCACTCGGTGGTGTGAATCTTGGCGATTTCCGCCGCCACGACGAGCCGCGCAACTTCGAACAATTCGTCAGCGCCGACGTCGCGGTACCGGATGGTCGCGTCGGATTGCACCGGATTGCGTAGTCCGGAGTCGGCGTCCGGCGTAAGGGCCGCCTGCTTCCGGAACGCATCGACAAAGGCGTTGTGCTCGCGCGCGAACAGGTTGTGATAAAAGCTCATGCCCACCGACCAGTTGTCGGGAAAAGCCGTCGCTTCCTGACCGTACCATTGCGGATTCATCGGATCGGATGCATCGAGCAACGGAAGGTAGCCACGCTTTTCACCGAGCCCCGGTCGCTCGCCTACTCGTTCGAGCAGTAGCTTCGCGGAGTCGGTGGCATCGCGCTTGACGCGTCGGCGCGAAGATTGGTCGTATCCATAAATCTGCGACGCGTCCCACCATGCGGTCACGGTATTGCGCGTCGTTTTGTACGCCCGCGTCAGGTGCTGCTTGCCCCGGGCTTCGAAAACCTGCGGATCGGCGTCCTGGGCGATGTAGGCCTTGTCCATGCGGTCATCCGGGCGGCATCGGAGCGTCGCGATTGTTTCTTCGGCGAGCGGCATCTCGACATTGTCCACGCGCTGTCTGGCGCAACCGACTGCCATCATCTCCGGCCCGTTGTGCCCCTCCTCCAGATGGGAAAACCAATCGTGGGTCATGAACTGGATCCAGAATGCGGCCAGAACGTTCAGGGCCGGTGCCTTCTTGTAATCGCAATCGGCGTCGACCGAATAACCCGGAAGTCCATTCCCTTCATTGCACCTTTCGGGATGCGATTGGGCCCGGGTGAAAAGCTTCCGGCTGATCACCTGGGGATCGGGCTTGAGCAGGCCCAGGCGATCGCCGTGTCGATTTTGAGCGAGCAGGTTCTTGCCAAGATCCGGAAACGTCGATTCGAATGAGACGTTTCTGGCGAAGGACTGATTCGCCGCTCCCATCAGGGGATTGCGCAGGTCGTTGCAGGTTCCATCGAGATTGCGAAAGCGGATCAGTTCACCGCGACAGAGCTGCTCCGCATTTCCGCCCACCGCGTCATAGCTCGGGTGCTCCTTCGGCAAGCGCATCGCATCCCAGATCTTCAGCGCAGGGCCGGCAACGCTGTCGCGACCCGTTGTGTACTCCTTGTACGTGCCATCGTTGTCGAAAAGATTGAACTTGATAAGCTCGATGCGCTGGTACTCGAGATCGAGCACCGCACCGTCGATCCCTCTGCCGTTGCGGCCGAGGTGCGATCCGATGACAGCCGATCCCGGCGACATGCTGCGTGCGTCGCCCGCAGCCCAGTAATTGGCCCAGTCGACGTAAGGCAAGACGCGGAATCGAACGGCGTTGTCGCCGCCGCGGCAGCGCGCCGTATCGGGTTCGACCTTTCCGAGAAATCTGCCCGTGCGATCCTCGGCGACCCGTCGAAACCCGGCCGCAGCCATTTTCGCGCACGTGAGATCGCCTTGCGGATCCACCCTTTCTGTCGTGCCAGCGCACGCTCCGAGCAGGAACGCGAGGCTCAGCACGCAAGCGCAGATCGGCCTTCTCATCGATGCGCCCCGTATCGCGTATCTCCGCGCAAGGCAGTCGCGAGGTTCGAGCGAAGAACCGCGAAGCGCATTTGCGTCGTCTCCCGCGGACGAATGTCGAGGCGTTGCAATGCCGAGCATCTTAAACGACAATTTCCAGGTGGGCTGGTCCGGCGGGCGTGAAATCAAGACCGATTCCGCTGCCACCCGCCCAAGGAGGGCCTTCAAAATGACGTACGACGTGCCACAGTTGCTGAACTTGCCACAAGCTCAACTCGATGAGCTTTTCACCAACAGCCCTTCTGGTGACCTCCCGGATGGCGAGGCAAAAGGGACCGCGATCATCGCGCCCGGTACCAAATACAGCGCCGACATCGCCGAGCTGATCAACCACTTTGCCTGGCAGGGCAAGATTTTCGACGCGAAGCAGGGCACCTTGAAGAACCGGATTCTTGCGTTCGGGCTGCAGGCCATCATCGCCAAGGTCTACAAAGGACCAAGCTGGCTGGACGGCAAGGAGTGCATTGTGCTCGATTACTCCGAGACGTCGCTCCTCGCACACCGGATTCGCGACGAAATCCGGCTGATCGGACCGGGTTGCTATCTAGGTGTCGTGTACTGGGGCAAGAAGCGGCTCATCAATTTTGCGCTGCAGTTTTGAGTTCGGCGCCCCTTGCTGGCGCGGAGCGCGGCAGAATTCGCCGCGCGTTCTACGTGGCTCCGGCGAAATAGCGCAACGCGCGCAGCCCGGGTAGGAGGAAGTATGCACCGCCGCGCACGGTCACGAATTGTGGCAGGCCCGAGACGCGCCCTCGCAAACCGCCATCTTTCGGTAGGGTGAAATTGTCGGGAATCGGGCAGCCCGGTAGCGCCTCGCGAATGCCGACCAGCGGATCGTTCTCGTCGGTCAATCCTGAGAATTTGGTGTTCATTGTCCACGCATTCTGCAGAAACTCGAATTGACGCAGGATGTTCGCGTTGAGACAGATGAAGTGCAATCCGCGCTCCGGATCGTTCGGCGGCGCCGGTGCGAGCGCGTTCTCGGGCACGAGCCCGGGCCCGTATTCACGGCCGCGTCGCAGAATGCGATGGAAGCGAACGGAGGACATCAGATCGTCTCGGAAGCCATCCGGACCGAAACCGAGCATGGTGATGAGCTTTGCGAGTCCGGCCGGGCGTCCGGGGTAATCGGTGTTGCGCGGATTCGCGCGATGGATGTGCGCGCCGAAAGGGCAACGCGCGCCCGTCGGATCTTTAGCGAACGTGAATTGATTCTGACGAATTTGCTCGGGGTCCGGCCCGATGCCGGGAATCGGTTGTTCCTGCATCGGCACCAACGGATCGCCTGCCCTCGTGCGGCCGACAAACGCCGCACCGAGCTTGTCGGCCTCCGCGGAATTTCCACCGGATTGCCGGTTGACGAACTGCCAGAAGCTTCGCACGTCCTGCTTCAAGGTCCGCATCACCAGATAGGTTCCGTTGCGACCGATATCTTTCTTCTCGGGGGCATCTTCGGCGGCGAGTAATCCGACCGCGTTGGCGGAACCGGCGTCGAGCAACGGCCGGTCGGTATATTTGTCGTATTCGTTAGGGTAACCGAGCAAGAACTCTCCGAGCGCGACAATGTTGCTGTAATCGATCTGCGGGCGAGTCACGTCACGCTGCCGCGCCCAATCGATCTGGGGCTGGCTGATGCCGTCGGTGAAGCCGAAGGGCTCAACTCCGTCGAGATCCGCAGTCCCGAGCCAACGCTGCTCCTCGAACGCTGCATTCCATGCGTCAGTTCTGGAGTCCTGGATAAGCGCCTGCAGGCGGCCGGGCTCGCCGAAGAACATCACCATGAGATGCGGCGCGCTCGTGGCATAGCCCCACTCCCACCGCGACGGAGCGTTGCTCCCCACATCACCCAGGCGGCGGGCACGATTTTCTTCCGTCATTCCGGTCAGGAACTCCGCAGAAAAGCCAGCCAGAACCGAAGGCGGAACGCCGAGCGCCTGGAGACCCGCGGCGGTGAAAGCGACCTGTATCGCGGTAGGCGGTGGAGGCGTCGTCGCGACGGCGCTGGTGACGGGGGCATTCCGCAACCAGGCTCTCGCAGCCGTTACGTCCTTCACCCGCAGGTGAGCGTACGAGGCTTCCTTCATCTTCCCGTATCCGAAGCGAACCAGGCCCTGCACGTCGCCGTAATCCATCTCGCTCTGCTTCATAGAAGGGCGACCCATTCGCGGGTTTCCTGTTCGCTCATCGACGACGACTCCAGACCCTCACGAATGCGCCGATTCCTTTCCAAATCGATCGCCGTCAAACCGGGATAGGCTTTGTACCAGACTTGCGTAGGCAGCGTGTGGCGACGCAGAAAGTTCTTGTATTTTTGCTCGTCTGCGCATCCATCGCGCACGAGCCAGTTGGTTCTGGGATAGCCGATGGCGTTGCTGAAAATGGCGTTGAGACCGAAGCCCGCCTTATTGATGAAATCGTCCATGTAGCTCTCCACGGTGCCGTCGTAATTGCTGAAAAACACGCCCCGATTCCTGCCGTCGAGCAACACCCAGCGCGCGAAGTGAATCGATCGTATGCGCCCCAAGCGGCCGTGCCGGACGATGTGCCGCGCCGCGTAGTCGACGCTCGCGAGAATGCCCATCAGCGCCCAGAGCCGCACGAGGCCCGGTTTCCGGCTTGCCATCGCGGTGAATTGATTGGTGACGTCGCGATCCTCCAGACTCGCCAAGGCATCGGAGTATGCCTGGTCGACACGCCCACACAGCTCGACGTCCGTCTTCTCCATACGGCGAAGCCGAATGACAAAAATCGGTGCGATCACGATGAGCAAGGGCAACGCAAGCAAAAAGAGGAGTGGACCAGCTACCAGATGCAGCGCATTCCTGATCCACCAAGCCATCGGAGTGGGACTGTCCTCGGACAAGCTAAGACGTCCCGCGGATTTCTCCGCACTCACGAACTGCTGTAACTTCGCGGCTAGCTCCGGCGGCGGAATGCCGGCAAGAGCAGGCGCGTGTCCCTTAAGATACTCTTCGAGCGCCTTCTTCAACGCCGCCTCCTCGCGAATGCGGCGCACCGTCCGTCCCCGCCAATTCACATAAGCGGCGGCAGACGGGGTTTCGTGCTGCTTCATCCAGGCGACCAGATCGGTGTCACTCGTGAAGCCCTCGCAACACGAAAAAATCGAACGCAATCCATTCCCCGCCCGTTTCACCAACTTGCCGAGAAAGGCATTCACGTCTCCGTCGAAGTCGCCCAGGAACGCGAGATAGAGCGGGTAAGCGCGAACAGGCAGGTCATAGACGCGAACGTCCCCCTGCGTCTTGTCGTCCAGAATGACCAGCCGCGCGAAATGCAGCGTATCGAATTCCCCGAAGGGTATCAGCGCGTTGGCCGGGTTCACTCGCCCGGGCGCATCGTTCATCGATGCGAGCAAGCTGCGAAGCTCTTCCTCGCGCCGCGAATCGATCGGCGCCACGACCATGAAGGTCGACTGCGGAGTCACGGCGTCCTACTCGAAAACCTCATCACCGGTCGGCTCGTAATGGGGCACGGCGTTCATGGTATGCCGCAGCTTCGAAAGCTCCGCATACATCCGGCGTCGAGCACGGCTTTGGTTGCCCAAAGGACGATGCTCGGCAATGCAATGCCACGGATTGTACGAAAGACGTTTCGCAAACTCCATTTGGGCCGGCGAGTTGAAGGTTTGCCGGGGAATGCGCAGCGTGGCCGCCGAGATGCGGGGAGAAAGCTTCTCGGGCCAGAGCACGGCGTTGTTCTCGATAGGCATGAGGTGCGGATCGGTTTGCAGCTGCAGGCGAATGTCGAACTCGACATCTTCCTCGGCGAGCGAAGCGACCATCGCGTCGCGCAGATAGTCGTCGGGAGGGCGCAAAGGAAGCCGAGGTATCGGGGTCCGCTTCTTCGTTTTCGGCCACACCGAATATTGCATCGCCTGGCCTTCACCGAGAAGGTACGGAACGCAACTGAAATACGGCGCCTCGAACGGGCTGCTCTGCGTCTTGATCCACAGCGATTGCATGATGAAGTCGAGCACGTGCGAACGATGGAAATTGAGGAAATAGAAAATCGACGCGTTCTTCACGCTTTCGATCTGCAACTGCGCGTTCGCGCTGGTATCCGGCGTCACGAAGGTCGGCGTGGAAACGCCGAACATGTCTAGAGTGAACTTCTCCTCGTCCATCAACTTCGGCCCAGGGACGCCCATCAACTTGATGCTGATGCTCATGAAGCCCACGTCGTCGATGTCGGGCGTAATGTAAGGCCCGGGCCCCGAAAAACGCACCCATGCACGGTACGTGTGCGGCTCCGCGTAGATGCCGCGGCGCAGATTCTCAGGCAAACCGTCGTGAACGATAAACTCCGCGCGCACGATGCCGTGTGTCTTGGTGTTTCCCCCCCGCTCGAACCCACCGGGTTTCCAGAGATCGCGCATCTGCGTCTGGAAGCTCGTGATGATCGATAGCAAGCATTCCTCTTCGTCCGGCAAGACCTTTTCCTCGGCGATTTTCAAATGCTCGTCCGGGCGCCGCATGTTGATCAATGCCGTGGTCAATCTCGTGAGAGGATCGCGAAGCAGGGCGTCGAACACCGGACGGAAAAAAGGATCGAAGCGGCGTTCGAGATGCACGAAAGAAATCGACGCATTCGCCAGCAGGTTCAAGAGCGTGGATCCGGTATTGGCTGGCGGAACGGGGCGGCTGACGTTTGAATTCATGGCTGAAATCGATCAAAGATTCTTGTAGCGACTCCGCCCCAAGCAGCGTGTTAAAAGCCCACGCAACGTGGTGACCGTTAGGCGACTTTGCTAGAGTTTGCCCGCTTTTTTACCCATTGCGCAATCGTTTGTTCAGGCGCACCCTTCCCCGCTGCAGTAGCAAAGTGCAACCGGTCCGAAATGTGCGTGCCCATCGAGTGCGACTCAGATACCACAGCCCGCACGTGTGACGAGCAACGAACCCGAGGTTATTCGCGCCGGAAGCGGCAGTCTGCTTGAGTGGAGCGTACAAGCGTTAGCTGAAGGCGGCGCCGCTCGAAGCCGAGGCGGGTGCCTTGGGGATATGCCGTCAAAGCTGCACAACTGGTTGTCCCAGCAACATGAACGGTCCCCACGTGAGCACATGGTCTGCAGGGAGATCCGCCATGGGCGCTTCGGCTGCTTCCTCCTCCGGCGGCACTTCGCGGCCGTCGCGTCGCGGCGCGCCGGCATACGGTGCGCTCGCATCCAGCCAGCTTCGCAGCGCGGCGCGTGCTTCGTCGAGCACCGGGCGAAGATCCACCGGCCCGACCTTCTGTTCACGCACGAGTGCCGCGTAAAACGCCTCCATCAACACAGCGGTGGCTTCGTCCGCGACCGGCCAGAGGCAGGCGACCACTGTACGCGCACCGGCTTCCAGCGCCGCGCGCGCGGTACCGACCAGTTCATGGCCCTGGCGGCGCCCGGCCACGCCGGTGCTGCAGCCGGAGAACACGACCAGTTCGACGTGCCAGCGCTGTTGGGTGAGCGCATCCAGCGCCACCCACTGTGTTCCTCCCGCTCCATCGGCGAGCAACAGGCTCGCCCGCCCGCCACGGCGAACATCACCGCGCCCATGCACCGCGAGATGGACCACATCGAGCTCGCCCGCGCGCAGCGCCTGCTCGATAGCGCTGCGTGTGCACTGTTGCTGCAGCAGCGGCGTCGTCCCCAAAGCGCTGGCGACCGCGGCACATTCCGCGGCCGCGTGCGGAAGGTCGGCGCGCGAATCGCCCGCCACCAGCGCCCGGCCCGCGGAACGCCGTCCGCGCGCACCGAAGCGCAGCACGCCGGCGGCAGGAATGTAGCCTATCGCCGCTCGTTCGCACCACGGCGATCCGCGAACCGGGGTGATGTGCAGCGGAAAGTTGTGCAGGAAACCATCGGGAACGATGAGCAGGCGATGACCCGCGGGCGCCGCGACGGTCACGGCTTCCGCGAGTTGCGCGAGCACCGGCTCGCGCAGACAGAGATTGGCGAGGCGCGCCTCTCGCTGCCGTATGTCGCCCTCTTCGCCTTTCGCGAGTTGCGACAGATCGCCCTGGACGTTAACCGCGCGCACTGCAGCACAGTCGACGAGATAAGCGGTGAGTCCGTTTTGCTCGATCGCGAGATCGACGAGCAGAGTCGCTTCTTCACCCGCAAGATCGCCGACGAGCTTCGCCACTTCTGCCACTGCCGGCGGCGTATCGGGAATGGCGCCGGACCCGCTCCCCGCCGAGAGCACATCGATGAGCCGGCGCGCTTTCCCTCCCTGCAACGCTGCCCACGCGGCTGCATCCTCTCCCGCCTCGCGCAGTCGCTCGGCAAGTCGATGGAATAGCCACGGGTATTCGCGCAACACTTCGGCCCGCCCGGGCCCGGGGGCGATGCGCTGGCGCAGGCGTTCCACGGCCGCGCACGCCGCGCGCAGATGTTCGATCGCCGCGTCGCGATCGCTCTCGGTATGCTCGGCGAGTGCGCGATGCGCGATGATCTGTCCGCGCTCGGGCAGCTTGCCGCTCGCCAGCACCGAAGCGAGCTCGGTTGCCGCGGCCTGCGCGTCTGCCACGCGTCCGCTGCGCGCGAGCACGAAACGCAATCCGGCGAGACGATTGGCGAGTTCGAACGCCGCGCCCACGGCACGCGCCGTCTCCACTGCGCGACCATAGTAAGCGGCCGCGAGATCGTCCGCGTAGTGCTCCTGCGCGAGCTTTCCGAGCTGCGCTGAATTGGCGCCCGCATCCATGGTTTCGAATGACGCCTCCGCCGGATCGAGCTGCGCGTCAGCAACGATGCGCGCATGAACTTCGCGCAACACCGCAACGCGGGCATGCATGCCGAGCGGCCCCAGTGACTCATGGATGTCGGCGCCGCCCGCCGCGAGCGATGCCAGCGTTCCGATGGCCATCGATTCCGGCACCGCAAGGCCGCGCGTGCCGGCCTCATGACGCACGCTGCTCAAGATCCGGATGGCCGGTTCCACTTGAGCGGCGTCGGCGAGGAGCGCACCGCTGTTCGCTTCGATGCGCAGCGCGAACGCATGATCGCCCGCCTTCCGCGCACGGTCGGAGGCCTGCCGCAATCGTTCGACTCCGGGTGCCCATGCGTTGGCATCCTTCGCCCGAATGCCTTCGATGAACAGCCGGTACGCCGGATCGCCCGGCCCGAGCCGCGCGGCGCGGGACGCTTCGAATCCTTGCCGATAATGCTCGCTGTCGACGTTGCGCGCGATCGCGAAGGCGAAGTCATGGGCTTCGCGGAACGCGGCTGCCGCAGCCTCCTTGTTGCCGAGCGCCGCTTGCACGTTGGACCGGCTCAGTGCATTGATCGTCCGCCCGCGCAGATCATCCGGCGCGAACAATCCCGCGGTGCGCTCGAGCAACGCGAGTGCATCCGCGGCATCGCCCTGCCCAAATATCGTGGTCGCCGCATTATCCAGCGCCACGGCCAGTTTCGACCCGGTGATGCCCGCACGCTCCAGTTCGCGAACCTGCTGCTCGAAGGTGTCGGCGGCCGAGCGCAGCATGCCCAGCTCCACCAGCCGCATCGCCTTGTTGTTGAGGATCGCCGCGCGGCCTTCGCTGTGCGCTTCGTATTGCAGCGCATGTGCATACTGCGCGAGCGCTTCATCGAGCAGGCCGGCATCGGCGAGCGCATTGCCGAGGTTGTCGTAAGCGGCAGACAGCAGATTCTTGTCGCCCGCCGTTGTCTCCGCCGCGATCGCGTCCCGGTATGTCGCGATCGTCCCCTGCGTGTCGCCATGGAAACGATGCGCCTGGGCGAGAAGAAAAAGCGCACGTGCGCGATAGTCCTCGCGTCCGATGGCGGCGGCACTGCGGGCGGCCGCGGCCGCCTCCTGGCGCAGCGGCGCCCACTGCCCTGCGCTTTTGAGTTGCACGCAGCGCTCGATCGACGCGCGGCATGCGTTCACTGCATCGGGATCGACAGGAGTCGCCATGGCGTGATCCGTTCAAGAGGTAAGAAAAAACTCGACTCGCGTGACACAGTAGCGCAATGCCGCGTCTCCGTCCGCCATCTCGCCGGGCACCTCGCGGCGGCCGCTTTCCACTTCTTCGAGCACGATGTCGAGCGGCGATCGTTCGGTACTTCGGCGATAACCGGGCGGCGTGATGAGTGCACCCAGATCCTGCCGGCGGTCCGCGACGATAATGACGAAGGTTTCCAGCCGCGGCATGTCGGCTGGGCCGGCGCCCACATCGGCTGGCCATTGCAGCGGAGCACCCTCGCTGCCCCAGATGCTGCGCGTATCCTCCGGCGTGGCGCGAGGGCCGAGCCGGATTCCCGACGGCGCCTGATTGGTGACGAGCGCAATGCGGCCCGATACACCGATGTCGAACACCCAGATGTAAACTTCGCCTTCACTGCAGTTGCGCAGCACGAGAAATACCCTCTCGCCGGCGGTGAGATGCGCGCCGTGCAGCGGCTGCTCCTGCCGCATCCCGGCGCGCCCCACCGCCAACGTGACCTGCAGTGGATTCACCAGCGCGAATGGCTCTTCGCCGGAGGCCAGCTCACGCAGCCGCTGCGCCGCCGCCAGCAGCTCGATCAGCTGCAGCGTGCGCCGCCGTCCCGCAGCGTCGTCGGGTTCCGCCACGATGCGGGCGCGAGCACCGACAGTGTCGTGCACCGCGAGTCCCTTGTCTTCGGCCCTGATGGTGGCGAACACGGGGTCCGCCGAGTCGACGGTGAGCCGGGGCGATTGCGCGATCAGCTCGCGCAACGCTGCGCCGGACGGCTCCGGCACCGCCACCGCCACGCGCCTCTTGCCCGCGCTCGTCTCCACAGGGATCGCATACACTGCCGATGGCAACGCAGCCGCCGCGGAATCAAGCGTCACGTCGAGTATCGCTTCGTCCTGCTCGATCGCGCACACGACCGCCATGCCCAGTGTGCATGGCTCTTCCGCCGAGTCGAGCCGAAACCGGTCACCCAAACTCACGCCCAGCAAAGGCGCCGCCTGGATCACGCTCCTGCCATCATGAAAGCTCACCGGCAGCGCACCGAAATTGCGATGCTCTTCCACCGTGAAGGGAATGCGCGATGCCGGTCCTTCGACTTCCGGGCGCTGTTCCGGGATCAGCGCGAGCACCCGCCGACGCACCAGATGCATGATCGTGGCCCACGACAGCTTGCGCGTACCCAGGTCGCGCAACACGCCAGCAAGCGACTCGGTGAGCACTCCACGGTAGCGACCCGGTTCGCTCTCGCGTTCGAACGCAGATTGTTCCGGCTCGCAGGCGGCAATGCGCACGGCGTAAGGATTCGTGTCGCTGTCGCTTGAGTGCGTTGCAGCGTGCAGCGTTTGCAGATGTTGCGCGATACCGCGCAGCGGAAAGGCTCCGCCGATCCCCTTGGCCTTGAGCGTCAGGTCGCGCGCCTGGTAACCCGCGTGACAACAGTCGAGGATCAGCGTCACGTTCGGCACCTTGCCGGCAGAGCGAAATTTGTCGGTGAGACGCCACTGCAGCGCGGTCAGCTCTTCCGCGAGCAGCCCGCGAAAATCGTTTTCCGCGCTCTGTGCCATGTCGAATGGTACGAGGAACTGATAGTGCACGGGCAAACCCGCCGCCTTGCGCGCCTGCCAGTCGGGACGCACCACCCTGCCGCCATGGCCGGAGTAGTACACCAGCGCCGCATCGTCGCATCGGGTGTCGGCAATGAGCGCCTCGAACCCGGCCAGGATGCCGGCGCGAGACGCGTCCGCATCGGTCCGCAGCGTGACCTCGAAACCGCGCGCGGCAAGCAGCTCGCGGATGAGCTCGGCGTCCGCATTGCAGCCGCGCAGGCCGTAGGTTTCGCTCCCGATTACCAGCGCCCGACGAGCCACGTGCGAGCTACTCGCTTTCGCCTGTGACGGTGAAGAGATCGCTGACCGGATTCATCCCGAGATGAATGTCCGCCGCACCCACGCTCACCCGATACACGCCGGGCGAAACGGGGCTCAGCGAGAACGCGAAAGACCCATCGCTGCCGACACTCACCGTTTCGCTGCCGACCACGCCGCCGGTGTCCACGTTGCGCGCAGTCGCCACCGCGCGATCGGCGACGCCTGCGGTTCTCGCGGTCAGCACCAGCGGTTCATCGGGCCGGTACAAATCCTTCAGTTCGAGCGCGAAGCCGTCGAAGGGCGTGCTCTTGTAGCCGATGTTGCTCGTGCGGGTGAGCTTGCCATAAATGTTGGTGAGCACTGCGTCGACATTCTGCAGCGTCGCATGGCGCTCGCTGGCGTACACCTCCCGCGGGTCGTCGGCATATTCGAGCGGTGTGGCCGAGAGGCGCGGCACCGTGCCGTCGCCGCCCTCCGGCGCCTTGGGATCGAGCGGGTCGGTCGACGTGACCAGCTCGTCGCCGACGAGCCGGCCCGACTGCAGCGTCGGTTGCAGAATGCCGACGACAGGGTGAATCTGGTAACTCTGCCTGCGGTAGTTCTCGTCTTCCCGATGGCGGTTTACCTCGGCTTCGATATCGCGATGGAATTGCAGCGCAGCCTTGGCTTTGCCGGCATCCACGTTGGGCAGCGCCGTTTCGGCAAAGCGGCCCCAGTTGCCGGAGCGGTCGCGAATGCATTGCCAACGCGGTGCCAGTTGATACACGGAGGTGAGCGAGCGCAGGAAGTCGGAGAGATCGACGGTGAACGGCCCGAACTTCTCCCTCAATCCGTTCACCAGGAACGCCGCGGCATTCACTGCGCCCTGATAGGGCGTGCCGAAAGTGATGAGATGTCGGGTCTCCTTCCAGCCGTCGAGGCACTCGAGATAATGCCGGGCGACAAGGCCGCCCATGGAGTGAGCGAGCAGCACGAGCTTCGCCTCACGCCTGCCGCTCTTCGCCTTCCACTGCGCGAGCCACCGCGGCGCGTCGGCCGCAAGCCGGTCGGCCGCAACGCGGTTGTCGCGCCGCCAGTCATAGGGAAAATCGAACCAGTTCTCGCCCTCCGTGAGATCGAAGCGCTCGAACATCACCTGCTTGATCTTGGTATAACCATCGATCTTCCAGAAACCGGGAATGAGGTGGACATCGGGCACGAGGCGCGGCGCGGTGACACCGTCGCCCAGGCTCTGCTTCGTGTAATCGTCAACGCCCTGGATGCGCAGCCGCTTCACGCTCCCGCCGAACGATGTCACGCCCTGAAAAATACCGCGCGGACTCGGCGCCCAGACATCCTTGCCATCCAGTTGCAGAACACTGCCCAGGATGCCCGGCAGCAGCACGACGACATCGTCCATCGCTTTTTTCGCCTTCATCTCCTCGACTCCCATTGCATGGAACCGTTGAACCATGGGTTTCAAGCGTCGCTCGTCTACCCACCCGCTTTCATTCTGGCCAGGCGGCAGGATGAGCCCCAAGCCGCATCGAAGGACGCGCCCATCGCGCCGGAGTCTCTGAAAGTTGCGCGGCGTGACGGATTGCCGTCAAGCGCCCGAATCCCGAATCCTGCTCTTCCAGCAGGTCTTGAACATCGTCGAAGCTTGTTTCATCACAAGACAAGCCGTACTCGAGTCGCCCGAGCTGGCGCAGCCATTTTCCGGTTTGCGCGAGCGACACGCGCACATGCCAACTGCCGCCCTCGGTACGCCGGCGAGCGAGCGCGGCGATGGCCCCGAAGGCCATCAGGTAGCCCGCGGCGTGATCGAGTGCTTGGGCCGGCAACGGCCTCGGTTGATCCGTCCCCGCCGCTTGCGCTTCAGCGTCGTTGAAGCCGCTCGCGGTCTGCACCAGCGAATCGAAGCCGCGCCGATCCGCCCAAGGTCCGCCGTGGCTATATGCGGATAGCGATACGTAGACGATACCGGGACGAAGTTGCGCCACCCGCTCCGGACCGAATCCTAACGATTGGAGCGCGCCGGGGCGGTAGCCTTGAACGAACACATCGGTGTCGCGTAGCAATGCGCGCATCGTGGATTGCCCGGCCGGGTCGCGCAAATCGATCTGGCACGACAGCTTGCCGCGCCCCGTGTCGATCACCAACGGTTCGATCGCGGGCAAATGAGGCGCCGTAACAAGCAGCACGTCCGCTCCGTGCGCGGCGAGCGCACGGCCGCACACCGGACCCGCGATGATTCGCGTGAGATCGAGGACGCGCACGCCGCCAAGCGGGCGCGACGCGGCAGGAAGCGGTCGAGGTGGCGCGTCGCCGATACGCTCGATGGAGAATACCGGCAGCGCGGCCACCGCGGCGCCCTGCGGGTGGTGATCCCACTCCTCGAAGGAGCGCATCGCGGCAACCACGAGTCCCGCTCCGGCCGCAGTCTCTTCGAACTCCTCCGCGCGCCAGTCAAGCAGCGCCTGTTGCACGGCAGTCTTGTCGTAGCCGCAATCGAGCAGCGCCAGCACCCCATCGCGGTGATGCGGGAAATTGGTGTGCAGACGAATCCATCGGCCATCGCCACAGCGGTATATCCCTGCGATCTTGTCCCAAGGGTCGGAAAGCGACCGTCCGTCAACACGGCAATAGCGCTCGCTACGGAACTCGATGGCGGCATGGCGCATGTCGACCGTGACGAGCTGGTGCCGTCCGCAGCGTAGGTGCCACAATTCCGCGGCAGCCAGTGCCGAGGCCGCGATGCTGGCCTGGGCCGCGGTTCCGACCGCGAAAGAGGAAGGCAGCACGGGCTCCGCACCGGTGAGCCGGACATGCGACAGTGTTTCAGCGGGTTGCCTGGCCGCTTGCCACAACTGAGCCAATGCTGCGCGCGTGTCAATGGGCGCGGTGTTAGAGCTCACGAGCGCATCGACCACTCAAGCATGTTTGGGCCCATAGGGCCTAGCTCCGTCCGCAAAGCGAACATGAATTCGAATCCCTCGTGGGTCGTCGGCGGCGATGGGATCAAAGGGTCAGAATGGCCCGAGTGCGGCGACGCGTTCAATGAGTGCGTTTTTGTCCTCGGGCGAATGCTCACGAAACCACTTAACGATCACATATTTTCGTTGTGTCGCTTCATAGCCGCAGCGCATGCATACCTTGAGTGACTGCACATCGCCACAATAGGCAAACCACGCAGCGCAGTCATCGAGCTCCTTTGCGGCCGCCTCCATGATCATTTGGGCGACACCACCGGTGGCGCGACACTCCTCCGAGAGGCCGGGAGGCAGGCGGGCATAGAAATTCCTTCGCACACAAAGGCCACCTTCTAGCCATAGATTCTCATACGGTAGGAAGTTGCAGAACCCTACCGGCTCAATTTGATCTTCATCCCACCGAAAAAAAGCGACGTATTGCGCCCACGAAGGCGACGCATTGGGCGGCGGGTCTGGAAAGGGCTGATGGAATATTGCCTGGAACATCGGCCCGGCGAAATAGGCTGCGTTGTCGAACCGTTGCACATGGAACCGCTCTTTGAATGTTTGCGGCTCCTGACTCACATTGCACTCCGCTTCAAAATGGTTTCGAATTCGTCAGATGTCGTTACATCGGCCGCTCCATGCGTAAACCGAGGGAGAAACCAACGGTCGGACTGTGCCGTCACGAAGCCATGGTCGATGGAAAATGCAGCGCGGAGCCCGGATTTAGCACCACTCTCCGGGAGATAAGTTTCGCGGAGGTACGGGGAGGCCTGTCCGTACGGATACGCAAAATACCGCGGTCGGCGGTGGGTTCGCTTTTCGATAAACGAGCCAGCCTGCCCAACCTGCACTTCACAGTCATCAAATGATTCTACCAACCTAAAATCGCCCTTGATTTGATCCTTTTGCACGACCCGCGTTGCACCCGGATGAACATGATCCCAACTGTGATTCTCAATACGAAGCCATCCAGAGGCATCTGCTTCATGCCACCAATCGTCCGACCACCAAGGATGACCTGCAAGGCACGTAACCTCGAGCTCCTTTCGTGCGTCCGGCGACGCGATGACAAACGAAGTCATCTCGACAGTGGGCTGCGCCCCGCCTACCTCAGCCGAAAATTCCCTGAGTATATTGGCGAAACTCTGCCTCCATCCAAAAGTTGGATGAATAGTGTCTTTCCAATCGAGGGAAACACCGTCGTCGCAAGTGAGCGCCACGCAGTTGCGGAGTGGTTCGCGTTCGCCTAGAAGCGATTCGACTACCCAGTCCAGCGGGACAATTCTGTGTCCCAAGCGGTGTATGGTCCGCAAATCCGCCACCAAGGCATGGTGGTCGTCGCTGGCATAGTCATTCCCGGCGTGGCACGAGTGATAACAGATAATTGGAACCCTCACATGCGTCCCTTTGCCTCGGAAAATGTGGATTTGTGCCACGGGACAGACCTACCCCAGCAAGCCGGGACAGGTCGGTTACGTCGAACGTTGAGTGTCCGGTTTTCGTAGGGCTCGATGGCGGGTTTGGATCCCTTTCCTGCCGCAGCCGCAGCGGACTTCGGCCCGGGCTTGCAACGAATTCCTTGATCCACCCGGATAAGTCGTAGTATGCCTCAGCTTGCCGATTGATTTCCGGTTGGAGCTGTGCTACTTCCACCCGCTTTCGGAGTACGGCAAAGAATACTAGCGCGAGAATCGCCATGAATCGCAGACGCGAGATCGCACAAACTGGGATCGAATTCTGCCGACGAGACGATGAAGTGAGTGGACACGACGCGCAGCCAACGCGCAGGCGGTTCGCAGCACGTATGTGCGTTGTCTGGCTGGTGTTCCTGAGTGCCGTCTGCTTCGTCGGCGGCTGCTCGCGCTCTCCCGAAACAGAGTTCGTCACCTCGGTTCCATGGGGGTTGCTCGGACCCACGGTCATTCTGGACAGTCATACGCACACCGTGTTCTCCGATGGCGCGCTTGCACCCCAGGCGCTTGCAGCGATCGCGGTCAGTAACGGCTGCACCGCTTTGGCGATCACCGACCATGGCGATCTCCGGGCAGCGGCCGCCACACCCGACTACTTCGCGCAAATTGAGACGGCCCGTCAGCAGTTTCCCGACTTGATTCTTTTCGCAGGACTGGAGTGGAATATCCCACCCTATCGCGGACGCGAGCACGTGAACGTGCTGGTCGAGCCGAGTCTCGAGCGAACCGTGCTTCCCGAGTTCAAGGCGCGGTTCGAGGGGGAGACGGCAAGCGCCAGCGATGCGCTGCGATGGCTGGCGCAGCGGGTGCCTGACCGCGACCGCGTGGCCTTGATCTACAACCATCCGAGTCGGCTGGATTGGGATCCGGAGGAGAACGATCGCGATTACATCGCGTGGCATGAAGCCGGCGGGCCAATCATAGGTTTTGAAGGTGGCCCGGGTCACCAAAAGGCGGCCTCGCCGGGCGACTACCGGGGCCGCTTCCGGACCGAAGCGCGCTGGGACCCGGTCGTCGCACAAGTCGGCGGAACCTGGGATCGCCTGCTCGACGCCGGGTACAACGTTTGGGGAGCGCTGGCGGTGAGCGATTACCACAACGCGGACCTCGACTATCCGCCGTGTGCGTTCGCGCGCACCCACCTCCGCGTTCCGCAGCGCGACCATCGCGGAGTGCTGTTCGCGCTGCTCGCAGGATCGTTTTGGGCCGACCAAGGCGGGATCTTGAATGATTTCGACTTCGTGCTGCTCAATCGCGATTTGCTGCTCCCGGCGACGACAGGCGAGGTCGTCCGGGCGACATCATCCGCCAAGCTGATGCTCCGAGTGAAGATCCGCCGTGGGCCGGCGGCGCAAGGCCTTCCGGTAACCATCGAGTTGATCGGCAACGGAGTCACAGGGAAGCCGGAGCGGGTCGCCTCGCGGGAGCTGTCAGCGGCCGAAGATACATTTGACTGGCAGCCCGTGGCACTGGTGGCGGGCAACGATCAGAAGAGCGCATATTTCCGCGCGCGCGCCATCGTGAAAAAATCTCCCGATGATGTATTGATGGCGTACAGCAATCCGATCCGCGTCGTTCTCGGCCGTTGATCAAGCGACGCCCGCCGCGCAGCGTTGAACGTTTGAGCAGGCCCGTCGTGGCGCAAGCGTTCGCCTCCAGCGTTCACTGACCTGGGTCGATCTGCAGCATGATCGGCCGCGTTCCGCCCGAACCGGACGATGCCCAGCCACCGACGTAGGCGCGGCCCGCGCGGTCGCGGTTCACCGAGCCATAGAGAAGAACGCCGCGCAGACCCTGGGTGTCCAGTGGGAAGGCGCCGGATATGCGCGTGTTCAGCTCCGCGACCACCCATTCGTACCGGCCGTTGCGCTCGGTCACTCCGGCAATCAATGCATCCCTACCCAGAGCGAAGAGCGAAGGCGCATAGGCCTCACCGTCCGGGTGAAACCAACCGATGGCCGTGACCAGTGCCGGGGTGTCGACTCTCGGCTGGATGCTATAGAGCTGACCGCGATGCGTCGTGAACAGCAGGCGATCATCGGCCAGGTACGCGAGGCCAACGATGCCGTGATTTGCCAGCGGCGACAGCGTGCCGAGATAGTTTTCGAGCGGCGTTGCCGCCAACTCTCGCAACTCGCTGTCGTACTCGACCAGCGTCGCGGCAATCGTTCCATCCGGCCGCGCGGTCAGGCGCGGAACATACGCGTGGCCGCGGACATCGGCCAGAAAATTGCGCGAAACGTGTCCAGCCGTTGAACCTACGACCACGCGCTTGTGCTTCCCGGTGACGGTGTCGTACTGGTACAGGACGTGGTCCCAGTAGCCCAGCGCATAGATGTACCTGCCCACTCCGCTCACCGCCACCAGCCCTTCGGGCACGGCCAGCAAATGCTGCCAGCGCTGCGTGTCGGGCTTGGTGCGCCACAAGTGAGCGCCCCAGCGCGGCAGTTTCGTGTCCGTCTCGCCTTCCTCATCGGTGGACGCGAAATACAGCCAGCCATCGTCGCCGGGGACGATCTTTGAATGGATCTTGACCTGGCCTTCGCCCGGGCGATAGAGACCGGCAGACTTGAGTTGATCGACGACGGTCCCGCGATCGTGCCAAGCGCCGGTATCCGGATCGAATTGAAGCAACGTGGCGCTGCCTGCGGGACCGTCCGCGGACACGGCGACCCAGATGTGCCCATCCCGGTCCCGGCCGGTCGCCCCCCAGATGCACACCCCATCAGGCAACGGGGGCAGAGCAATTTCTCGGACTCCGGGCGTTCCAAAAGGATACTGCGGCGACGCGCCAAACACGCTACCGGTGAGATCCTCGTAACTCGGCAATTCGGTACGAGACGCCGCGGGCCGCAACGTAACATGGGCGAGCAGGAATACTGTGACTGCACAAGCGACGCCGAGTATCGATACGACGGCGAAGATCCATCGACTGCGTAACATCAGCTGCGGTCAGTGCAAGTCATTGGCCGTTGCCGCGCAGTGTCGGCCGTTGTGAACTGGTTGGCTGCTTGTCGCGTGACCTTGCCCCGTCTGTCGATATCTTCCGCTCGCGAGCTGCCCGTTCCAAAGGCGTCGACGCGCGTGGAGCTCAGCATCAGGGGTTGACCGGCTCGATGCCCGTCTTCGCAATCGCCGGTGCGGCCGCGGGTGATGTGAGGAACTTGATCAGCGCGCGTGCCGCGTCCGGGTCCTTGGAGGTCGAGGATATTCCAGCCGCGAACACAGTGACACTCTGGATCTCGGGCGGAAGCAATCCAACGATATCGATGCCCGGCACCGCAAGCAACTCGCTCATCTGCTGGAATCCGATCTCGGCATCACCGCGCGCGACCACCAAGCCGACCGGCTCGGCGGGAATCATTCTGCTCTTGCCAGCGATCTGGTCGGCGATGCCAAGCTTCGGGAACAGCACCGTGGAGAGATAGACACCGCTCGCGCTGTCCGAATACGCGATCGATTTCGCCGCGAGCAGTGTGCGCTTGAACGCCTCGACGGTGCCGATGTCGGGCTTCGGTGCGCCCGCGCGCACGGCCATGGCGATTTTCCCTCGCGCGAGATCGACGCGGCTGCCGGGCATGACTTTACCTTCCTTGACGAGGTCGTCGAGCGCGTAACCGACCATGATCACCACGTCGACGGGCTCGCCCCGGTTCAACCGATTGGGAATCGCCTGCGGCGTCTTCCCCATCGAAGGCCCGGACGCAGTGACGACCGTGTTGCCGGTCGCGGACTGGAACTCGGGCACAAGGGCGCGGTAGGCCGCCGAGAATCCTCCGGAGATCATCACTCTGACTTCCGCCGAATGCGCCGCGCCGGCGAGAAGAAAAACGCCCGCGGCAAGCAGCGCAGTCGCCCTCGAAGCGATCGAATCGCATCTCATGGATTTCCCCTCGACGTAGCGATGACATGATGCGCCGTTGCAGCAACTCTACTCGTGCGCCGTGGTCATCTTACAATATAGGCTTCGAGCGAGCACCGTGGTATCAAATTCCCCGACTCGATCCTGCTGCGCGCGAAGCAGCAACGGCTGCGGGATCCTGATACCGAGCGCCTTCGCTGTCTTGAGATTGATGATCAACTCGAATTTCGTCGGCCGCTAGACGGAGGTCGGCAGCTTATTAGTAAAGCGATCCCGGGTTTTTCAGATATTTGTTCTTGATCGCATCGAGCGCCCAGTAGGTCAGCGCGCCCACGGTATCGGTCGGGTTGTAGCCGCCGTTCTGCGGAAAGGCGCTGGCGCCGACGACGAACACGTTCGGCACGTCCCAGCTCTGCAGGTAGCGGTTCACGGCGCTCGTCGAAGGATCGTTGCCCATCACGGCGCCGCCGGTGTTGTGGGTGCTCTGGTAGGGAACGATGGTGTACTTCCCTGAGCGGGGGTTGACGTTCATCTTCGACGGGCCAGTCGCCTTGCCTATTTCGGCTGCCTTGTTGGTGATGTAGAGCGACATCTTGTGCTCGTTGTCATGGCGGTCGAAGGTCATGCGCAACAGCGGCAGGCCGTAGGCGTCGCGGTAGGTCGGATCCAGATCCAGGTAATTGCCGCGGTAGCTCTGGCAGGCGCCCTGCAGCGCGAGGGCAAAATTGCGATTGAAGTAATGCGCCGTGGCTTTCTTCCAGGCCGAGCCCCAGCGCGGCGAGCCCGAAGGCAGCGGGCGGACTTCGATCGGCCGCGCACCGCTGCTCACTGATTTGATGAAGCCGCCGCCGATGAACCCGAGGCCGCCATGGTCGAAGTTGTCGTTGTTGAATTCGTCCACCGCCATGCCGAGGCCGCCCGCACCCATGAAGCTGTTGAAGTACTTGTCCTCGAAGAACATGGTCACGCTGCTCGGCGTCTGGTAGGCGTAATTGCGCCCGACGACGCCGGTATTGGTGACAGGGTCGTAGGGCTTGCCGATTCCCGAGTGGAGCATCAGGCGCACGTTGTTGAAGACATACGACGTCAGCAACACCAGATCGGCCGGCTGCTCGAATTCACGCCCCCGCGAATCCACGTAGGTCACGCTCACCGCGCGCTTCTTCGCCGGGTCGAGGTTGATCTTGATGACGTTGGCCAGCGTGCGCAGCTCGAAGTTCTTGTTCTTCATCAGCACCGGCAGCACCGTGGTCTGCGGGCTCCCTTTGGACGCCATCTCGCAGGCGAAGCCCTCGCAATAGCCGCAGTACACACAAGCGTTCATCGTGAGGCCGTATGGGTTGGTGTACACCTTTGATGGTGTCGACACCGGCACCGGGAACGGCTTGTAGCCGAGCGACTGCGCCGCCTGGGTGAAGAGCGCGGCGGCGTAGGACATCTTCATCGGCGGCAGCGGGAACTCGCGCGAGCGCGGGCCCTCATGCGGATTGCCGCCTGGAATAATCTTGCCCTTAAGATTCCCCGCCTTGCCGCAGACCCCGTACACGCGCTCGAACATGTCGAAGTGCGGCTCGAGCTCGTCGTAGGTCACGCCCCAATCCTGGCTGGTGCAGTCCTCAGCCATATGGTTCTTGCCATAGCGCGCGACCGTGCGGCTGCGGGTCTCGAAATCCCACGGCGAAAAGCGCCAGGTCTGCGTCCCCCAGTGCACACCTGCGCCGCCCACGCCCTCGCCGGGCTTGAACGAGCCGAGGTAGCGCATCGGCAGCGCGGTCTCGTCCTTGTTGTTGCGGAAGGTGATCGTCTCGCGCGACAGGTCCTGCATCAGCTCGTGGCGGCGCTGGAACTTGAGCTCATCGTGGGCGTTCGGCATCTGGAAATCCGGGTAGGTGTCGCGCATCTGGCCGCGCTCGATGCCGACGACCTTCAAGCCGGTTTCGGCGAGCTCCTTCGCGAGGATCGCGCCGGTGACGCCCACACCGACCACGACTACGTCTACGGGCTTCAGCTTGGTTGCCATCGCGGCCTCCTCAGTCTTTCTTCGCCAGCAGCACGTGCAGCGGATGGCCGTGCTCGTCCACCGCGACCGCGTGCTGCTGCAGGTCCGCGATCGACACCGGCTCGGCCTTGTACGGCACGTTGTGCTTGTCGATGAATTCGCTGTACACAGCGGCGACGCCGGGGAAGCCAACCAGTTGCCAGCCGATCTTGTCGCGGTTGCCGCCGTAAATCGGATCGGCGAAAAAGCCTTCCATCGTATTGGCGAGCAGCAGGCCGAAGAAAAAACTCGCCCCTACTGATTCAAGGGCGACCTTCCCGGCCTCGAGATCGCCCAGCACCTCATCCTGCTGCGCGGCCCACAGCGCTTCGAATACTTTGCCGTAGCGCCCGCTGCAGTACGCATTGATTTCCATGATCGCCGCGCGATAGACCTCCTGCGGCATCAGGCGCGACTGATAGCCCTGCTGCGCCGTGCCCTCCGGCCAGGGACCCTGCTTGTAATTGCGCGCCATCGTGCCGTAGGCGCCTGCTAGCTGCTGGTCGATGAAATAAGAGACCCCCGCCTCCTTCGCGCCGGGCCCGAGCTCATCCGCGGGAATCAGCCGCGCCACCGCGGCCTCGATGAACGCCTGCTCGGGCTGCGTAAGCCATCCGTACACCTGTGGTTGGGACTGCCCCTTGACCGATCCCGCCTGGGAGACGAGTTCGCGGTGGTGGTGCGACTGCGGATCCGCACCGAACGCTGCAGCGGGCGCGGCAACACCAACCGCAGCAACGGATTTAAGGAACCAGCGACGGCCCGAGGACTCTTCCATGATCCCTCCCCTGTTATGCGCGAAATCCTACGCTGAATCGTAACAATGGGAAATTCGCTGTGGAGTGATCCCTCGTGGTGATTGTCATAACGCTAGGCAAGCAGTCCGACGCCGACTCCCGATGCTGCTACGGGGGGCAAATGCCGACAAATGTGTCGACTCCTTGGTAAGCGCAAGCGAATAATCCGCTGCTGACGGGATTGCACGTTCCTGGATTTGGAAAAGTTGTCAGAGTTCCCGCATTACAAGAGTTCGGCGGCGGGCTTGTGCAGGGGTTCGTTGGTTCACAAGCGTTGACAAAGACGCCGTTATCTATGACACCGTCGCAGTCGTCGTCGATCCCATTAGCGATTTCCGGCTGCGGCAGCACAACACCCGCGCAAACGCCCCATGTTGCGGAGGAGCCACAGGTTCGTGTGCCTGCCCTGCACCTCCCCACGCCAAGCGTTCCCACGGGCCCCGTGTAGCAACTGATGAAGTCACCGGGTGTGCAGGCCGGTCCCGCGGCGCCCGTCAAGCCTTGGGGACCGGCAGGACCTTGAGGTCCGACTGCACCGGTCGCGCCCGTCGACCCCTGCGGCCCCTGCGTGCCAAGCGTTAGCCAGAACTCATCGAACTGGCTCGCCTTGGAGCCGCTGCTCAGGGTGAGCAGGTAGCTGCCCGGGGCCACCGCTGGGTTCGTGGGCAGGTTGGCGACGACTTGCGTACTGGTCACGCTCTTGAGAGCCAAATTTCCCAGCTGGTCGAGCGTAACGGTGGTGGTCCCAGGGGAGCCCAGACTCGTGCCTTTGATGGTGAGCGTGGGCGGACTTACGGTGTAATCTGCAGTCACCGATGTAATCAGCGGCGTTGATGATGCCTGTGCTGCGACCGGCGGTGAAAGCGGTAATGCGACGATCAGGACCAGAGCCACGACGGCCATCGGAGAAAGCCGCCCGACCACGTACTCGGCAAGCGCGCGAGCGGTCGGGACGCGTGTAGTAAGGTTCGATTTCATGGTGATCTCCTGGTTGTCGGTTTCGGTGTTTCGTTCATTTGCAGGCTGCTGGCGACCAGCCCCTTGCTCAGAACGTGCGGAAAGCTTACGAACCGGCCGCTGACCGATCGCTGACGGATTCCAAACGCGAGAATGCAGGTTCCCTCAGTGAGGCAGCCGGTGATTCATCCCAGCGCACGGGCGAGCAGGCCGATGCCGGAGGCGACAAGCAAGAGGCTCACCGCCCCATGGAACTGCTTGTTGCTCATCCGTCGAAACAGCGCGAGACCCCCGATGGCTCCCAGCAGCGCAAAGGGCACGAAGGTCAGGTCCTGCGCGACGTCCACGTGGGCGGGCGCCTGCCACTGCAGGCAGGCGGTGGTCACGAGCTGCATGACCAGAATGTAGGGCTGATAGACCGCTCGCTGCCGGAGCTTGTCCCAACCGCGCATCGAGCACCATATCGTCACGAACGAGCCGGGGAAGCCGGCAAGGCCGCCCGTTATCCCGCCGAGCGCACCCGTAGCGGCATCGACCCATGCATTGCCGCACAGCACCCGGTTCTCGCGACGCATCACCGTGTAGGACCCGTATGCCGTCAGGAACACACCCAGTCCCAGCGCATAGAACGACACGTCGACGTGCCTGAGCAGCCAGACGCCCAGGGGTACGGTCACCGTGCCCGCCGCGATCATCGGCCATAGCGGACTCCAGCGAATCGACTCGCGTATCTTCCACACGGCATAGAGCTGGCTCGCGGTCGACCACAGCACCATCGACTGTACGGCGTGCAGCGGGTCCACCTTGAGATACGCGAGTGCACTTCCGGCGAGGGCCGAAAATGCAAAACCCGCGATGCTCGACACCAGGGCGGCCAGCAGGACGACCGCGGCTGTGATACTCGCCATACCTGAGCCTTGGCGTTGCTCGATGATCGCACTGCTCACATCCCAGAAACCTACGAGCGCCCATACCGCGAGTGCAACCAGCGCGGACCGCTTGAAGGTGGGACTGTCGAGCCAACGGCCGACGGCGGCTACTCCTGCGAGAAGTGCCGCGCCGGCTTGCGCCGCCGGCTTAGGTGCGGGGCGAGCGCAAACTCCGCTGCGGAATGGCATGGCTCGCGAGGCCGCAACGACCCCGACGCGTTCGTTGTGTGTCATGGCAATGACCCTCGATGATGTGTACTAGATGGTGTTTCGATTCGGTAGCAGTGCATCGCCGCGCATCCTGGCAACCGCGCGCGCGAAGAGAACGCTCACTCGCGTGCCATTCGCTGCGCCGGATTGCAGCCGTCTCTGATAGAGGAAGAGAAGGAGCGCGAAGAACGTTCCGCCGGGCAACAGGATCTCGAGCAGCAGATACGGACCTGCCTTCTGCACAAGGTATCCGAGAGCTCTGAAACTCCGTACTGCGATCGTTCCCACGTTGCTGCTCCTTCTTCCCCTATCCGTATCCACCCACTTACTGCGACATCGCGCAGTGGCCCTTCTTGCCGTTCACCCAGTTCTGTTGAAGCAGGTAATGGCGATAGCCGAGTTTGACGTTCGCCAGGGCGGGCTGGCCCCAGAGATTCGTGACGGGGTAGGTCGTGCCGTAGGTGCCCTCACACTTTTCCGAGTTCTCCAGGCCGTACCGGTCGTACCACCCATCACCGGTCGGATTGGTCACCACGGCGTTAAGCGCGTGAGCCAACCACGACACCATCGCATCGGCGGCCATATCTCCGTTCGCAGTTTGGGCGCCGCTGGGCTGCGCTCCGCACGTACTCGGACAGCGCTCCGGGTTGCCCACGAACACATACCTGAAGGACGAGCCGCCGAAGACTGAGTCTCCATGCAGATTGCAGCAGGTCTGGCAAAACGACGTCACGCTATCCAGAACCGTGACGTCGGGTGACGTCATGACGACGTAGATAGCGCGAGGGTCGAAGATGAGTCCTCCGGTCCGGAACGCGTTGGCGACGACGTCCGCGACATCCGCCTCGGTCAGCGTGGCGCCGTGCGAATACGCATCGTTGGCGGCGCCGCCATAGATCGTCGCACCGTTCGGCGCTTGGCCAGCGCTGTCGGGATAACCCATGTTGATCTGGAAATACGGTGACGACCCGAGATTCGACACGAACTCGGCCACAACGAGTTGCTGATAAATCCTAGCCCCCCAGTTGCCGTACCAGATGAAGTAGACGACCGGGGTACCCGTCCAGACCGGGCCGTTGTGATAGAGGATCCTGCTGTCGGTCCTCGTCGGACTCGCAGCGGTTGGACTGGTAGCGCTTGGACTGAGGGTGTCCGGATTGAATGCGTTCTGCGCCGCGGCCGGATTCAGCGCGGCCAGGACCAGCGCGAGTGTGATCAAGACAACTTTGATGAGCTTCGTTTTCATGGTGGTTCTCCTTCGGTTCGGTTTGAGGGTGTCCTGCCCTTGCGCGAGTGTTTGGCTACAAAACAAATGGCTTCTTGCGTCTGGGTACTGAAGTTCCGTCCGCGTCCGTGCTCACCGCAACGGCGCGCGCTTTCTGCGAGTGCGACTGCGTGCTCTGCACCGCGGGCGCACGATGCTTCGAAGTTGCTTTCCGGGACGCAGATCGGGCCTTCCCCGGCGTGTCATGTGTCATCGCGTCTTCTCCGTTTGGATTTCCATCTCCCGGGCCGCCGCAATACTGCGCACTGCTCGA
This sequence comes from Casimicrobiaceae bacterium, assembly GCA_035568975.1. Classification (GTDB taxonomy): domain Bacteria; phylum Pseudomonadota; class Gammaproteobacteria; order Burkholderiales; family Casimicrobiaceae; genus PALSA-1003. The sequence continues at coordinate 102,665 of DATMNH010000212.1, forward strand.
GACAGGCCGCAGTGTGCGGGCGGAGAGCTTGCAGATCGCTGACCGATTCGCTTACGCGACGGTGCGTGGCATCGGTCGGCTCGCCGCGGACTGGAAGATCGTCCGCGGAGCTACTGGATGATTTAAGGAAGACTTACCGGGCTGCGCCGGCAGCGATTTCCCGGTACAGGCGGTCCGTTTCGGCGGACGGCTTGATGCCCAGGACAATCGACAGGAGCTCGCGGCAACGCCGGAACGCGCTGAGCGCTTCGGCCTGATCGCCGGTCGCGGCAAGCGCGCGCATCAGGCCCCGATAGAACGACTCGGCGAGGTTGTCGGCTTCGAGGCCGCGCCGGTAAACGTCGATGGCACGCTCCCAGTCGGCTCGCGCCTCGAGTTGCTCGCCCACGCGCATCAGCGTGCGCACGAACCGTGCGCGCAGCGCGTCGCGTGGCTTGACGATCCAGAGGTTCTCGTCGGCGCCCAATAGCGGACCCGGATATGCGTCGAGCAAGCGGAGCGCCGCGCCCGTCGCTGCACCGTCGGCCTGACCGCTTTCGCCGCTGCGTTGGGCAGTGTCGAGGGCCGCCTCGAGCGCCCAGACATCGGTCCAGACGAGCGAGCGCGAAAGCGATAGTTTTCCTGCCGCCAGCACAAGCGCGTTCTCGACGTCGAGGAGCTTACGCAGACGAAACAGCGTCGAATCGAATGAAGTCTTCGCGGCAGCGCCGTCAGCATCCGGCCAGAGTGCCGCGGTCAGCTGCTGGGCGTCGACGTTGACGCCGCCCAGCGCCACGAGGAGCTTTAGGAGATCGAGAGGCCGCTGCTGCGCCTTGCCGGTAAAGCGCACCGGTTGTCCGTCGCGAACGAGCTCGAATCCAGCCAGCACCCGAACGCGCAAGCGGAAGGGCCACGCCGGCCCTGCGTCGGCCGGCGCGACCAGTCCGTTGCGCTCGATCAGCGCGCACACGTATTCCGTTTCGATGCCGTGCTGGAGTGCGTGGTTGGTGAGCCGCGCCGCAAGGTCAGGACGGCTGCGCATGAACACGAACTGGCCCTGCGCCCGGTACTCGGCAAGCACGGAGGCGAGCCGCTCGGATACCCGTTGTGTTTCCCCAGCCTCGAGGTCGGCCTCGATCTGCAGCAGCTCGCGCCGCTGCTCGAACGTCCTGCGCTCGAATGGGGAAGCTAGTGCGATCGCTTCGTCCGCGGCGCGCAGCGCGCCATCCCAATCACCGGTTGCGGCGCAAGCCTGCGCGAGGCGAGCCAGGAAATGCGGCAATTGCAGCGACGGGAGACTCAACTCGCGGGCGAGCGCGACCGCGCGCTCCGCGTCCCGCGTTGCCGCCGCAGATTGGCCGAGACGCTGCTCGAGCATCGAGCGAACATGATGGAAATACGGCCACTGCATGCGGCGGGCGGGCGACAGGCCGCGCTCCATCAGCTCCAGGCGTGCCTTCGCGGCTGCGTGGTCGCCCTTGTTGATGAGCGCGGAGGCTTCCGCATGGTCGATCTCGAACATGTACGCCTCGAGGCCGTAACGCTCGGCAATGGCGCGGGCATCCGTCATGACCACGGTCGACTCGCCGTAGCGCCCGTTGATGTAGTGCCAGAATGAAAGGTGCGTGCGCCACCACACCTGCATCAAGGGCGTGACTTCCGGCTTGGCGACAATGGGCTCGATCCGACCGACCAACGCCGCGGCCGACTCACCCTCTGTCTTCCAGTTGATGTAATTGAAGAGTGCGGACGCGGCCATGATGCGAACGTTGAGATCGTTTTCTCCATCGATGAGCTCATCGAGACGCTGCGCGCAACGGCTTATTTTCTCGTCTTCCGGGCTGCGGAGCAGCAGCGCGATCAGCCAGGCGGCGTGCGCCCGCAGCTCGCTTTCGCGATCGAGCTTTGCGGCCCCTTCGGTCAATAGGCGCTCGAACTCGGGCAACCAGCGGTCGATCGGCGCGAAATTCGCCCATTCGTAGTAGTAGCCGGTCACGATCGTGCTGAGCGCCAGCGCCTGCCCGCGCAGATCGTCGACGGCGCGGAACGCCGCGAACGCGCGCTCGAGGGCAGGACGTCCGCGCTGCGGCTGGACGAAGATCCACGCCCGGCCGAACCAGTATTCGAGCCAGGGATCGCTATCCCGCACGCTCGCCGGCAGCGCCTCGATCCAGTCCGACAGCGCCTGCGCGCGACCCTGGCGGGCCCAATCGAGGGCGTTGGCGCGGATGAGCGAATGCATGGCTTGCCACTCGCCTGCGTCGCGGAACAGCGCCAGCGCATCACTGACCTGGCCGCGCTCGGCGAGAAGCTCTGCCGCGCGCTTGCTCGCCTGTTGCCGCTCGGCGCTGGGAAGGCGGCTGCGCATCTCTTCGAGCAGAAACTCGCGAAACAAGGCGTGGTAGTGGTAGCTTGTCTGCGCGCCGCGGCGCCGGTCAGTGAAAAGATGGCGGCGATACAGGTAATCGAGCAGTCGCGGCGCATCCTCGCTGCCGGTAAGCGCGATCGCCTCGGACTGCGTGATCGATGACGGAATCGCGGTCAGCATGAGCACGCGCTGGTTTTCGGGTTTCGCGCTGCTGAAGATCTCGCCGGCGAAATACTGGAAGATCGCGTCCTTGCCTTCGCCGAGCGACTCGTCGAGCGATGCGCCACGGCGGCTCAAGTGCTCGCGCAGAAGCACGAGCGCCGCGACCCAGCCATCGCTCTGGCGCTGGATGCGCTCCAGGTGTTCCCGGTCGAGCTGCTGGCTGCCCAGTATCGCCTCGGCTTCTTCGGGCGTGCAACGCAACGCCGCCGGGTCGATGCGCGCGATCCGGAGGCTCGCTACCAACCGCGCGAATTCCGGCGGAGGATCAGTGCGCGATACAACGATGAGCGTAATGCCTTCGGGGATCTCCTCCAGTCCTTGCGCGAAAGCGGCGCGTCCCTCGGCTTGCACGCGTATCTCCTGGAAATTATCGAAAACCAGCACGCAGGGATGCGGCAACACGGAGAAGAAGTCCCGGAAGAAAGCCCGTGCGAAGCGAGCCAGGTTCTGCTGCGGTTCGGGTGTGAACAGCGGCAGGGCAGCCGCCGTCTTGCCGGCGACCTGCGCTGCGGCGGTGCGCATGTAATGGATGAACGTAGCAGGGTCGGCATCGCCGATGTCAGCCTGATACCAGACGTGGCGAAGATCGCGTGTCTCGAGGTAGCTTGCCACCAGGGTGGTCTTTCCCGCCCCGGGCGGCGCGCAAACCCAGACGATCGGCCGCGTCGCCGCTTCGTCGAGGAGCGAGAATAGCCGCGGCCGCGGAAGCGCGTTGTAGAGCTTGGGCCGCGTGAGTTTGGCGAGAGCGGGTGAGCGAACAGCCACAGGTGCGGCGCGCGGGCACGTGGGGCCACCATGATGGCACGACATCAGAACCAGCGCGAGCCAGACGCAGGGCGGTCAGGACCGTGGCCGAGAGCTCGCGAGCGCGCGCGCCGGGTGCGGGCAGTCAGGCGGCTTGCGCAATCCTCCTGTTCCCGAGCGAGCTCATCGGGCAGGCGCCACACGGGCGACGGAACGCGTATCAGTCTTGCGCAGCCAATCGATCAACAATCGATTGACGGCCTCCGGCTGCTCTATTGTCGAAAGATGGCCGCAGTTTTCGATGATCTCCAGCCGCGCTCCCGGGATCTTCGCCGCCATCGCTTCATGGTCCTGCACTGGCGTCACTGGATCGTTCCGGCCGCACATCAATAGCGTCGGCACCATCACACGAGCGAGATCGTTATACGAATCCGGCCGCGCGAGCATGGCGGCCTGCTGATTGAATTGACCGCGCGCGCCGATGCTGCGCGCCATCTCGGACATCAGGTTGGTCAGCTCGGCACGCTGCACGTGCGATGGATGCAACCATCGCGCCGGCAGCTCGGGAATCAGCGCCTCGATACCACCTTCTCTCACCTTGGCGATGTCACCGCGGCGCCCTGCGCGCCGCGCCGGGTCATCGGCGGCCGCCCTCGTATCCATCAATACGAGACGCTCGAGGCGCTCCAACTGCCGTCGAATGATCTCAAAGGCGACATAGCCGCCGAGCGAGAGACCAATCAGCGTGAAGCGCGCGGGCACATTTGCGAGCAGCTCTTCCGCCATCCCTCCCAACGAATCGTGGTCGCGGAAGGCAAACACGGTGCACTCGTAGTCGGCCTCGAGGGCGGCGACCTGCGCAGCGTACAGCCGCTCGTCCGTCAGATGGGCGCAAGCAAAGGCAAGCAACGGGCGTGGAGGCATGCCAGTATCGTAACGCAGCGCCACAAATTCAAGCGGCGTTCCGTCCGCCCGATCGAAAAAGTTGACGGTCGCAACGCCGAGGTGATTTGCTCCCGGTTCGGTCATTTGCTAGGTCTGCAGCGCGCCGATCACGACGCCGAAAAGCTTGTCCCGTCAAAGCGTCGCAGGCCGTAGAAGTGCCGGAACAACTTGTATCTGCCGCCTACAACGCGAACGATCATGCGACGGTTGACCCGCGCGACCGAAACCTCAATACTCAGGTTCGCGTGGATTGAAATGTCCGTCCGTCGTCCAGCATATTTCGAGGACCGGCAAGCCTGGTCGAAACGACGCGCCGACCTGCCAGCGACATTCCTCTGCGCGCCCGGTCCCGGCCTTCTTAGAGGAGGCAGCATGAAACAAATTGCGGTCTTTCTGCTGTGTTCGCTAGCTCTGGCTGCTTGCATCACCCTGCCCCCGCCGCCCTCGCTGGGCACGGAATCCGACGTGCCCGCTACCGGCGCGCAAGAAGCGCTCACGGGCTTCGACGGCCAGACGAACGGTGCGGTCGATCAGGCGACATTCATCGACGATCGGGCCGTGTTCGACGACGTCGAGAACATCGCCGACGGACTCGGGCCCTTGTACAACGCGCAGTCGTGTCGCGAGTGCCACCAGAACCCCCTCTCCGGCGGCGGCAGCCAGGTTGCCGAGCTGCGCGCCGGCTTGCGCGACGCGCAGGGCCGATTTCAGACCCCGCGCGTGCCGATCGCGCGCGGCAAGGTGGTGATCGAAGGACGGACGCTGATCAACGACCGCGCCATCTGCCCGAGCGGCGCGTTCCCGGACGAGGAGATCCAGGAGCACGTGCCGGAGAACGCCAACATCCGCACCTTCCGGCTATCGGTCAACCTGCTCGGCGACGGCCTGGTCGAGGCCGTGTCGGACGACTTCCTGCGCGAGCTCGCCCTGCGCCAGTGCCGAGACACGCACGGTCGCATCTGCGGACGCGCGTTCGACGTGCCGGTGCTCGAAGCGCCCGGGGTCAACCGCATCGGTCGGTTCGGCTGGAAGGGCCAGCAGGCGAGCCTGCTGTCATTCGCTGGAGACGCGTACCTGAACGAGATGGGCATCACGAATCGCCTGTTGCCCGACGAGGTCACGACGATCTGCGACACAGTCGCCGACCCCGAGGACAAGCCCGACAGCGCGGCGGCCGCGCGACGGGCGAAAGCCCGCACCCCGGCAGGCGTGGCGCGCGCGCCCGCCGTCCGGGAATTCGCGGACATCGATCGCTTCGCACGCTTCGTGCGCGCCACCAAAGCGCCGGCGCGCGACGCGATCCTCGCGAACACCGACACCGCGCGCAAAGGTTCGGGGCTGTTCGACAGCGTCGGCTGCGCGACCTGTCACGTGCGTAACATTGTGACGGTGCCGGCGGGCACCAAGCTCAACGGCGGTACCTACACGGTGCCTGCCGCACTCGGCAACGGGCTGTTCCATCCGTTCAGCGACTTCCTGTTGCACGACGTCGGCACCGGCGACGGGATCGAGATCGCCGTCGTAGAGCACTTCGGCAGGCGCTACGCGCACATGCAGGAACATATGTCGCCGACGGCCAACCGAATCCGCACGGCGCCGCTGTGGGGCGTCCGGTTGCGAAGCCGGCTGATGCATGATGGCGAATCGCTGACGTTTCGGGATGCGATCGAGCGCCACCGGGGCGAGGCGAGCGACGCGCACCGGCGGTTCTCGTCGCTGGGCGAGGGCGATCAGGAGGCGCTCCTCACGTTCCTGCGCTCGCTGTAAAGTGCGAGGCCAGAGCGCGCCGACGTCAAGTACGCCGCCCGAACTAATGGCAGGAGACGCCCCATGAAAGCAACCGAGCATCCGCCGAGAACAGCCACGGCTCAGCAACAGCATGGACGCGTCAATGGCGCTCATCCGCGCCTGCCCCGTGGCTGCGTCAAGGGACCAAAGGCCCCTCAAAGCCGGGCGGAGCAGAAGGCCGGCGGTTACCGGCGAGTCGAAGTATTCCTGGCGGTGGAAGCCGCAATCGCCTTGCGGCAGTTGATGCGCGATGGCAGATCGGCCAGGGACGTCATAGAGGCCTTGCTGGTGGCCGAAAAACAGCGACGGAAGGAACAAGCTTGGCCGCGTGTCGGTCTTTAGGTATTGTCCGGCACGCCGGGCACAGCGGCGGCGCAAGTCTGCCGATCGATGAAATGGACGACCGGATGCACGCTCGTGAAACGCATGTGATGCGGGCTGATGGGACGGCACGATGAGCACGGACAGCTTCGGATCGTTGCGCCGACAGATGCTCGCGGAGGTCGCCGCCGAGACGATTTACGCGAGTGGCCGTATTGGCAAAGCCGCGCTCGCCAAGCCGGTCATGGAGGCCATCGGCAGCGTGCCGCGGCATGAGTTCGTGCCCGTCGAGCTTCAAGCTTATGCTTACGCCAACACTCCGCTTCCGATCGGTTTCGACAAGACGATCTCGCAACCGTTTATCGTGGCGCTGATGACCGATCTGCTCGATCTCAACGCCACCGACGCGGTCCTCGAGATCGGTACCGGACTCGGCTACCAGGCAGCGGTCCTGGCGGAACTCGCGCGCAAAGTGTACAGCGTGGAGATCATTGAAGAGCTTGCGCGGCAAGCAGAACAACGCCTTGGCCGATTGGGCTACACGAACATCGAGCTCAAGATCGGCAATGGCTATTACGGGTGGCCTGAATACGCGCCATTCGACAAAGTCATCGTGACCGCGGCGCCCGACCTGATTCCCCCGCAGCTTATCCAGCAGCTAAAACCCGATGGCAGAATGGTGATTCCGGCAGGCCTGCCCAACGCACAGCAACTGATCCTGCTCACCAAACAGCGGGACGGCAAGCTGACGATAGCGGAGCTCCTTCCGGTGCGCTTCTCCACACTCGAGGGAGGCGAATCCAGCGGGTCCGGCGATTCCTGATCCGATCTGTACCCGCGCGCATGAGGCAACGGCAGCGGGCCCTTGCCAAAAAAATCCCGTACTCACTCATGCTCACCCCACCGTTCATCGCCCCGCGCCGCGTCGACGATCCCGTCGTTGCACTGGCGCAAGTGCGCAAAGTCTACGAACACGCTATTGCCCATCTCCGCGCTGCGCTCGAGCGCTTCATCGCGGGCGAGGACTTGCGTCAGCGCGTCCGCGCCTACTACCCTTACGTTCGCGTACGCATCGACACCGTGGCGCGTGCCGACTCGCGCCTGAGTTATGGTTTCGTCGCGGGGCCGGGCGTATACGAAACAACGCTGACGCGACCGGATCTGTTCGGGGCCTATTACCTCGAGCAATTTCGCCTATTGGTGGAAAACCACCACGTGTCGCTCGAAGTTGGTACAAGCAAGCAGCCGATGCCCGTGCATTTTTCGCTTCCCGAAGACGAATACATTGAAGCGACGATGGTCGCGGAGCGGCGATTTCTGATGCGCGATCGGTTCGACCTCCCCGACCTTTACGCAATGGATGACGGCATCGCCAACGGAACGTTCGAACCCGAACCAGGCGAGCCCTGGCCGCTGGCACTGTTCAATGCGCCCCGCGTCGATTACTCGCTGCACCGGCTGCGCCATTACACGGCTACGACACCCGAGCACTTCCAGAATTTCGTACTGTTCACCAACTATCAGTTCTACATCGACGAGTTCGTGCGCCTCGGGCACGCGCTGATGTCCTCACAGGATCAAGGAGGCGATGAGTACACGCGCTTCGTCGAGCCTGGCAACCTGGTGACCCGTCGCGCAGGCGAAGCGTCGGAGCCGGGGGATGTGCTCGGCGCGGTGCCACCGCGCCTGCCGCAGATGCCGGCCTACCACCTGGTGCGGAACGATCGCACCGGTATCACGATGGTCAATATCGGCGTCGGGCCCGGCAACGCCAAGACCATCACCGACCACATCGCGGTATTGCGTCCGCATGCCTGGATCATGCTGGGCCACTGCGCCGGTCTGCGGACGACGCAGCAGCTTGGCGACTATGTACTCGCGCATGGATACGTACGCGAGGATCACGTGCTCGACGAGGATGTCCCGCTGTGGGTGCCGATCCCGCCGCTTGCCGAAGTGCAGCTCGCGCTCGAAGCAGCAGTGGCAGACATCACGCAACTAAGCGGCTATGAATTAAAGCGCATCATGCGCACAGGCACGGTGGCCAGCACCGACAATCGCAATTGGGAGTTGCGGCCTCAGCGCACGCCGATTCGCCGTTTCAGCCAAAGCCGGGCGATCGCCCTGGACATGGAGAGCGCGACCATCGCGGCCAACGGTTTCCGCTTTCGCGTTCCCTACGGCACCCTGCTTTGCGTCAGCGACAAGCCGCTACACGGCGAGATCAAGCTGCCTGGCATGGCAAACCAGTTCTACCGCGAGCGCGTGGATCAGCATTTGCGCATCGGCATGCGCGCGATCGAATTGCTGCGCCAGCAGCGGCCGGAACAGTTGCACAGCCGCAAGCTGAGGAGTTTCGCCGAGGTAGCGTTCCAGTGAGCGTCAGTACGCGCCAATCGATCGCGAATGGCGGCTCCCAACACGGGGCTGGCGGACGGCGTTCCCTGGTAGCGCCAACGTCAGCGCCGGCACGGGACGTGACGAGGGAGTTACTGCGCATCCACTCGCGACCGAACGCCTGAAGGGTTGCCGGTGCGCGAAGCACGGCGCCAAGGCGCGAAACCGAATATGACGGTTTCCTGCATCTCACCCCTACCGGCGCGCATTCTGTCTTGCCGCGCTGGAGCCCAGCGGCCCTCTCCCGTAATGTTGCCCTGTCACCACGTAGACGACCAGATGGCAACAAGATGAATACCCATCAACGCAGCCCAGGCACCGACAACGCCGCCGAGCGCGGCAAGGACGGTCCTGCCTCGCGGCCATCCGGAACCAGACAAACCCTGCGCGAGATCCGCGACGGCATCGTCGCGATGTGGTGGCGTTTCTTCGATTGGCTGGCCGTGGTGTCGTGGAAGAAGCTGCTGCTCGTTTCATTGCTGGGCCTGATACTGGGCGGGATATTCAAGCACCCCAACCCGGTCTTTTCGCTGATCGTCGCCTCCTTCATCATCAAGGCGGTGGCGGGCGGCAAGCGCAGAGCGGAACTGACCGCCGACGAGGCCACCCAGCGAGCCGAAACCGAACAGCTCGAGCGCACCGTGCTGGAAGCGCGCTTGGAATCATTGCAGGCCCAGATCGAGCCGCACTTCCTCTTCAATACATTGGCCAGCGTCGACCAGCTTATTCAGACCGACCCGCCGCGCGCCTCCAAGATGCAACAGAGCCTGATCCGCTATCTCCGCTCGGCCATGCCGCAGATGCGTGAAGGTAGCCGATCCTCTCTGGGTCAGCAGGTCAGTCTTTGCAGCGCTTTCCTGGAAATCATGGCCGTGCGAATGGAAGGACGCCTGCAGCCGGTAGTGAATGTTCCGGAAGGATTGAAATCGGCGGTCTTCCCATCGATGATGCTGCAGACCCTGGTGGAAAACGCGATCAAACATGGCCTGGAACCAAAGGTCGAGGGTGGCCGACTCGAGATCGGTGCCGAGCTCGTCGATGGCCAGTTGGCCGTCCACGTCGTCGACACTGGCGTCGGCTTTATGCCCAGTGCCCAAGCTGGCGTGGGACTGGCCAATATCCGCGAGCGGTTGAATGCCTTGTACAAAGGCCGGGCTGAGCTGATCATCAGCGTGCCGCCCGCGGGTGGCACCAGTGCCACCATCAAAGTGCCCTACGAAATCGCCCCAACCTCACCGCCAGCCTGATTGGACGAGTGCCAGCATGCACCCCTTGCGCGCCCCCACCGCCGTCGTTGCCGACGATGAAAGCCTGATGCGCGACCAGATTATTGCCAGCCTGAAGGAAGCGTGGCCCGAGCTCGTGATCGTGGGTGAGGCCAGCAATGGCCGCGAGGCAGTAGCCATGGTGCAGAGCCTGGAACCCGATATCGTCTTTCTCGATATCAGCATGCCGGGGATGGACGGCATCCAGGCGGCCCAGGCGCTGGCCGGCCAGGCCCATGTGGTCTTCGTCACCGCCCACGACCAATACGCCATCAGCGCCTTCCAGCACGGCGCGGTCGACTATCTGCTGAAGCCGGCGTCTGCGGACCCGGAGCGGGTGGCGCTGACCTGCCAGCGTCTGCGCGCGCGGCTCAAGCAAGAGCCGGATCCGATGAATGAGCTACTGGCGCAGCTATCGCAACGACTGGGGACAAGCGGCCTGAAACCACGCGAATACATACGTTGGGTGCAAGCCAGCGTGGGAGCCAATATACGGATGATCCCGACCAGCGACATCCTGTTCTTCCGCGCCGAGGACAAATACACTCGAGTGCAGACCCAGCGTTTCGAGGCCCTGATCCGCAAGCCGATCAAAGAGCTGATCGATGAGCTGGATCCGGACGAATTCTGGCAAATCCATCGCTCCACGGTGGTTCGCGTCGATGCGGTCGAGCAGGTCAGCCGCGACTTCCGCGGCCGTCAGATAGTTCATGTGAAGGGCAGCGAGGAAAAACTCGAAGTCAGCCGCACCTTCAATCATCTGTTCAAGCAGATGTAGGCTCGCAAGGCGCTAGTCGCTTTAGTCTCGCGGGGCGTCGAGCGTGCCGCGAGCGGAGCAAGACAAGCGAAACTTCGTCCCCGAGTTAGTGCGTCGTCAGGTCGAGCAACCGCGATGCGCTGTCGACAACAATTCGTTCGTACCCATAAAACGACCATTCGTTTGCTGGTCGTTTAGCACCCGTTCGCGCATGGCATGATGCCTTAGTCACAGGGAGCCAGCATGATACATAACCATCTGCAGAAATCGTTGTCAGTTGCCAAACCGTCGGAAGCGCTTGCGCAGCACGCAACGCGCTTAACAGGCGAACAGCTTGAGTGTTTGAGTCGGTGCGCGAAAGGCATTTCGCTCCGCTTTGAAAGGTTGGAGATCGTCGACGCACTAGTGGTCGGCGGTTATGCCGCTAAAGGCGTTGCGGGCGTCGTTACCGTGACGGACGAGGGTCAACGCTACCTGCGGACGCATGCAAGCTGAGTCGCGCTTCCTGTTTTCAAAGCAGGCAATGAGTTAGGCCGTTCACTGTAAGCACCGCTGGCTGCTGCCGAAACGATGAAAGCTCCAACCTCGATCTACCGTCAACACGCCGGGTTGGTTTATGCCGTAGCTGACCCCGTAGACCGGATCAACCGGGATGCGCCAGCCGAGCCGGAAGGTTCGCTCGAGTTCGTGCGGCAACGTAGAGCAGCGCCGGTTCTGTTTCTTTTGCTGAACACCCAGGAGTGGCTCGACTCCTTGCCGCGCAGAGTCCAACCGTACGTGCTCTGCAAGTTGTACCCTCGCATCACCAATCAAATCGCGGCTAAGTGGACGGACATGAAGGCCTTGAGTGCCTACTTCGATGATTTGCTCGTCGATCGGCGACGAGGCAGAAGAGGCTTTCCGCTCGAGGTTCTCAATGACTTGTGTGTCCTGCGGGAATATCATTCGGCCTCTCACCACCGCGCGGCCGTCACGATCCGCCGCTTATAGAAGTCACCAGTCTGCGGATGGACCTGCGATTCGATGCCGACACGAAGTCGCGCAATTCGTCCGGGTCGTAACCTGAGTATCTGAAGTTCATCTCCAGCACATCGGAGATCGACCGTGCGCCATTCGATGGCACATATCTTGCGCCTGATTATGTTCGGCCACTGCCTCCACGAGGCTCCAAAGTACCAGACATCCAAGTCATTGACTTTTATACCGCCTCACAGGCGGTCATTCGATCTTTGAGTTGCCGCAAAGGTCTGACAGACGCCAGGAGCGAATGGGGGGGGGCTCTATTACGCCACAATCGGACGAAAATTTGCGCGATGTCGTTGCCGTACGACTCACCTAGCCATCCTATGAATACCCCCAGCCCTAAGCTTCCGCACTCGTCCGGCGGAGTTTGTCCAAGCGTATCCGCCATCGCGGATGACCTGGCCCCGCGTATCCACGGTTCGCCCGAAAGCGGCTTTAGAGCCGCCATGGCACGCATCGTTCTCGGCTCCACCCAGGATCCGAAACAGATCTTGAGACTGCGCCGCTACTTCGCGGCGGCGGGGACCTCGCTACTGGCGATCGGCCTCTTATTCGCATGCCAGGTGCAGGGAGTGATCGGCAGCGCCGCGTTCTTGCAAATCGCCGCAGCCATCCTCCTGGCGATCCTCGTTTTCTACACCATGTTCCGTTCCGGGCTGAATCTGAAACTGTCCGAACCAAGCCTGACGGAACCGCAAATGTTGACGGCAACAGTGGTCGTCCTGTGCGCCATGTATTCAGCAAATGCCGGGCGCGGAGCCTTCCTGATCCTCCTTCTGATGGCCTATCTTTTCGGCGTCCTGCGCCTGAAGACCAGGGCGTTATTGATGTACGCGCTTTTTATTCTGACGGCCTATGGCGCAGTGATCGTCCTCCTGTGGCAATTCAAGCCGGAGACGCTGGACCTGCGTCTGGAGTTTCTTCAATGGCTCGCGCTCGCGATTACGCTTCCGTGGTTCTCCCTGATGGGTGGCTACATCAGCGAGCTCCGCGCACAGTTGCGCAAAAGCAACGCGCACCAGCAACAGTCACTACAAATGGCCAAGGCCAGCGAGGCCAATCTTGCAGAAGCGCAGCGCATCGCGCGCCTTGGGAGCTGGACGTTCGACCCTGCTTCCGGTGTAGCACAATGGTCGTTGGCAACGTACCGCATCTTTGGCGTTGATCCTGCACACCCGCCCCTGTCAGATGAGGCCTTTCAGGAGCTCATCTATTTGGAAGATCGCCATCACTACAACGAATTGATTAGAAGCGCGTTGCGCGAAGGCCGCCGTTGCGAAAGCCAGTTTCGCATCGTGTCGACAGGAGGCGACATTTGCTGGGTTCACGCAGTGGCTGAACCCGTCGTCGGCGAAGACGGACACACGGCCTTGCTACGTGGCACGTTCATGGATATCAACGAGCGCAAGCAGCTCGAGCACCGCCAAGCGCTGGAGCACAATGTAACTCGCGTGGTGGCCGAATCCGACACCATCGACGATGCCATGCCGAAGATCATCAAACTGGTCTGCGAGAACTTTGGCTGGGATTGCGGAGCCTATTGGCGATGGGATAAGCAAGACCGCTTGCTGCGCTGCTCCGACACGTGGAGTATCAACTTCAGCGAGGTCAGGGAGTTTGTCCTGCGCAGCAAGCATCAAGGCTTTGCGCCAACGCCAGCAGGATTGATCCGACGCGTGTGGTCGACCGGTGAGCCCGTTTGGATCGCCGACGTCTCCCGCGAGCCCAGTTTTCTGCGTGCTTCGATCGCGGCCAAGGCCGGGTTGCACGGAGCATTCGCATTCCCGATCAGGATAGGGGATGAGCTATGTGGCGTGCTCGAGTTCTACATTCGGAACGTCTGCCAACCCGATGCAGCTTTGCTTCGCATGGCTCAGTCCATCGGCTTGCAGATTGGTCAGTTCATTGCGCGCACTGCTGCGCAAAAGCAGATCCGCCAGCTCGCCCACTTCGATTTCCTGACCGGCCTGCCCAACCGCACCTTGTTCAACCAACTCCTGGACCACGCACTGAGAAAGGCGCAGCGTCATGCACGCCAGCTGGCGATACTATTCATCGACCTCGACGGCTTCAAGCAGATCAATGACCGCTTCGGACACGATGCCGGCGATCACCTCCTGGTGACATTCACTCTGCGTCTTCGAGAAAGCCTGCGCAGATCGGACGCGGTCGGACGGCACACCGGGTCTGACACCGCCGCGCGCCTCGGTGGCGACGAGTTTGTCGTGCTGATCGACGAGTTTGAGGACTCGTTCGAGCTCGAGGCCGTGGCGAAGAGAGTCCTCGCCGCCGCGGCGCAGCCGTTTCCCCTCGCAGGCCCCGAGGGTGAGATCAGCGCAAGTATCGGGATCAGCATCTATCCGACCGACGGCACTGACATCGAGAGCCTCACCAAGAGCGCCGACAGCGCTATGTACCGCGCGAAGCAGGCGGGGAAGAACACCTACCGATTTTTCTCGGGAGCGATGGACAAGCGGAATCGTGTCGGTATGCGCTGAATTCAACCAGCGCAAGACGTGCTCTTTCCTGCAGACTGCGACCAACTCGCAACGAAACGCTTGAAGGGTTGCGGGTTCCCGCGATAGCCGCGCGAGTAGCTGACAACCATAGCGCTCGGGTCGGCGGTTCCGGTTGGCGAGAATCCCTGCCACGCGAACTTCGGCGCGCGAATTCGTGAATATTCACCCGGAAAGACCCTGTTCGATCGTGCGCGATTGTTCTAGGCTAGGTTCACGGTTGCCGCTGGCAATTCGTGGCTCAGCTACTCTTGTGGAGGATTGACATGGCCCCCCTGAAAGGTCGCAAGACACTCCCCGATAGTGAACGCAAAATGCTGCCCGGAGCCAAGGCAGCGGGCAAATCCGATCCCGGGCAGCGGATCGAGATAACCATCATGGTGCGCCCCCGCAGCGGGGCGCGAGGCGCCACGGCCCATGCGGCGGCCTCCGAGCTCATGGCTGCCAAACTGCCGGAGGAGCGCACGTATCTCACCCGTGACGAATTCGCGGATCAACGTGGCGCCGATCCCGCCGATTTCGATCTGATCGGACGATTCGCGCATGACCACGACCTGACGGTCACGGAATCGAGCATCCCGCAGCGGCTGATCAAACTGTCCGGCACGCTTGCCGCACTCTGCAAGGCATTCGGGGCGAAGGTGGCGAACTATCGCGTCGGCAAAGCGTCCTTCCGGGGACGCACCGGTACGCTTTCCGTGCCGACCCAGCTTGCCGACGTCATCGTCGGCGTGTACGGGTTCGATACGCGTCAGGCGGCCCGTCCGCACTACCGTCTGCTGGGAGCGGTCGGGGGCGCAACAGTGAGCGAAGCGGGCAAGCTCAAGATGCCCAAACGCGCAGGGGCGGTGCGCGCAAAAAAAAACCCAAAAGTGACACTGGCTAAGAAAGCGGCAGCAACGTCTGCGCTGAAACCGTTCACGGCCCCGCAGGTAGCAAAGCTCTACAACTTTCCCGCCGGCCTCAACGGCACCGGGCAATGCATCGCGCTGATCGAGCTCAATACCCCAAATGCGCATAACAAGATGGGCACCGGCTACACGACGGCGGACCTCAAGACCTACTTCACGAAGCTGGGGCTCACCGCGCCCCAGGTGACGGCCGTGGGCGTGGACGGCGGCGCCAACCTGCCCAACATCAACCTGGACGCCGACGGCGAGGTCATGCTAGACATCGAGGTGGCCGGGGCTATCGCGCCCGGCGCGAAGATCGCCGTGTACTTCGCCCCTAATACCAACAAGGGCTTCATCGATGTGATCAGCGCCGCCGTGCACGACAACGTGCGCAAGCCTTCGGTCGTATCGATCAGCTGGGGCGGCCCGGAAGACCTTCCCTACACGACCGCGCAACAGCGCAATGGCATCGATCAGGTGCTGCAGGATGCGGCCGCGCTCGGAGTCACGGTGTGCTGCGCGTCGGGCGACGATGGCTCGGCCGACCTCCCGCTGGCCGACGATCAGGGCAACCCGCTGCGCGACGGCAAGCCGCATGTCGACTTCCCGTCGTCGAGCGCGTTCGCCCTTGCCTGCGGCGGCACGACACTCGTAGGTACGGGCACGGCCATTGCGAGCGAGGTCGTCTGGAACGAAGGCGATGCGACTTCGCCGAATCAGCCCAGCGGCGCCGGTGGTGGTGGAGTGAGCAATTTCTTCACCAAACCTGGCTACCAGGCAGGGGCGACGGTGCCCAAATCGCCGACGGGAAAAGTAGGCCGGGGGGTGCCCGACGTTGCAGGCAACGCCGATTCCGCTACGGGCTACTTGTGCAAGATCGCAGGGATCGCGAAGCTCGTGCCGATAGGCGGCACGAGCGCGGTAGCCCCGCTGTGGGCGGGGCTGGTCGCACTCATTAATCAGCGGCTCGCAACGCTCGGCAAAAAACCGGCAGGATTCATCAATGCCATGCTCTACGCCAACGCGGGTGCGTTCCACGACATCACCAGCGGCAACAACGATATAGACAAAAGTTTGCATAAGTATCCGGCTGCTTCAGGTTGGGATCCGGCGTCGGGGCAGGGCTCGCCCGACGGGACCAAAGTGATGAAGGCGCTGGGTGGCTAGTCGAACAATTTCGCCCTCAGCACCGCAACCAGCGCGGACGCCCGGCATTGCTTGCTATCGCGACGCACTGAGCTAAACTGTTTGGATTCGGCGTCGATAACTGATAACGCCTTGGAAGCGAAGTTCCGACAAAATACATCGGCTCGCGATTGTCATTCGATCGTAGCGTTGGCATGATCCAATCCAAGAGAGAAACATCTTGCCAAGGAGGATTCTCGTGACCTGGATCGACCACCAACACCGAAGCAAGAAGCTAGCCGCCGCCGCACAATCATCGCTGCATCGGGGTGATGACGCGTCGGCGCGAGAGCTTTTCGCGCAGGCGGCACAGGAAGCCGAGCAAGCGCTCGCCCAAGTGTCACCGGAGAAACGCGTCACGTTGGGGGCGATCGCCATGTCAGCGGCGTCATTGTGGCGACGGGCGCATCGATCGGATGATGCCGCCCGCGTTGCACGCCTCATTCGCGGTGCGCCCGACCTGTTTCCGATAACCGTGGGACCCCTGGATGGCGCCGTCACCAATGCTGCGGCGCGGTCCAAGCGAGCATAAAGGCCGTAAGGGTGAGTGGTGCGGATGAAAGGCCGGTCCGAGCGTTACGAATACCGGACGTTCACGTTCGCGGTAGGCGGCGTGCCGCGCTGACGACGACCGTCTACATCCGCGGTTCCCCACCTCCATTGACCCAGATCGTCGGCGGCGGCGGCGCGCCCAGCTGCATGTGGTGCTCGAGGCCGTCGAAGTAATACATTACATCCCAGTAGTCCGGACGCGCCGAACCGGGAACGACATCGCAGCGCTGGACGTCCTGGCTGTACACCCCGCCCGAGCTCCTTCCGGCATTGGCGCCGATCGCGGCTCCCGCTACAGCACCGCCGGCCGTCAAAACGTCCCGCCCGCGACCGCCGCCGACCTGGTGCCCGAGCACGCCCCCGATGATCGCGCCAACGACCGCGCCTGGCACGTTAGGCGCAGACTGTGATGGCTCGACGACCTGCTGGCGCTCGACCCAGCAGCGCTGCTCCGGTGGACCGACCACCACGCGAACGGAATGCACCGGAACCTCGAACAGGTGCTCGTCCGGGCGCCGGCCATAGTCGTACGCCGGCGCGGGCAGCGGCGGCGCCGCGGCCGGATATTGCGCTTGCAACTCGACGGGCCGCGCCGAAGAGATGCGCTTGTTCAAACCCATCGGGGCCAACGATGGATAGTTGCCGGGGTTCAGAATCGTGCATCGGCCGCGAAATTCCGCGTCCTCACACACTTCCCAGCGTCCCTGCTCGACCACCGCCGACGACGCGCGGTCGTTGAATCCCAGAGGGTCGAAGTTCCGGGTGGTGGTGTCGACCCTGAAACTGGCCCCCCTGAACTCCTCGCCCTCGTAAAAGGTGACTTGCGCGGCCGCGTGCGTCGCCAGAATCAACCCGGCGGAAATGATCGCAATCCTGAGTCTCGATCGCATCGGTTTTCTCCTCATCGTTTCTCCATCTCGCGCCGAAGTCGACGTCGTGTACGCGCACACTATAACGCGCAACGCCCTGGCGTTGTGACGGCAACGCCGCCGTCTGCGGGCGAAGATCGCCCGGTAGGTGCGGAGACCCTCACCCACGCGAACTGTAGGCAGGTGACGCACGAGAAGTTTGGCCATTGCACGCGAGCGCGGCGATCCGCGCCCCATGCACAAGACGACATTCAGGCTACCCCGAGGACTTGATGAACGCCAGGAGACCAGCATTGATCGTATCGGCCTCCGTGGTGGGCATCCCGTGCGGGAAGCCCTTGTAGGTCTTCAACGTGGCGTTCTTCAACAATTTGGCGCTCAGCGGCGCAGAGTCGGCGTAGGGCACGATCTGATCATCGTCGCCGTGCATCACCAATGTCGGGACCGAGATCTTTTTCAGGTCGGCCGTGAAATCCGTCTGGGAAAAGGCCACTGCTAGTCCAGATTCATATCGCCGGCGAAGCTTTTCTCTTCAACTCGGCGCACCCATTCTCTCAGTCGTGGATGTCCGGTCCATATCACCAGCAGAGTGCAGTATGTCAGGTGACAAGTTGGGATTGGGAAACGAACTCAGTTCGTTGCAGCCCTCTCCTGCGCTTAGCGACCACGAACTCCGTGCGCTCATCGGCGCCGCGTACCGGGCTCGGCGGATTCTCCCGCTGCTCCCGCGGATCGAGGATGCTCGTGGCCGACGAACACCGATCAGGGACCGCAATGAAGCGCAATGCGCAATGTCGGCCGTTAGGTTGCCGCTCATCGATGGGCGCGTTCGGCCAGTGGCAGACCGTCAGCGACGGCGCTCAATTTTCTCGCAAGCGGCCGTAGGGCGATCGGCCAGCTCGCATCCCAAGCGGTGGTGCCCAAAGGGCATACCTCCCGAACCTCGCAATCACGTCGGTTTGTCTTGCTTCGGCTCGAGGGCCTCCGCGTTGCCTCGGGCCGCCACCCAGCCCATGAAGATCTGGTAGCCCAACGCCAGCAGTGTCGCACCGACGAACATCCCGAGAATCCCCGCGGCGGCCATGCCGCCGAGTGCGCCGATCAGGATGATCGGCATCGGTGCGTCGACGCCGCGCCCGAGCATCAATGGCTTGAGCACGTTGTCGGCCATTCCCGAGACGAAGATCAGCACAGTGTAGATGATCGCCTCGACGGTCCCGTAGTCGCCCCTCCACCAAATGTAGCCGATGGCCGGCAGGGTGATGATCAGCGCGGGTACTTGGGCAATGCCAAGTACCAGGACGACCAAGGCCAGCACGCCCGCCCACGGCACACTGGCGAGCAACAGACAAAGGCCGACGAGGATTGCCTGAATGAAGGCGACGCCGATGACGCCTTGTGCAACGGCCCGTATGGTCGCCGTGGATAGCTTCGTGAACTCGGCGCCACGTGCGGCACCGGCGAAGCGCTCGAAGATGGCAAGGCTTGCACGGCTGCCCGCCTGACCGAAGGCCATGATGATGCCAGCGATGATGAAGGCGGCGAGGAATTGGAGCAGCCCGGCGCCGATGCCGGCGACGAAGCCGAGCGCCGCCTTTGCAAGCTCGCCGATCTTCGGCTGCATGCTATGGATCAGAGCAGGCAGGTCGGTGTGCGCCGCCGACCAGATCGCGTAGAGCTTCTCGCCGACTACGGGCCACCCTGCGACGGCATCGCGCGGGGCTGGGATCTCGAGGGTGTTCTCCTGCACGTCAATGATCAATTGCTGCACCGAGTCGCCCAGCGAACTCATCAGCACGGCGGTTGGCACCATGATCAGGGTGACGCCGAGGAGAACCACGATCGTCGCTGCAAGCCCTTGCTTCCCTCCGATCTTGGCCGCGAGGTACTGGTGCATCGGATAGAGCGCGACCGCCAAAATCAGGGCCCAGACCATCAGGGTCAGGAACGGCGCGAAGACCTGATAGCAAAGCATGGCCAGTGCCAGGATGAGTCCGGCACGGATGAGTACGTCCAGCAACCCGGACGTGCCGTGCTGCCCCGAGTCGGTATCGATCCTGTCGTTCAAGCTCATGTGGGACTCCCACGGCAGATTTGCGCGCCGAGACGAAAAGCACCACTGATCATGATAACGCGTTTCGTCGGCGGTCCCGACACAGTACGCGCAGTCCTTGTCGTTAACCAGATGTGCTAACTTTGATCGGCACCCCGACTCACCCCGTGCACCGTTCTTGCATGTCATGCGCGAGAATGCTGGCGCCCACGGACTTTATGAGCGATTGGGCTTCCGCAACTACCGGGAGTCTGTGATCCGCGTCGTATCTTTCACGCACCGAAGGAGCCTTTCATGAGTATCTCCGCAAATCCCGGAGACCGTGCGTTACCCTGGAACAAGGGTAAGCTGCTCGACAAGAAGGGAGGAACCCATGGCTACACGCAAGCTCACCCGCAAGGACCTAGCCGAGGCAGCCGAGAAATACAAGAACTGGGGTCGGTGGGGACCCGAGGATGAGATCGGCACGCTCAATCATACGTCGCCCGCAGACATCGTCGCGGCCGCCCGGCTCGTGCGCAAGGGGAAGGTGATTTCGCTCGCGCTCAATTTCGACCAGCACGGTCCCCAGGGCGCGAAAAGCAAGTATCCGTCGCTGGGCCGCGTCAATCCCGTGCACACCATGCTGCGGACAGGAACCGATGCCTACTCGGGTGTGCTCGACCATCGCGGCATCCGCGCTGCCGACGACATGGTGGTGATGCCGCTGCAATGCGGCACCCAATGGGACGGTCTCGGCCATGTCTTCTACGAGAACTTCATGTGGAACGGATACGATTGCCGCGAAGTGACCTCTGCCGGCGCCCAGAAGTGCGGGATCGAGAAGACTAAGGCGAAGATGGTCGGCCGCGGCGTTTTCCTCGATGTGCCGCGCGCGCTCGAGAGAGAAGTCCTCGAGGATGGCTACGGCATCACCTGTGCCGATCTCGACGTCACGGCAGAGAAGCAGGGCGTGGTAGTGAAGCGCGGCGACTTCGTCGTCGTTCGCACGGGACAGATGGAGGCCAAGCTCGAGGCCGGCAGCTGGGATGGTTATCCCGGAGGCGACGCGCCGGGGTTTGCGTTCGAGACGCTGGAGTGGATCAAGCGCACGCAGCTGGCCGCGCTCGCGAGCGACACCTGGGGCTGCGAGGTGCGCCCAAACGAGACGGAGCCCGGCATCAATCAGCCCTGGCACTGGATCACCATCCCGATCATGGGCATGACCATGGGGGAGATCTTCTACGTGAAGGAGCTGGCCGAGGACTGCGCCGCCGACGGCGTCTACGAATTCCTTTTCGTCGCGCCGTCGCTTCCGATCACTGGAGCGGTCGGCTCGCCCGCGAACCCACTCGCGATCAAATAAGGGATTGCCATGGCCAGGATGACAGGCGCGCAGGCGCTTGCGCAGATGTTGCAGGGCTATGGCGTGTCGCACGTGTTCATGGTGCCCGCGGTGCTCCGCCGAACCTTTGCAGAGATGGAGCGCCGCACGAAGATCAAACGGCTTCACACGCATGGCGAGAAGGCGGCCGCCTACATGGCTGATGGCTATGCGCGCGCTTCGGGTCGGCCCGGTGTATGCATGGCACAGGTCGTGGGTGCGCTCAATCTCGCCGCGGGCTTGCGCGACGCGTGGCTCGCGCATTCGCCGGTGATAGCGTTCACCGGCGGACGCGATCCGAAAACGAAGTTTCGCAAGGTCTATCAGGAAGTCGACGACGTGCCGGCTTTCGAGACGGTGACGAAGTGGAACGCGACGGTCGATGCGGTGGAGCGCATCCCCGACATGGTGCGGCAAGCGTTTCGCACTGCAGTCAGCGGCGCACCTGGCCCGGTGCATTTGCAGTTTCGCGGCAACGAGGGTCAGATCGACCAGGAAGAGGCCGACATGGAGCCTCTCTGCGAGCCGCGATTTGCACAGGTGCCGCCGTTTCGTCCCGAGCCCGATGCGGCGAGCGTGCGCGCGGCCCTGATGCTCCTGCAGGAAGCGCTGAAGCCCGTCATCGTCGCCGGCGGCGGCGTGCGCGCGTCGGGTGCGGCGCACGAACTCGTCGCACTCGCCGAGAAGCTGCAGATTCCGGTAGCCACATCATTGAACGGTAAGGATTCAATCATCGGCTCGCATCCCTTGTCGGTGGGTGTGGTCGGCACCTATTCGCGCGAGAGCGCGAATCGCGTCGTCGCCGCGGCGGATCTCGTCTTCTTCGTCGGTACCGAGGCCGGCGGCATGACCACGCACTTCTGGGCCGTGCCGAAGGTCGGCGTCGCAGCGATCCAGATCGACGTAGATCCCGAAGCCCTCGGACGCAACTATCCGCTCAAGGTCGCGGTCAACGGCGACGCGAAGGTCACGCTCGGGCGCATGCTCGGCGAGGCTGATACCTCGAGCGCTGCGCGACGAGAAGCCTGGCTCGCGACAGTGCGCGGCCTCTGCGAGGAATATGCCGCGAAGCATCGCGAGCTGCTCGAATCGGACGCAGTGCCGATCCGCCCGGAACGCCTCTGCAGCGAGCTCACGCGCCACGCGCCCGACGACGCGATCGTCGTAGTCGACACCGGCCACGCGGGCATATGGATGGGCGGCATGTACGATCTGAAAAGCCCGAACCAGGATTACCTGCGCAGTGCAGGACATCTCGGCTGGGCGTTCCCAGCAGGCCTCGGCGCGAAGTGCGCGTGCCCCGATCGGCCAGTCGTCACGTTCACCGGCGACGCGGGGCTGTGGTATCACATCGCCGAGATCGAGACAGCCGTGCGGTGGCGCGTCAATGCCGTGACAGTCGTCAATAACAATAGGAGCGGAAACCAGTCGAAGCGCGGCTTCGACCGCGCCTACGGGGGCCAGCAGACCGAACAGGCGCACGAGCTGTGGACCTTCAGCCCGATGAATTTTGCGCGCCTTGCCGAGGACATGGGCGCGCTCGGGCTGCGTGTGGAGAAGGCAGCCGATTTCGCGCCAGCCCTTGCGCGCGCGCTCGAGGCCAAACGGCCGGCGGTGATCGACGTGGTGACGGACATCGAGGCGCTCGCGCCGCTGGCTGTGGGGTAACACGCGGCCGATCGGGCGCCGGAGCCTTCGGAGGAGGAAGCCTTGAGAACACGACTCGAAGCAGTCCTGGCCATGACCTGCCTTGCGCTCGCGCCGCTCTCGTCGTCCGTTGCGCAGAGTTATCCGGCCCGAGCCGTTCATATTATCGTCGCGTTCGCGCCCGGAGGCCCCGTCGACGTGGTCGCGCGGCTGGCGGCGGAGAAACTACCCGAGATTCTCGGGCAGCCCGTAGTCGTCGAGAACCGTCCGAGCTCAACCGGCAATCTTGGCACGCAGGTCGTGGCGAAGGCACCACCCGACGGCTACACGATCCTCGCGACCTCAAGTGCGTTCGCAGTCAACGTCTCGCTCTCGCCGAACGCGGGTTACGATCCCGACCGCGACTTTGCGCCAATCATTCAGGCAGCGACGCAGCCCAACGTGATCGTGGTCAATTCGGAATTTCCCGCGAAGACGCTCGCCGAGTTGCTCGAGATGGCGAAGACCATGAAGCTAGCCTATGCCTCTCCGGGAACGGGCACCACGCCGCACCTGACCGGGGAGCACCTTTTCAAGGCGATCGCGAAGCTCGACGTCACTCATATCCCGTACAAGGGCGCGGGGCCGGCCGCCGTAGCGGTTGTGGCGGGGGAACCGCCGATCGGCTCGCTCGCTGTCACGGCGCCCATCCCATTCATCCGCTCCGGCCGGCTACGCGCGCTCGCGATCTCGAGCGCAACGCGTCATCGACTGCTGCCCGAGGTGCCTACATTTACCGAACTGGGCTACCCCGAGATCGAGGAGTACACCTGGGTCGGGTTCTTCGCGCCAGCCGGCACACCGCCCGAAGTCGTGCAGAAACTAAACGAGGCGATCAATCGCGTCTTGCAGATCGGCGATGTCCGCGAGCGCCTGGAGTCTCTCACGTTTGAGCCTATCGGCGGTTCACCGCAGCAGTTTGCCGAGTACGTTCGCTTGGAGGTCGCAAAATGGGCCATTGTCGTAAAGCAGACCGGTGCAAAGGTGGAATGAGCTTTCGGCTCGACTTGTTCATCGCGATTCAGGCAGCAGTCGTATCACGCGCTCCGTCGCGTGCTCAACGGCGTTGCGCGAGTAGAGCAGTGGGAAGTATTTCCCCTCGCTCCACAGCAGCGCGAGGTCGCGGTAGTGCGGGCTCTCGGGGTCGCCCGATTGCCCGGGGTGGTTTACCGCACGCGAATTGTCCCAGTTGCCGACGTCCAGCACGATACGAACGGATGGGCCGTTCATTTGCCGGAAATCCGTGGCGCGGGTGAGCGACTGGCTCGGCGTGAATTCACTGCCGTTCTTGGCGATCGGCCCCACATTTATGCGCGCGCGCATCGCATCGTCGACGATGGGCGCGAACGGGTGCTCGTTCAGATTGAAGTGGAACTTCCCCCACTGCCAGAAGGCAGGTTCGGGTCCTTGCAGCTTTTCCATTTCCTCCCACGCCGATTTGAGCGTCGACAGCAGAAGCTGATCGCGTTTCGCGATCGGATTCTCACCGAATCGCGCGTCGGGCGTTTCCAGTCCGGCAAGCATCACGTTCATGTCGGTGGTCGAGAGTGCCGCGGCCGCCTCGGGCGGAAGCACCGCCTCGCGATAGGCTTTGCGCAGATGACGCAGTTGCCAGATCTCCTCGAGTGCGGCCTGCGGCGAATCGGCACGCAGGCGTGCATCCCACCCCCGCAGGAACGCCAGCGCACGCCGCGTCTTCTCGTCGTCGGATGCGAGCGGGACCAGAAGGACCACTAGACGACGCGCCGGGATCGACAGGATGTCATTCTGCAGCCGCTCCGAATCCTCGAGCGAAACCTTAGAGTGCGCCACGAGGAACTCATGGATGCGTTGGTCGCGGGACGGATTCGTCCACTCGAATCCAAGCTTGCGTTCGCGCGCCGGGTAGTCGGCCGGAATGTTGTACGCGTTCGCGGTTGCGATAAAACCCTGCGGCGGATTGTAGGACGAGGGCAGCTCATTGCCGCGCCAGAATCCAGCCCACTCGAAACGGCCATCTCCCGGTACCGGGAGCAGACCGTCCCAATTCGGGCGACGCGGTGCCAATCCGCTCGGCATCCAGCCGATGTTGCCCCTCACGTCCGCGTAGACCTGGTTCAAAGTCGGGGCCCCCCAGTTGACGAGCGCAGCCTGAAACGCCTTGAAGTCCTTTGCGCGCATGTAATCGATGGAGCCGAAATACGGGCTCGTGCCGGTTTCGAGCCAACCGGAGCGCACCGCATAAGCGCGCTGTTTCTGCGCATCGACATACACCACGGGCCCGTGGCGCGTGAACGTCAGTTCTACCTCCTTCTCGACGCCGCCTTTCACGGGAATGACTTCGCGAATCACGCGAAATGCTTCCCAACCATCCTTGTACTTGTATTGCGTGGTATCAGCCGGGTTCAACTCATAGACGTAGAGGTCCTCCTGGTCGATATTGAAGATGGTGAGGCCAAACGCGATGGTTCCATTGTGGCCGAGCGAGACGCCGGGCAACGCCGGCTCGCCCGCGCCGATCACGTCGAGGCCAGGTGCGGAGAGGTGCACCAGGTAGCGAAGGCTCGGCGCTGAATACGCCCGGTGCGGGTCGTTTGCAAGCATCGCGCGACCGGTCGCCGACTTCGTCGGCGCAATTACCCAGCTATTGCTGCCCTCGGGGGCCAACTCCTCATGGAGTGCCGCGACCGCTTGCGGACCATCAGCGAAATTGAGCATATTCTTGCTCACCGTTACGTCCTGCGTCGCGAGTTGGAACACCTTCAGAACGTCAGCCGGAAGGCACGGATCGAGCCCCTCCGGCACCTGTACCTTCCAGTCGTTGGTCAGTCCGAAGCGAACCTGGTCCGCGTCCACGTTCCTCGTCTTGCACAGGGTGTTGGCGCGCGCCACCTCAGACAGCAGGTTTCGCGTGAGCCCGTGGGAGCGGATGCGCACGACGTCCTCCGCCGACCACTTAGCCGGTCGGTAGTCGAGTTGTTTGAATTCCCACGGCAAGCTCGCGGGGTTCTTCGCGAGCCAATCCACATACGCGTTGACACCGTCGACAAAGTGCTGCGCGACCGGTTGGGCTTCGCGGGTTGCGCGGGCACTATAGATACGCCACTCGCGGTCCATGTCACCGCGATAGAGGAACAGCCGAGCGGCGCGATCCTGCTCGAGGAACCCCGGACCAAACACCTCAGAAAGTTGCCCAAGACCGCGGCGTCGCCATAGGTCAATCTGAAAGAGTCGGTCGCGCGCAGCGTTGAACCCCTGCACATAGAAGAGGTCTGCCTCGTTCCTGGCATATATATGCGGCACGCCCCAACGGTCCACGCGAATCTCGGCGGCGGCACGAAGTCCCGGGACGCGCAGAGTCTCCTGCGGAATCGCCACATCCTTTGCCAAAGCGAATGGCGCTGCGAGCAGTGTTGTCGCGACGACGAGGATGCTCGCGCAAATGCGATGGCACGGTTTCATGTTGGCGCCTCCAATTTGATCTTGCCGGACCTCTTGAATCCTGCGGTTGAATGTTACGCGCGGTCAACCGCGGACGTGAAGTTCCATCGCAGTGCGGTGAAGGTAACGCTGCGACTCACTTGAAAGTCGCAGATCGGCAACGTGCAGCCGGTCGCCGTAGTAGACTTAGCCGCGCGCGCAGGCTAGCATTTGCGCCCGCCCAGTCGTCGATGGGTGATTCAATGCGTCGTCGCATCTTCCTAAGTCCGTTGGGCGCAGCGGTGTTTTGGCTATGTGCTTACCACGCAGCGCGCATTTGAATCAAGGAGTCGCCGTTGACCGGGGTTTCTTCGAAGATCATCCGCACGATGTGTCCGATGAACTGTCATCCGACGCTCTGCGGCATGCTTGCCGAGGTGCGTGACGGGAACCTCGTCGGCGTCACGGGAGATGAAGCCAATCCGGACAGTCGGGGCTTCCTCTGCATACGAGGGCAGGCGTCGCGCGAGATCATCGGCAACCCCGCGCGCCTGCTGCATCCGCTGATCCGTGATCGGCGCACCGACGATTTCCGGCGTGCGCCATGGGACGAAGCACTCGACCGGATCGTGTCGGGCATGGCGCAGCCGGAGGCGGTGGGCATCTGGCCCGGCCACGGTACATTCACGACCAACTACGGCACGCGCATCAGTGCGCAGCTCCTCGCTCGTTTCGCGAACTTCCACGGCTGCCAGTTTTGGAATCCTTCGATGATCTGCTGGGGCCTGGGCGCCTTTGGACTCGGGCTCACCGGCATGCTCGAGACGAACACGAAGGAGGACATGGGCGAGCATTCGCAGCTCATCATCCTCTGGGCGGCCAATCTGACGAGCCAGCCGAATACCGCCCGACATCTGCTGGCAGCCAAGCGTCGGGGTGCACATATCGTCACGATCGACGTACGGAACACCGAGGCCGGGGCCAAATCGGACGACGTGCTGGTCATCCGGCCGGGCACCGACACCGCGTTGGCACTGGCGATGATGCATGTGATCTGTGCCGAACAGCGCCACGACCCGGCGTTTGTCGCGAGGCATACGGTAGGGTTCGATCAGCTCGTAGCGCATCTGCAGGCGTATCCGCCGGCGTGGGCGGAGGAAATCACCGGCATTCCGGCCGAGCAGATCGTGGCGCTGGCGCGGCGCTACGCTGACACTCGGCCCGCGATGATCGTGCTCGGCGGGAGTTCGATGCACAAAGGCGCCAATGGTTGGCAGGCCGGGCGCGCGATCGCCTGCCTGCCGGCACTGACCGGGAACGTCGGCATTGCGGGCGGCGGCTTCGGCCCACGCCATGGCAGCGCCGCCCACGGCCGTGGCTTGGGCAGCATCATAGAACCAGGACGCAGAGCGCCCGGGACGATCGTCCCAAATCAGATGTCTGCAGTGACCGCGGCGTTGCGCGAGGGCCGCATCCAAACCTTGCTGTTGATGGGCACGAACATGCTGTCTTCGTTCGCGGACGTCGCGGAGGTGGAACTGGGGCTGCAACGAACTAATCTGGTCGTGAGCTACGACCTGTTCCTGAACGACACGGCACGCCGCTTTGCCGACGTCGTGCTGCCTGGGACCGCATGGCTGGAGGAAGTGGGCTGCAAGATGACGCACACGCACCTCTATCTCATGGAGCGGGCACTCGAGCCACCCGGCGAGACGCGTTCGCTCTATAGTTTGGTGAAGGAGCTGGCCGGGCGACTCAACCTCGAGGGTTTTCATCCGTGGGCCTCGGAGGAGGCGATGGTGGATGCCATCCTCGATCATCGTTGCACCGGTCACGCGTCGGTGGCAGCGCTGCGCGCACAAGGCGGCATCCGCGCCCTCAACGTGTCGCACGTTGCCAATCCGACGCTGGACTTCGATACCCCGTCGCGCAAGATCGAGTTCTACTCGGAGCAGGCGGGGCGCTTGGGCCTGCCGCCCCTGCCATCACATGACATGCCCGCGAGGCAGGAACCACGGACCGGGCCGGCTGGGCGTACCTACTCGCTTGCCCTCACCCAGGGGCGAACGCTGACGCATTTCCACGGTTTCTACAACAACGGGCGAGAACTGCCGACGCTGGCCCGACGTGAATCCGCGCCGACGTTGTGGATTTCTCCGGCCGATGCCGCGATGCGCCAAGTCGTCGACGGCGCGGCGATTCGCATCTTCAACGATCGTGGTGATCTGTTGGCGCGAGCGCGCGTCACCGATCGCATACCCGCAGGCACGTTGTGGATGCGCGATGGATGGCCGAATCTCAACCGACTCACGGCCGGGGCACCGGTATTGCCGGACGTGGCGGTCGATCTGTTCGCGTTTTCTGCGGGGCAGGCAACGTTTGATGCGATGGTTGAGGTGGCGCTGGCGTAGTCAAAGAGTGCACTGATGAACGCTGAAATGGCAAGAAGTCTTCCTTAGCCGAGCGACTGTCCGCTTTACCATCCGCCAAATGCCTGCTGTGGGGCCCGCGGAGAAAATCCTCGACTAGACTAGCGGCCTCATGAACGTCTCTCCGAACTTTGCTCGCCACATCGAGGCGCTGTCCCCGGCGTCCGATGCAATGTGGGTCGGCGGCATGACGACCGGCTTGGTGCTGACGCTGGTCGCGGCATTCGCGCCACTTCCCGCCAACGGCGGGACGATGTGCGCATACCTCGGGTTGTTCATTCGGACTGCGCTTTATGCTTCCGCGGGCGAAACGCTGCAGCAGCGGGGTGGCGCGACGATCGTCGCCCTGCTCAGAGTGGGCATCGTCGCGGGATTGTTCGAGCTGATCGTAGATTGGTGGCTTGTCAACGGTATTGCGAACGGGCGCCTGGACTACCTGGGAGCGCGCGATGTCGTCCTGCTCGCTTCTCCCATCTGGATGCCCTTGGCGTGGGCCTGCGTGATAGTGGAACTTGGCTATCCCGCCATCCGATTATTCGGGCTCTTGCGCCGGCGACTCGAGCAACGGATTGCGGCGATCGTTTCGGCAGTGATCGTCGCGATATTCGCGGGGATCACCATCGGCTTCTATGAGTACTTTGCGTTCCGTGCCGGATGGTGGAAGTATGGTACCGCGAATGCGATGATCGGGTCCTTCTGCGCGTTGTTCATCCCCGTGGGAGAAGCGTTCATGTTCCTCGCGATCCTGCCGATCGCGGCGCGCACGTTATCGCGGGACGACCGTCCCATCGCATCATCCATTGCCGGCGGAGCTGCATTCAGTGTCGCCATTTGGGCGGGGTATGCGCTCGCGTACCTGCTCCTCGAATTCGGACGCGCGCCATAGGTCTCTCACTCGGTCACGTTATCACGTTCGCGATCTGTAGGACCTACTCGTACGATTTTTGCCGACCTTCCTACGCACAAATCAGGAAGCGTCCGATTGGCATTCGGAGGCCGATGATTTAAATGTTCGCATAGCCATCCCACGCGCTCGGCACGGCATATCGCGATCGTCTCGAAGCGATCGCGCGTTCCCGTTGTAAGGAGGAGACCATGCAATTCAATGTGCGCATGATTCCCGTGCTAACGGCTGCGCTGCTGCTGGGCCTTGCGAGCGCGGCTTCGGGGCAGGCTACGAGCAACTCCAGGATGCTCGCCGGTGCGAACGGAAAGATCGCAATCGCGGACGCAGGACAAGCCGCTCCTGCGAAAGCGGCGGCGCAGGGCGTTCTCAGCATTCAGGTCCTTTCGAACCGTGCGGACTTGATTTCGGGAGGCGACGCGCTGGTTCAGATCGTCTCGAGCGTCGGCGCATATGGGTCGATCTCAAAGATCGACCTGAACGGCATCGACATCACGAAGGCCTTTGCGTTAAGGGCCGATGGAAGGTTCATGGGTCTCGTGACCGGGTTAGTCAACGGGCCGAATCTCCTGCGCGCTCGGCCCGCTGATGGAACTGGTGCGCAGATCACGATCACGAACCACTCCTCCAGTGGCCCAGTGTTCAGTGGCCCGCAAGTGTGGCCATGGACTTGTAACGCGGGTGCATTGAACGGGCAATGCACCCGTCCTCCAACGTTCCAGTACTACTACGTGCCTGCTGGTATCGATGCACAGGCCAACCCTGCGAGCGTGGACGTCCCCGGCGGATCCGACCCATACTTCCAAACCTACGATCCGACCAATCCGCCTCCCCCCGAGGCCGTCGCGCAGACCACGACGGACCAAGGCATCACTGTCCCATTCATCGTGAGGTTGGAGACCGGGTCGATCAACCGGGCGCAATACCAGATTGCTGTACTGTTCGATCCGGCTCGCAGCTGGGACTTTGCCAATCCCCAGCGAGCTTGGAACCGCAAGTTGTATCTGGAGGGCGGGCCCAACTGCGGCATCACCTACCAGGAGGGCAGCACACGTGGCGTGCTGATCGGAAAGGTGCTGGGGAAGGGTTTCGCCACGATGTCCAGCGTTCTCGAGATCACGGGGAGCAACTGCAACATGGTGACGCAGGCCGAAACGCTCATGATGGTCAAGGAGCACTTCATCGAGACGTACGGAGTCGTGCGCTACACGTTCTCCGTCGGC
>DATMNH010000213.1:0-10257 GCA_035568975.1 Casimicrobiaceae bacterium
GCGGGCTATGGTTTACCCTCCTTAGCTTCGGTGCTTCGAACGGTGGCCCGCCATGAGCGGACCCATAAACCAATACCCGCACCTCCTCGCACCGCTGCCGCTCGGCTTTACGACGCTCAAGAACCGCGTCCTCATGGGCTCGATGCATACGGGTCTGGAGGAGGCGCCGGATGGATTCAACAAGCTCGCGGCGTATTATGCGGCGCGGGCAAGGGGTGGCGTCGGCCTGATCGTCACCGGCGGCATCGCGCCCAACTTCGCCGGCCGGGTCGAGCCGCGGGCCTCGCAGCTATCGTTTCCGTGGCAGGTCGCCAAGCACCGCATCGTGACCGGCGCCGTGCACGCGGCCGGCGGCAAGATCGCGATGCAGATCCTGCACGCCGGTCGCTACGCGTATCACCCGCTGTCCGTCGCGCCGTCTTCACTCAAGTCGCCGATCACGCCTTTTCGTCCGCGCGCCCTCACGCAATGGGGCGTTGGCAGAACGCTAGCCGCGTATGCCCGCTGCGCGAAACTCGCGCAGCGGGCCGGCTACGACGGCGTCGAGATCATGGGCTCCGAGGGTTATCTCATCAACCAGTTCATTGCGCCGCAGACCAATCATCGGGACGACGAGTGGGGCGGCTCGTTTTTGAATCGCATTCGCTTTCCGATCGCCGTCATGCGCCGCACGCGCGAGGCGGTGGGCCCCAACTTCATCATCATCTACCGGCTGTCGATGCTGGATCTGGTCGAAGGGGGCAGCACCTGGGACGAAGTCGTCGCGCTAGCGCAGGCGATCGAAGCCGCGGGCGCGACGATCATCAATACCGGCATCGGCTGGCACGAGGCGCGGATCCCGACCATCGCCACCATGGTTCCGCGCGCCGCGTTCGCGTGGGTGACGCGGCGCATGAAAAGCAACGTGGCGATTCCGTTGATCACCACCAACCGCATCAATGATCCTGCCACGGCAGAGACGCTGATCGCGCGCGGCGACGCCGACATGGTGTCGATGGCGCGGCCCTTCCTCGCCGACCCGGAGTTCGTGAACAAGGCGGCACAGAATCGCGCCGCCGAAATCAACACCTGCATCGGTTGCAACCAGGCCTGCCTCGATCAGATCTTCGAGCGCGAGACCGCCACCTGCCTGGTCAACCCGTTCGCGTGCCGCGAAACCGAGTTGAGGCTCACACCCACGACGCAGCGGAGAAAGGTCGCCGTGGTCGGCGCCGGCCCCGCCGGGATGGCGTGCGCGGTGACCGCCGCCGAGCGCGGTCACGACGTGACGCTGTTCGACGCGGCCGCCGAAATCGGGGGACAGTTCAACCTGGCGAGGCGCATCCCCGGCAAGGAAGAGTTCGCCGAGACCTTGCGCTATTTTCGTACACGGCTCGAGCAGCTTGGCGCAAAGGTGGAGCTGAATCGACGCGTCGGGGCGCAGGACTTGAGCGCGTTCGACGACGTGATTCTCGCCACCGGCATCGTGCCGCGCATGCCGGCGATTCCCGGCATCGATCATTCCAAGGTCGCGAGCTATGTCGAAATCGTCGATGGACGCAAGCGCGCGGGCAAGCGGGTGGCGATCGTCGGCGCGGGCGGCATCGGCTTCGACGTCGCCGAGCTGCTCACCGAAGATCATCCTGCCGACGGGCATGCGAGCGACGGGCGCCCCGACGACCCAGCTATCGCCGCCTTCTGTGCGGAGTGGGGAATCGACGCCGAGCTCGCGCATCGCGGGGGCGTGAAGCCCGCGCACGAAAATCCGCCGCCGCGGCAGTTGTGGCTGCTGCAGCGCAAGACCGAGAAGGTCGGCGCCGGGTTGGCCAAAACGACCGGCTGGATACGCCGCACGCTGCTCAAGCGCCGTGGCGTCGTTATGCTGGCCGGCGTCGAGTACGACCGCATCGACGATGCAGGCTTGCACATCAGGATCGACGGCAAGCCGCAATTGCTCGAGGTCGATACGATCGTGATCTGTGCCGGGCAGGAGTCGCGCCGCGAGCTGGTGGCGAGCCTAAAAGCCGCGGGCATTGCGCCACGCTTGATCGGCGGCGCGGATGTCGCGCTAGAGCTCGACGCCAAGCGCGCGATCGATCAGGGGACGAGAGTCGCGCTGGCGCTGTAGGTCGGATTTGCTCGCGCGAGATCGACGCTAAGGCGACAAGGAATAGGCGGCGACGAGAGCGAGCCCGTCGAGGCGCGCCAGCACCGCTTCTCCCTCGACCAAGGCGTAGGCGATGATCGACAGCAAGAGGGCGACCCACAGCCCCGTGATCGCCTTGTCCAGCCAGAACCAATATCGCTTGCGCTTGCCGGTTGGTGCGTCCTCGGTCGCAGCAATTCGCTCGCCCAGATCGCACGTCTGCTGCCGCATTGCATCGGACACGCTCTTTTGGAGTGCGCGGCGCCGCCCGTCGCGAAGGCCCCGCTTGAACGAGGCAAGCAGCGACGATGCTCCGGTGATAGTCACGGAGCTCTCGACTTTGTGGGCGCGTATGCGACGCCTCCCGGCGACATCAACGCATCTACGCCCGCAAGCGGCATGCCAGGGGCGGGCCGCACCGAGACCCGATCTGCAACAAGGAGTTAACAAATTGGGGGTCGGACGAAAGGCCCATCGCTTGCACCGTTGCAATGCAGCAACGATTTTTCTGCACCATTCCTGCGCCGGCGCTTGGGTCTCCGAAATGCCGAACGTGCAGGGGGAAGGCCATTTTTCCTCGGCACTCCATTCGCTTACGAGGGTTATCAGCAAATGCGATGGTGTCCATAGGCATTTTCGATTGGACTTCAGTGACGCTAATGGCCATTGTGATTTGGTGCAACGCAACAATCTAGGCTTAAGCCGTTACTCTTGAGTGTCGACACCGGCTATCCGCCGACGCGACACGGACCGCACCGCGCAATTTGCGCGAATCGTCGGTCGCGCCGAGACAGAAAAGTTTCGGCCGTTCGAGCGTCGCTCAACCGACGCAAACCATCGTCGACGGGCCACAAGCCTTAAGTCGACCGCCAATTATGAAAAAAATCGTTGCTGAAGATCATGTACAACCGGCCGCCACGCCGCAAAAAGTAAAGAAGCCGATCGGGCTAGCGCTCCAGGGCGGAGGCTCGTGGGGCGCTTACACCTGGGGCGTTCTCGACGTGCTGCTTGCCAGCCGCACCGTCTCCATCGCACAGTTGAGCGGCACCAGCGCCGGCGCGATCAACGCTGCGATCGTGGCCAGCGCGCTGGCCAAGGGCTCCGCGGCGCAGGCAAGAAAATCGTTGCGCGCGTTCTGGTTGCGGGTCGCTGATCCGGCGCTGGCCGATCTTGCGCGCAAAATCTGGGGACCGGCGGAGCGCAGCTTGCGTCAGTCATTCGGCGCGTGGCTGTTGTCGAGCGGCGCGGTGACGCCTTACAACTCCAATCCGCTGGGAATCAATCCGCTGCGCGATGCGATCGAGGCTCACGTCGATATCGATGCGATCCGCAGCAAGTCCTCGCCCGCGCTGTTCGTCACCGTCACCAACGTCAAGACCGGGCTGCCGCGCGTCATCGCCAACGATGCGATGTCGATCGACGCATTGCTCGCGTCGGCGTGCGTGCCGGAACTGTTCCAGGCAGTCGAGCTCGACGGAGAGCAATACTGGGACGGAGGCTATTGCGGCAACCCGACGCTGTGGCCGATGATACACAGCGGGCTCGCCGACGATTTGATCGTAGTCCAGCTCGCGCCCGAGTTTGCCGAAGTGCCGACAGATGGCTTGGCAATACGGCGCCGGGTCGGCGAGATCATATTCAATTCGAGCCTTGTCGCCGAGATGCAGGCGATTACCGCGATGCGCGCGCTTGTTGAGCGGAACACCGATACGTCGCACCTGCTTGCGGTTCGCATGCACCGCATCGGACCGCCGCGCGAGGAGCTTCACCAGCAAGGGTCGTCGTCGGAGCGCTCGCGCGCGTGGCTGCAGCTCCTTCAGGGCGAAGGGCGGATCGCAAGCAAGCGCTTCCTGTCCGCACATGGCGCCGACATCGGCGTGCGCGAGACTCTGGACGTCGCCGGGGCCTTTTCCGACGGTCACAAGCCCAAGATGCGTGTGGCCGTGAAAGAGGGGCCGCAGCGCGTCGATGAGGGTCTGCAATCGGCGAATGCCTGACATAGTAGCCGCGCATTCACTCCCACGCCGAGAGATCCGGATGCCTCAAGTGCCAGTCGGTGCTTTTTTGGTATGCGCGTCCGATGCGGATCAAGGTCGGTTCGGTGAAGGGCGCGCCGACCAACTGCACCGCCACCGGTAGCCCGCCGCCCGACAATCCCGCCGGCAGCGAGAGCGCACATGCGCCCAGATAGTTGGCGACCCGCGTGAATGTCGCCAGCGGCGTAGTTGCCTCATCGACCTGGTCGAGCGGCGCTGCGCTGATCGGAAGTGTCGGCGTGAGCAGAGCATCGCGTCTCTCCATCCACTGTGCAAACATCGCCGCCGCCCGCTTGCGTTCCGCGAGCTCATCGATGTAATCCGCGGCGCTGAGCGATTTGCCACCGAGCGTGCGCTTGCGCACCCAGGGATCGATGTCGAGCGCCGGGTCCTCGATGTACGCACGGTGCATCGCCCATGCCTCCGCGGCGATGATGCGGCCGTTGCGCACCATCATGTCCTCGAAATCGAACGGTGCGTGCGCTTCCTCGACAAGGGCTCCGCGCTCGCGTAGCGCCACCATCGCTTCGCCTAACGCGCGCAGCACCGCGGGCTCGGTCGTCGAAGGGAAATTCGCGGCTGCGAGCGCAGTCACGCGCATCCCGCGAATGTCGGGGTCGCCGGCGAGCGCCGCGGCGAAGTCGACCCGCGGCGCCCGAAACGTCGAAGCATCGCGTGCATCGGGCCCGGCCATCGCGGCGGTCAGCAGCGCGGCGTCTTCGACGTTATGCGTCAGCGGTCCGAGCGAATCGAGGGTCAGCGCGAGCGGCACCACGCCCGCGAGGCTGACGAGCCCGTACGTGGGTTTGAGTCCCGTGAGACCGCAAAGCGCTGCCGGAATGCGGATCGATCCTCCGGTGTCGGAGCCGATGGCAGCGGGCGCGAGGCCTGCCGCCACCGCGACTGCGGAGCCGCTGCTCGAGCCCCCCGCGACGCGATGCACGCGCGTGTCCCACGGATTCCACGGCGCGCCCATCGGCTGGTTGCGGCCCCAGCCGCCGAACGCGAACTCGACCATGTGCGTTTTGCCGAGCGGGATCATGCCGGCGGCAAGCAGGCGCTCGACCGCCGTTGCGGTTTCCGTCGCGATGCGTCCACGCCACGATTTCGAGCCCGCTGTGGTCGCGCGGCCTTCGATGTGCAGCAGGTCCTTGAGCGCGATCGGCAAGCCGTGCAGGGGACCACGCGCGAGACCCGCGTCACGCTGGAGATCCGCCGCCTTTGCGCCGGCAATCGCATCGTCGCGATAGACTTCGACATACGCGTGCAGCTTTCCGTCGAGCGCGTCGGTACGCGCGAGGCACGCTTCGACGATCTCGCGCGACGATGTCGCGCCGCCCGCAAGGCGCTTTGACAGCACGCTGAGAGGCATCCAGGGCAGATCGTCAGGCATGGTAGTTCTGCGCGTGATGACATGACATCATAACGTTGTTCATCGACGGGATGGAGAATCAAACGCGCGCGACGAAAAACGTCGGCGCCCGAATTTACTCGCGTGCTGCATCTTTCTCGACGTCACACGCAGACTTGTGAGCGCTAGCGCTTCTTGACCGCGACGCTGAAGCTCGCGACCGAGAGCACGGCCATCACCATCAGCAGCAGCAACCATCCGAGCGACGCGGTCTGCGGTACCGCGAGCGGCGCGAAGGCGAATGGCGCGACCGCGCGCGCGAACAGCGCCGGCGCTGCGAGACTGCCCAGCGTGCCGCCGTAGCCGGCCCGACCGAACAGCTCCGCCGGAACAGTCCCGCGAACGATGGTCACGACGCCGTTGCTGCAGCCGAACACGATGGCAAAGGCCAGCGCGAGAACGACTTGGCCATGAAGTGCAATCAGCACTGTCAGTGCGCCGACCAGGAGCCAGAGCGCGATCATGCCGATGCGGCGCGATGAAAAGCGTCGGCCGATGGTGAACTCGAGAACCCGCCCCGCCACCTGCATCGGCCCGAAAAATGCGCCGACCCATACCGCAGATTCGAGCGTGAGGCCCTTGCCCTGCAGCACGGTGATCAGGTGTACGGTCAGCGCCGAGACAATGAATCCGTTCAGCGCGAAGGCGACGCCGAGCGCGATAAAGGCCGGCCGCCGCGATTCGGGCGGCAAAGTTCCCCTCTCAAATTCCGCGCCCATTCTGCCCGCAACGATCGGAGTCACGGTTCGAGGCACGAAGGCGAGATGCAGCGGCAGGCATATCGCGATTTGCGATAGCGCGAATCCGCTCATCGTGTCGCGCCAGCCATACCACTCGAGCCCTTTTAGCGACACCGGCCAGAATACCGTGCTGGCGAGCCCTCCCATCAGCGTCAGTGCCGTGAGCGCGGTGCGATACGATCTCCCGGCATGCTGGCTCAGCGTCGCGAACGCGGCATCGTAGAGCGTCATCGCCATCGCGATGCCGGCAAGTGCCCACGCCGCGTAGAGCGTCATCGCCGAATGCGCGTGCGCGATCGCGAACAAGGCCAGCGCGGCGGTCACCGAGCCGACGCTCATCACAATGCGCCCACCGTAACGGTCGATGGCTCGGCCGGCGAGCGGCGCGGTCAATGCGGACAGGAGAAGGCTGAACGAATACGCGCCGAACAGCGCCGCGGCGGAGAGCCCAAGCTCGTCGCGCATGCTCGCGCCGAGCACCGCAATCGAATAATAAAGCGTTCCCCAGGAAATGATTTGCGTGAGGCCGAGCGCGGGAACAAGACGGACGAGGATGGCCCGGGTCATGACGCGATGTTAACGCGGAGACGCGCGTACAAGCGCCGCGTGCCGCGCATCGATTCTACTTTTCTGGCTGGGCTCCCGGAAGCGCGCGGCCGGGCATGCGCCGCTGAATCGTGCGCATCACGCTCTGGTGGAGCATTTGCCGCAACTCCGGCGTCATGGTCAGCGGGGGTGTCGCCAGCGCCTGCACACCCGAGGCCTCGACATCCGTGCGCGCGGCGTTCGCGGATCCGGCGGAGCTCGCGAGCGTGGAGAAGATATCGGTGCGATTGGCGAGATTGCCGGAGTTGGTCTGTGCGTAGAACGGCAGGAACACCGTTCCGATGCTCGTCAGCGCCTGGTAATCGCCGAGAAACAAACCTCCCGAGTTGGGCGCGTTGGCCAGATCGAAGGGTCCGGTGATGTGACTCTCCAGCCACGTAATGCCGTCGGTCGATCGCGCGAGCCAGTAATCGGTGAGCAACGTCGACGCGTCCGCGGTGTTGTTGCGAAAGTCGTAGTAGCTCACGCCGTAGGTACCGTCGGCGCGTATCGCGACTGCGGGAACAAACGCCGGCACATTCGGGGCGGAGTTGACACGAACGGCAGTGGTCCACGTCAGCCCTCCATCGAGCGAGCGCGAAAAGGCCA
Organism: Casimicrobiaceae bacterium; assembly: GCA_035568975.1. Taxonomy (GTDB): domain Bacteria; phylum Pseudomonadota; class Gammaproteobacteria; order Burkholderiales; family Casimicrobiaceae; genus PALSA-1003. Next base: position 7,507 of record DATMNH010000213.1, read on the forward strand.
CGCCGTCGCGCACGCCTCCACTGAAGCGCGAGTCCTGCCACACCGCGGCAAGCTCGCCGTGCGGGCCGACCGCAATCGATCCCAGGGTGGCACCGTCGCGTATCTGCGCGTGGGTCTCCGGATCGAACGTGCCTCTCGCCTGCACCGGCGAGACGACGATCGGCGGCGACCAGGTCAGGCCCTTGTCCGGCGATCGAATGATCGCGAGGGTCGCAGTGGCGGGCGCGTTGGGTGGCGTGTTCAATTGCGTGAAAAAATCGACCAGGCTTCCGTCCGGAAGGACCACGACCTGATTGTTGATAGTCTGGCTGTTCGCGCCGGGATCGTAGACCGAGCGCGCGACTTCCCAGGATATGCCGCCGTCGGCGGTGCGGCTGAAATAGCTCGGGCCGTGTGTCTCGCTGTCCAGCCGGTCCCACACTGCGTACACCAAACGCGCGTCGGTCGAATCGGCGGTGATCGAGTCCTTGTCGTTGAAAAAACTCTGACCGTCGCGAATGACCGTGATTGGATTGCTCCATGTCGCGCCGCCGTCGGTCGAGCGGCTGACCAGGATCGCGCTCGACGATCCCGTCGCGAGCACGTCGCCGTTGAAAGAGAGTGAGCTCTGATAGACCGTACCGTCGGGCGCGAAAGTGACCCACGGGTCGGACGCGCGCGAATAGTCGCCGCCGTTGGCCGCATTGCCACCGGTGCAATGCGAGAACGCGGCCATGTGCTGGCTCCATGTCCGGCCGCCGTCGAGTGACACACCCGTCAACAATCCTTCGGCGCCGCCGGTCGACCAGCGATCCTGCTGCCAGACGCCGACGACGTTGTTGGCGTTACGCGGATTGAGCGCCACCATCGGCTCGACTTCGGCGTTGACGTATAGCGTGCCAAACGCGGGAGCGCCGTCGCAGCTCGCGGCGAAGGGCGAAGTTCCACTGACTCGAAATTGGGGATCGCCGGCTGGCGCCGGTGGTGCTGGAGTATTGTTGTCGCCGCCGCCGCCGCATCCGGCGAGCAGCAGAACCCAGACGATCATCGCCACGAATCTCCTCGCCTGACCGGGCGACCAGTTTCGCGGTACCGATAACGGTGTGGCCGGCATGCACATGAGAGGCTCCGGTCGGCGTCCGCTGGACCGTTGTCGCGCCCGAGGATCGAGCGTGATGGACGATTTTAGCAGCACTCGATCGACCTTTTTGGCGCTGCTCTCAAGGCGCGGCCCCTACGGTCCTGCCTGCCCGCTTTGATAAATTGGCCACATCACTCTAAGATACGGGGTCTTGGTCGAGGCACACCGCATGGAACCGCTGGTACTCACCGTCGATATGGCCGGGCTGCCGCAAGCCTGGGTCGAGCTCGAAGAAGCGATCACCTATCACGCCAAGCACCTGGTCGCGTGGTCGGTGGGCGAGTTCGTTCGCGAGTATCGCGGCGGCTTCCAGCGCAACGGCGAGCGCTCGCGCATCGCAACCAAGCTGATCCTGGCGATCAAGGGCAGCGGCGCAGCGCGGTATGGGCACGCACCGGGATTGACTAACGCACTGCTGTTCGCACGCGATCGCCAGCTGTGCGCGTATTGCGGCACCCGGTTCATGTTGCGCGATCTTTCCCGTGACCATGTGATGCCGGTCTCGCGGGGCGGGCGGGACGTGTGGACCAACACCGTCACCGCGTGCCGGCGCTGCAATACCACCAAAGGTGGCCGCTCTCCCGAGCAGGCGGGCATGCCGCTGCTGTACGTCCCCTACGTGCCTAACCGCCACGAGCATTTCATCCTGCGCAATCGGCGCATCCTCGCCGACCAGATGGAGTATCTGCTCGCGGGGGTGCCCAAGAGCAGCCGGCTGTATCTTTCCGACCCGCTGTCGTAAAAAGAGACACCCGGTTCCCGCTCAGTCACCAAGCGGGAACGAGGATGTTAGCGATGGGGCGCCACGCGATTTTTCGTGACGTTCAGTGAGTCAGGCTTCGTCGGACGACATTCACTGCGCCGCATCGATCGCGCTCCGGGGGAATTCATCCCGCTTTAATCTCTGACCTTGAAGCGCTGCCGCACCGCCCCAAGGTAGGGATTTGACCGCCCCAACGTAGGCAGTTCACGAAAGGCCGCCATGAACTCACGCACACTGCAACGCGTCATCGAAGCTGTTCCCACTTCCGACGGAGCAGGTGTCAAGCTTCGCCGCAGTCTCGGCCAGTCACCGTACGCGCGGCTCGACCCCTTTCTCATGCTCGATCACTTCTCGACCGACAACGCCGACGATTACATCGGCGGCTTTCCGGCGCATCCGCATCGAGGCTTCGAGACCGTGACCTACATGCTCGATGGCCATATGCGGCATGAAGATCATCTCGGCAACCGTGGCGAGCTGAAAAGCGGCGGCGTGCAATGGATGACCGCCGGCCGCGGCATCATCCACTCCGAAATGCCCCAGCAGGACTCGGGTCGCATGCGCGGCTTCCAGCTGTGGATCAATCTCCCTGCGGCCGAGAAAATGAAGCCCGCCGGTTATCGCGACCTCCAGGCCAGCGAGATACCCGTAGTCATGCTGCCCGGGGGAGCGCGGGTCAAGGTGATCGCCGGCACGCTGGACGTCAACGGAGCGATTACGCCCGGCCCGATCCAGGGTCTCGCGACCGATCCGCTGTATCTCGATATCGAGCTTCCGCCGGGCGTGACGCTGACGCATCCCATCAAGCCTGGTTACCACGCCTTCGTCTATCCCTTCGAAGGAAGCGTCAGGGTCGGTCCGGCGAACG
>DATMNH010000214.1:0-5929 GCA_035568975.1 Casimicrobiaceae bacterium
CGCCGGTTGCCTCGTCTTCAGTGCAGAAGCGTAGCGCGGCGTGCGAACAACAAGTTCGGGTGCCGACCAGGAGGAATTCGAATGAACATGACGCGTATCGTGGGCCAAATCGCATTCTTGGCCGGCTCCTTCGCCGTTGCCGCAGGCGCCCTTGCGCAGCCGGCCGATAGCCGACCGATGGTGGAATGGATCGTTCCGGCCCTTACCACCAATGCGCCGCAGACCGACGAGGAAGCGAAAGAGGGGCAACGGTCCGGCCGCAAGCTCCCGCCTCCGGAGATCCTGCAGCCGGTCCTCGACCCTGCGCTTCCCGCATTCGTGCCGCGCAAGGAAAAGCTGACGGGAAGCTTCCATGGCGCTGCGTCCGACGTGATGAAGGTACTCGTCGAGAAGTGGGTCGAGAAATTCAGGACCTATCACCCCGAAGTGACATTCACCGTCCCACCACCGTACGCCGGGAGCCTCGGCGCCGTCGAGCTCGTGAAGGGAGACCTTGACTTTGTCTTCGTCTCGCGCGAGCTCAAGCCCGACGATATCAAGGGCTTCAAGGCCAAGTTTGGCTACGACCCATTGAGCGTTCCCGTTTCCGGGGGCTCCTACCGGCACTTTGGGGCGCTCGACGCGATCGCGTTTTACGTCAACAAGGACAACCCGATCGAGAAGATCAGCTTCGACCAGCTCGACGCGATGTACTCGAGCACGCACCATCGCGGCGGCAAGCCGGTCACCAAGTGGGGCGATCTCGGGCTGACTGGCGAGTGGGCGGACAAGCCAGTCAAGCTCTATGGCATCAAACCCTGGAACGGCTTCGAGGAGTTCGTGCGCCAGCGCGTTCTCAGCGTCGGCGACAAGCGCGGCGAGTGGCGCGAGGATGTCGCCTTCGAAAAGGTCGTCTTCCCGGTGGCAAAGAAGGTTTCCGACGATCGCTACGGAATCGGTTACTCCGGCATCGCCTATATCGATGCCGGTGTGAAGGTGATTCCCGTGGTCGAGAAAGCGGGCGCGGCTCCGCAAGCGCCTACCTACGAGAATGTCGCGCTGGCCAGCTATCCCTTGAGCCGCATCACCTTCTTCAACACCAACAAGGCTCCCGGGAAGCCGCTCAATCCGGCGCTCGACGAGTTTCTGCGCTTCATCTTAAGCCGCGAGGGACAGCAGGTCGTGCTCGATCAGGCGAGCTATATCCCTCTCCGGGCAAACCAGGTGCAGAGCGGCCGCGCGCTGCTCGGCAAGTGATCCCCGGGAATCGGACTGATCGGGAACCGCTCGGCGCAATAGAATTCCAAACGGGAGTTCGCCATGCCCACCAAGCTACTGCAATGGCTCCGTCGTGCCGGGCTCCGAGCCCGGCGATCGGGGCCCGGCCTCCTGTCAGCGTTGCTGGCATGCGCCCTTCTTGCCTGCCCTGCACGGGCCGCCGATCCGCGCGAGAGCGGGCCACGCACCCTCGTCATCACCTATCACACCTCACCCGCCAATCGGCTGGCATTCCGCCAGGAGCTGGAGCAATCCGGAGTTCGTCAGTTGCAGCGCTGGAAGGACGATGGCGTGCTGCAAAGCTATCGGGTGCTGTTCAACCGCTACGTGGATTCCGCGAACTGGGACGCGATGGCACTGGTGAGCTTCGCCAAGGAATCGGATATAGAGCGCTGGAAGAGGATCGAGCTGGAGGCGCCTGCGGGGCTTTCGCAAAAAGCCCTTTCGCTCGCCAGCTCGATCGATACAACGCCCGCGGACCTGATGCGACAGAACGGCACCGCCCAATCCGGCGGCAACTCGGTCTTCGTGGTCATTCCATACGAGTATGTCGTGCCGGTCGACGAATACATCGCCTATCTCGACGGCTATGTTCTGCCGCAGGCCGACGGGTGGATGGAGGAGGGCGTGCTCGCAAGCTATGGCATTTACCTCGCCCGATATCCCGCGGGCAGGCCTTGGCAATCGTTGCTGGTGCTCGAATACAAGAGCGACCAGGCGCTGGGCGCGCGCGACGCGGCGGTGGCGAAAGTGCGGGCACGGCTCAAGGAAAACCCGAAATGGAAGGCGATCAGCGACAGCAAGAAAAACGTGCGCGTCGAAAGGTCGCCGGTGATCGCTGATTCGATTGCCGTGCGTTGACAGAAACCGCACCATGATCAGACCCGGATCCATTAGTGGTCTGTTGTGCGGCTTGCTTTGCGGCCTGATCCTGATGCCGTCGATCGCCGGCGCGGCGTTGAGCGACGAGATCCAGGTCTACACCGACGACATCAATGCGCCGGGCGAATTCGGGCTCGAGCTCCACATCAACACCACGCCGAAGGGACGCCGGGTGCCCGATTATCCCGGCGAGGTCGTGCCGAACCACGGCTTGCGCATCACACCGGAATTCTCCTACGGGCTGACGGAGACTTGGGAAGCCGGTCTCTATGTTCCGACCAACCGCGATCCCTCGGGTAACGTGTCGGTTGCGGGCGCCAAGCTTCGGCTCAAGTGGTTGCCCATTCGCGCCGCAGCGAATGAAGCGGGCTGGTTCACCGGCGCGAACGGCGAGCTCTCGCGCCTGCAACAGAAATTCTCCCAATCGCGCGACGCGTTCGAGTTGCGGATCATGAACGGCTATCGCGGCGAAGCGTGGCTCCTCGCGGTGAATCCCGTGTTCGGGTGGAATCTGTCGAAAGGCTATCGCAACAGCGCGCCCGACTTCTCGTTGCAGTTCAAGGCGACGCGCAAGGTATCCGAAACCGTTGCGTTGGGCACCGAGTACTACTCCGAGCTCGGGACTACGTCGCGCCTCCTTCCCTCGTCAGAGCAAAGCCACACGCTCTTCGCTGTCGCCGATATCGAATTCCAGGGTTGGAGCCTGAACTTCGGCGTGGGCCGCGGCCTGACGAGCGCGGCCGACAGATACACGGTCAAGAGCATCCTCGGATTCGCGTTCTGACTTTCCCGTGACGCTACCTGAACGCTTTTTCAGGCATCCGTCAGCCTTCCTTCAGGCTCGCCGCCTAGGATTCGCTCCTCGATAGGCCCATTTCCTTCCATATTACCTGCGACGAGCCGATTTCATGAGATATCTGAGCGTGCTTGCGGCTTTGCTTTTCCTGCGGTGCGGCGGCGATCTTCATGCGCAATCCACGCCGGCGAACCCCACGGCGGCAACGGGCCGGATCGTACTGCTGGTCGACGAGATCAAGGCCATCCGCAACTTTCCGATCGTGATCGCCGAGCGGCTCGGCTATCTCAAAGGCGATGGCGTCGTGGTTACGGTGATGAACATTCGCGACGACGTCTCCACCGCCGACATGCTCATGGACGGACGGGTCGATGCGGTCATGGCGTATTACCATCACAACATCGTCAACCAGTCGGAGGGCAGGAACTTCGAAGCGATCGTCACGCTTGGCGTAACGCCGGGAGCCAAGGTGCTGGTCGCGAATCATGCCAGGCAGAAATACGGAACGGTCGCGGACTTGAAGGGAAGCCGGATCATCGCTGGTGGCGCGGGTTCGTCGAAGACGACCGTCGCCAATGCTTTGATGCTCGCGGGCGGAAATCGCATCGCCGACTACACGCGCATCGCCAACGAAAGCAAGGACAAGATTCTCGCGACGCTTACGAGCGGCGCTGCCGATCTGGTGGTCGCGCCGACGCCGGACGGCGATTTTTACGAGTCCCAGGGCGCGGCCACCGTGTTTGCCGACCTTACGACGGTCGAGGGCACGAAAAAGCATCTCGGCACGCTGTTTCCTTCGGCGACGGTGTACATGACGACCGACCGGGTGAACTCGCATCCCGAGATCGCGCAGCATCTCGCCAATGCATTCGTGCGCACGCTCAAGTGGATCAACTCGCACAGTGCCGAAGAGATCGCGGGAGTGATTCCAGTCGAGATCAGCGGCAAGGATCGCGCAGCGTACCTGAAGGTACTGAAGCAGGAGATTCCGATGTTCGCCAACGACGGCAGGATGCCCGTGGACGGCGCGGAAACGGAATGGCGTGTCTTGTCCGAATTCAACCCGAAATACAAATCGGTCAAAGTCGAGCAAACGTATACCAACCGATTCGTCGATGAAGCGTTGAGGAGCAGCAATGCACGCTAGCGGAGCCCTCGGCGACGAACCTGGCCCGCCCCCGAAGCGCGGCAGGTTCGCCGGCGCTGCGCGTTCCGGGGCGGCAACCCGGCAATCGATGATGCCTACCGTTCGCACGCTCGTTCTGCAGGCGCATCGCTGGACAGGGCTGACGGTCGGACTTGTGCTGGTGTTCATGGCGATCACCGGTTCGCTCATCGCTTATCGACCGCACCTCGAGCCTATTGTCAACAGCGAGCTCCTCACCGTGCCCGCGTGCGCGAATCGGGTGCCGCTCGACACGCTTGTCGTCAACGCCCGCGCTGCGCAGCCGGCGGGAGAGCTTGATTACATCCGCATAACCGGGAGCGAGGAGCGTGCCGCACGCATTCCGTCGACGCAGATTCGCATGAGCGATCCGGAGTTCCAGGACGACGTGTTCATGAATCCGTGCACGGGAGACGTGGTTGGCCAGCGTCCCCGATACGGCGGCTTTCTTGCGTTCATGGAGCAGCTGCACCGCTTCAGATTCGTCGAGGGAGGCAATCTGATCGGCGGCACGACCGCGATCCTTTTTGTGTTCGTCCTCGCCGCCGGCGGCCTCTACATGTGGTGGCCGCGGCGGCTGCGCGCACTCAAGGCGGCGGCGAGGCTCAACCCTCGTCTGACCGGTCGCGAGCGGACCTTGAATCGGCACAAGATCATCGGTCTCTACGCGAGTCTTATCGTGCTTTCGAGCGCGCTGACAGGATTGCCGCAGTCCTTCGACTGGTACAGAAACGGCATCTACGCGCTGATGGGCTCGCCGGGCCCGGAGAAAAAGCCGCGATCGACGCCCATTCAGGGCGCCGAGCGCCTGCCGATGGAGACGTACTGGCAACGGACCCAGGCGCTTGTTCCGAATCCCAGGGAAGCGCTCCTGCATTTTCCATCCAAGCCCAACGACCCCGTCGAGATTTTCGCAATCGCTCGTGACGCGCCGCACGCGAATGCGCGCACGATCCTCTTTCTCGACGCGTACAGCGGCGACACCCTTCGATACACGCCTTATGACAAGAGCTCGCTCGGCCACAAGGTCTACTTCTGGACGCTGTCGTGGCACACCGGTGAGGTGGGCGGGCTTTTCGGTCCGCTGGTGCTCCTCTTCGGCGCGTTGAGCGTGCCCGTCCTCGCGTATACCGGCGCCAGCAGCTACCTGCGCCGCAAATTCCGGAAAACCACCGGAGGAGCACGGCTGAGCGTGCAGGTCGCCAACAAACGCGCAGAAGCAATGGACATCTGCACGTTCGAACTCGCTGACCCGCTCGGCAACGCGATGCCGAACTTCAGTGCCGGATCGCATATCGACGTGCACGTGCGGGACGGCCTCGTCCGCCAATACTCGCTTTGCAACGATCCTCGCGAAACGCACCGCTATCTCATCGGCGTGCTGCGCGTGCCCAGTTCGCGTGGCGGCTCGAATGCGATGCACGACGACATTCAGGAGGGCGATGTCCTCGAGATCAGCGAGCCCAAGAATCACTTTCCCCTCGCGCACGCCGCCAAGCGATCGCTTCTGCTCGCCGGCGGCATCGGCGTCACGCCCATCCTCTGCATGGCCGAGCGGCTCGACAACATCGGCAGGGAGTTCGAGATGCATTACTGCACTCGCTCCCCGGAGCGTACTGCATTTCTCGAGCGGATCAAGCGATCAGCGTTCGCGAAGCGTGTGTCCTTCCACTTCGATGACGGTGCACCCGAGCAGCGCATCGACATTCCGGGGTTGCTCAGGAATCCGCAGAGCGACACGCACCTGTACGTGTGCGGACCCCAAGGCTTCATGGACTTCGTGATCGCAACGGCCAGGAAGAATGGCTGGCCCGAGCATCGCGTGCACA
>DATMNH010000215.1:0-4989 GCA_035568975.1 Casimicrobiaceae bacterium
GGCAGCGACGTATTCACGGAACGCAACGGAGCGCGGCTCCTGGTCAAGCGCCAGGTGGTGCTGACCGGAGACCGCATCAACGACGCGCAGCCGGGATTCGACGGACGGACCAACGAACCGGCGGTGCACATCAATCTCGACGCCACGGGCGCCCGCATTTTCAAGGAGCTCACCCGCGAGAACGTCGGCAAGCGGATGGCCATCGTGCTGGTCGAAAAGGGCAAGGCCGAGGTCATCACGGCTCCCGTGATCCGCGAGGAAATCGGCGGCGGCCGAGTGCAGATCAGCGGCAAGATGAACACGCGCGAAGCGAACGATATCGCGTTGCTGATGCGCGCCGGAGCATTGGCGGCGCCGATGGAAATCGTCGAAGAGCGGACCGTTGGGCCTTCGCTCGGCGCGGAGAACATCCAGAAGGGCTTCGACTCGGTGCTCTACGGCTTCATCGTGCTTTCCGTTTTCATCTGCGTTTATTACGGCCTGATGGGCATCATCTCGACTATCTCGCTGGTGGTCAACCTGCTCTTGTTGATCGCGATCCTGTCGATGCTGCAGGCCACCTTGACGCTGCCTGGCATCGCCGCGGTCGCATTGACTCTCGGCATGGCCATCGACGCCAACGTTCTGATCAACGAACGCATCCGGGAAGAGTTGCGCTGGGGCGACACGCCGCACGCGGCGATAAAGGCCGGCTACGAGCGGGCGTGGGGTACCATTCTCGACTCCAACGTGACCACGCTCATCGCCGGCCTTGCGCTGCTCATTTTCGGCAGCGGCCCGGTGCGCGGCTTCGCGGTCGTCCACTGCCTGGGCATACTGACGTCGATGTTCTCGGCGGTGTTCGTCTCGCGCGGACTCGTTGCAATCGTCTATGGCGGCCGGAAGAAGCTCGAGAAGATTTCCATCGGTCAGGTCTGGAAGCCGGCTGCCGCGAAGGCAACGGGCCAATGACACAGGCGATCCAGCGCTCGGCCACGCGGTCCAGGCTTGGCTGATAAGCACAGGGAATAGGCATGGAATTCTTCCGCATACGCACCGTCATCCCGTTCATGAAGCACGCGCTGGTGTTCAACGTGATTTCGTTGGTCACTTTCCTGCTTGCTGTGATCTTTCTCGCCACGCGCGGCCTCAACCTGGGGGTCGATTTCCGCGGCGGAACGGTGATCGAGATCGCGTACAGCCATCCCGCCGACCTCGTGCGCGTCCGCGGCGTGATCGACAAAATGAATCTGGGCGAATTCGCGGTGCAGAGCTTCGGCAGCTCCAATAGCGCATTGATCCGTTTGCCGCTCAAGGAGGGACTTTCGAGCGCGCAGCTTTCCGAGCGGGTCATGACCGAGCTGAAGGCCGACGACGCGACCGTCACTCAGCAGCGGGTCGAATTCGTCGGCCCTCAGGTCGGCAAGGAGCTCTACGAAAACGGCGCTCTCGCCTTGTTGCTGGTGAGCATCGGCATCGTTGCCTATCTCGCGCTTCGATTCGAGTGGCGCTTCGCGGTGTCGGCGATCGCAGCCAATCTGCACGACGTGGTGATCATCCTTGGCTTCTTCGCGCTCTTTCAATGGGAATTTTCGCTTCCGGTGCTGGCTGCCATCCTTGCGGTGCTCGGCTATTCGGTCAACGAATCGGTGGTAATCGCCGACCGGATTCGGGAGAACTTCCGCAAGATGCGCAAGGCTACGGTTCCGGATGTCATCAACGGCGCCATCACCAGCACCTTGTCGCGCACGATCATCACCCATGGCTGCACCTTGATGATGGTGCTTTCGATCCTGTTCTTCGGCGGCGAGACGCTGCACTACTTCGCCCTGGCGCTGGCAATCGGAATCTGCTTCGGCATCTACTCTTCGGCGCTGGTGATGGCGTCCCTGGTCATGTGGCTCGGCGTGTCGCGCGAAGATCTGGTCCGGCCGGACAAGAGAAGCGGCGCGGCAGCCCGGGAAAAAATCCTGCCCTGACGCCCCGCGGCGGGGCGCTTTATGCGGCCCGCCGGTCCGATGATCACCACGCTCCTCTATTCGCTGTTCGCGCTCGACCAGTCGCTGTCCGCGCTCGCGGCGCAGCACGCCGCGCTGATGTTCGCCGCGCTGTTCATCGTGATCTTCGCCGAGACGGGACTGGTGGTGTTTCCGCTGCTTCCGGGAGACTCGCTGCTGTTCGTGGCCGGCACCGTCGCCGCGGCCAGCGGTGTCGATGTCCATCTTCTCGCGCTGACGCTGCTGGTCGCGGCGGTCCTTGGGGATTCAGTCAATTACTCCATCGGTTATTTCATCGGCCCCAAGGTCCTCTTGCGTCCGCACGAATCGCGGCTCGGCCGCTGGCTGAAGCCCGAGTACATGAAACGCACACATCTTTTTTATGAAAAGTACGGCGGTTTCACCATCATCATCGGTCGCTTCGTACCGGTGGTGCGCACGTTCGCTCCTTTCCTTGCCGGCGTCGGTCAAATGGCATACCGGAAGTTTCTGACCTACAACGTCATCGGCGGAGTCGCGTGGGTCGGCCTGCTCACCTACTCCGGCTACCTTTTCGGCAATATCCCGTGGGTCAAGGAGAACCTGGCGTGGATCGTTCTCGGCATCGTCGCGGTGTCGCTAATGCCAATCGTGTTCCAGTGGATGCGAGAAAAACGCGCACGAAAGCAGAGGCCGGAAAACCTCAATCTGTGACCAGCGCTGTGAGCAGCGAGCCAGGTGGCGCTGTGAGCAGCGAGCCAGGTCCCGCTCGCGAAGCGAGTGGGGTGCGAGCGCCCGCGAATCAGCGCCTGTCCGCGACGCGATACGTTCCACCCTGCGCATCACTTCCAAGGAGCGGACGCCGCCCGCGAATCAGCGCCAGGCGGCGATACCGCTAGACGCGACGCGCGAGGGTTGCGGCGTTGCCGATGTACGTCGCCGGAGTCAGCGCCTTGAGCCGCACTTTTGCATCCGCGGGAATCTCGAGCCCATCGATGAAAGCGTGAAGCGATTCGCGCGTCATGCCGCTTTTTCCCCGGGTCAGCGCCTTCAATTGCTCATACGGATTAGGTGCTCCGTAACGCCGCATGACGGTCTGGATCGGCTCGGCCAGCACTTCCCAGTTGGCTTCGAGATCGCCGGCAAGTCTCGCCTGATCGACCGCCAGCCTGGCCAGACCGTTCCTGCATGAAACGATCCCGAGCAGCGTGTAGCCGAGCGCGACGCCCACATTGCGCAGCACGGTCGAGTCGCTCAAGTCGCGCTGCCAGCGCGAGATCGGCAGCTTGTCCGCGAGATGACGTAAGAGCGCGTTGGCGAGCCCGAGATTTCCCTCGGAATTCTCGAAGTCGATCGGGTTCACCTTGTGCGGCATGGTCGACGATCCGACCTCGCCTTGTTTCAGCTTTTGGCTGAAATAGCCGAGCGACACGTAGCCCCAAAGATCACGATCGAGGTCGATGACGATGGTGTTCACGCGCGCGAGCGCGTCGAACAGTTCCGCCATGCCGTCGTGCGGCTCGATCTGCGTCGTGTAAGCATTGAATTCGAGCCCGAGGCTCGTCACCAGCTTGCGCGCCAGTGACTCCCAATCGATCGCGGGATACGCCGCGAGATGCGCGTTGTAGTTGCCGACGGCACCGTTGATCTTGCCCGGCAGCACCACCTCCTCGAACAGCGCGCGCGCGCGATCCAGGCGCGACACGACATTGGCCATTTCCTTGCCCAGGGTCGTCGGCGTCGCCGCCTGGCCATGCGTTCGTGCCAGCATCGGCAAGGCTGCATGATCGTGCGCGAGTATGCGCAGATCGCCTGTCAGCGCCGCGAGCGCAGGCGACAAGACGTCCCGGCGCGCATCGACCAGCATCAACCCATGCGCCAGATTATTGATGTCCTCCGAAGTGCAGGCGAAATGGATGAACTCCGCGGCACGCGTCACTTCAGCGACGCTCTCGAAGCGCTCCTTCAGCCAATATTCGACGGCCTTCACGTCGTGATTGGTGACGCTCTCGATGGCCTTGATCCGCTCGGCGTCGGCAATGTCGAAGTCGCGCTGAACTTCCAGGAAAAGCGCGCGGGTCGCGGCGGAAAACGGAGGCACCTCGGCGATGCCGGGTTCGTCGGAGATCGCTTCGAGCCACGCGAGCTCGACACGCACGCGCTGGCGCATGAGAGCGAATTCGCTGAAATGGTCGGCCAGCGCTATCACCTTGGGGCGATAGCGGCCGTCCAGCGGCGATAGTGCGGTTAGAGGGGTGAGCGTGTCGGAAGTCGACATGACGTTGCAGGCGGGGCCAGTGGAGTGTATCACAACGACCGAGGGACTTCGCGTCTCCTGGCGCGCGCCGGGCGCGCTGTTTCGCGGTGGTATAATTTGTGTCGCGCATCGGATGCCTCGCCCTTTCGCACCCGTCTAACTCCGTATGAAGCTTCTCGCATCGCACACCAGCCCTTACGCCCGGAAAGTGCGCATCGCCATCGCTGAAAAGAAAATCGAATGCGAGCTGGTCGAGGAATCGCCGTGGGTCGAAGGAACGTCGGTGCCCGACTACAATCCTCTAGGCAAGGTGCCGGTCCTTTTACTCGACGACGGGACCGCGCTCTACGACTCTCGCGTGATCGTCGAGTACCTCGATACGGTGAGTCCGGTGTCGCGGCTCATTCCTGAGCCGAGCCGGCAGCGGATAGCGGTCAAGCGCTGGGAAGCGCTTGCGGACGGCATCTGCGACGCCGCGGTCGCGATCGTGCAGGAAACGAAGCGACCGGCGAAGCAACAGAACGCAGAGTCGCTCGATCGCCAGCGGCAGAAGATCGACCGCGGCCTCGCGGAATTCTCGAACGAGCTCGGCGACAAGCCGTGGTGCTGCGGCGACGCGTATACCCTGGCGGACATCGCGACCGGCTGCGCGCTCGCCTACCTCGATTTGCGTCATCCTTCGATCGATTGGCGCGGCGAATATCCGTCGCTACTCAAGCTGGCGGCAAAGCTGGCGAAGCGGCAGTCGTTTCAGGACACCGTTCCGCCGACGGCGTA
>DATMNH010000216.1:0-5065 GCA_035568975.1 Casimicrobiaceae bacterium
CTGATGGCCGCGATCAGGGCATAGTCACGTCGGGAAAAATAGCTCGGGTCGCCACTTCGTCTAGTTCCGACCTCCTACAGGAAAACGTTTTAACACGGCCAAGACCCGAAGCGGACCTCGAAGGCTCTAATGAAACCGAAAGGGAGGCCCACTTTTCCCGCTGGTGTGTCTCAGTTTAGACACCACTCTCCACGGATCATTTGCTTAAGATGATGATGTGGGGCCAGAGGGGCTGGCACGGCACGGCATTTCACAGGCGCTAACGAGGCTCACATGGCCACCCAGCCGCGCCACGGCTCGGCACCGGCGAAGCGTGCCCGGCCATCTAATGCCTCTTCGATCCGGAGCGCCTCATTCCACTTCGCCATGCGCTCGGAGCGCGAAAACGAGCCAACCTTGAGCTGAAGCACGCCCCAGCCGACAGCAAGGTGGACGATCGTAACGTCCTCGGTCTCGCCCGAGCGCGCGGAGACGATCGCACCCCAATGGGCAGTGCGCGCGGCTTCTACCGCAGCCATGGCCTCGCTCACGGTCCCGACTTGGTTCGGCTTCACGAGAATCGCGTTGCACGCCGGCATCGCTGCCGCGCGGCGCAGACGAGCCGCGTCGGTCACTAGGAAATCGTCGCCCACGATTTGAACCCGGTGACCGACCGCCTTCGTGAAACGTGTGAAGCCCGCCGCGTCGTGCTCGGCCAGAGGATCCTCGATCGAGACGATCGGATAACGGTCGAGCCAATCAATCAGCATAGCTGACATAGCGTCGGAATCGAGCACGAGTCCCTTGAGTGCGAGGCGGTAGGCGCCGTCACGATAGAATTCGGAGGACGCGATATCGAGCGAGATCGACACCTCATCGCCAGGCGTAAAGCCCGCGCGCTCTATCGCGCCCACCAGGGCGTCAAGCGCTGCTTCGTTCGAATCGAAGGCGGGCCAGAAGCCGCCTTCGTCGGCGACGCCTTGAAGGCGGCCGGTCTCACTCATCATCGCGCCGGCCGCGCGGTAGATCTCGGCGGTCCATTCGAGCGCCTCGGCGAAAGAACGCGCCTTCGGCGCCACGACCATGAAATCCTGGATGTCGACGCGTCGCCCCGCATGGGCGCCGCCGCCGAAGATTTGAACCTCCGGGATCGGCATGATGGCGGGCCGGTCGCCGAGGAGGTAGGCATAGAGTAGCTCGCCGGCGGCCGCGGCCGCGGCATGGAGCACTGCCATGGATGTCCCGACTAGGGCGTTGGCGCCGAGACGGGCCTTGTTGGGCGTACCGTCGAGCGCAATCAGCACGTCGTCGATGATCTTCTGGTCGCGCGCGTCGCATCCGCGAAGGGTCCGCGCGATCTCGCCGTTGACATTACCGACCGCCATCATCACGTCGGCGCCACCGAACCGGCTGCCGCCGTCGCGCAGATCGACTGCCTCGCCGCTGCCGGTCGAGGCGCCGGCCGGCGCAATCGCCCGCCCGAGGGCGCCGCCGGCGAGTGTCACTTCGGCCTCGACGGTGGGTCGGCCGCGTGAATCCCAGACACGGCGGCCGCGAACGGAGATGATTTCGGTCGTGCTCATGCATGAACCTGTTGGGCCCATGCATCGCGAATGACGTCGAGGCGATCCACTCGGGTTGCAATATATCGGCGCGCAAAATCCCGGACCTGGTTCTTCTCGCGCTCTTCCGTGACATATTCGATCGGCGACTTGCCGTCGATCCGGCCCAGCAGCAGCGCCGGCAGAAGAGCCGCAGCCAGGGCCTCCATCTCCGCGCGCGGCTGCCAGGTCACGCCCGCGAGATATGTCTCGGTCAAGCGATCGAACAGCCGGAGAAAGCCGCGCGCGCTCTCTGGCCGCCATAAGCATTTCAGCAGTAGGTGATTGAGGCAGAAAGCTAGGTCGAAGGCCGGTTCGCCGTACCAGGCGCATTCCGAATCGATGAACACCGGGCCGTCCGGCCCAACTAGGATGTTTTTCGGGCTGACATCGCCATGCACCAACGCGCGTTTAGTCGCGAGCGTGGCGCTCGCAAGCGCCTCGAGCCGCGGCGCTAGATCAGTATGGACGCGCCCGGTGGCGACCAAATAGGGCTCGAGCCGGATAGCGTAGAAACAGACGCCGGTATCGAACGCGGCAGCGACCCCGGGCCGGCCGGCCGTCGCGGCGTGGATCGCGACCAGCCGCTCGGCGACCGCGACTGCCGTTTCCTCGCGCAGGATACCGTCGCGCAGTTGGCTCTTCCAGTTCGGATAGCGATCGGGATCGAGGTATTCCATGACGAAGAGGCCGGCGTTTCGATCCTGGGCCACGAGGCGCGGAGCCGAGCCCGGCCAGATCGCCTCCGCCTCGGCGAGCCACTTCCATTCGGCGTCGTTGCGCTCTATCGGCGCTTCCCAAATCTGCGACACCTTGAGCTGCGCCAGGGCGCGCTTCAGGCAATATTTTTGCGCGCCGATCTCGATTCGCCAGATGTCGGAAGAAACCCCGCCATCGAGCGGCACACATCTAAGCCTGTCGCCAGACGCGAGCAGGCCTATGCGCCCAAGCACGGCACCGATTTCCCCTTCAGTCAGCGGATTGGCACGCGGCGTCGACCCACGCATAGCTAACAATCAGTCTTCATGGAAAATGGTGGCATGTCATTATAACTCAACCGGCGGCATTTGGGCCGCCGTCACAAGCGCTTTGTGCGTGGCGCTGGCGGAGGACAGCCTTTCCGATCTGCAACCAAACTAAGTACTAATCGCAATCCAAGGCAGCGGAACATAGTCTTTCCGTAAAGGAGCGATGCTGCGAGGAAAACTCTCGTTGTCCTGCCACAAATCCATAGATTCCGTCAGTCGATTACTACTACGCTCGAGCTTACACAACGTTGCGCGGCTCGCCGGCCACGAAAGCTTCGACATTGTCGATCAGCTGATCCGCCAGAATCTGCATAGCTTCCTGGCTGGCCCAAGCGATGTGCGGAGTTACAATGAAGTTCGGCAGATCCAGATTCAAGAGCACGTTGCCAGCCGTTGGCGGCTCATTGGTGAGAACGTCGAATCCGGCGCCGCCGATGATGCCGTCTTGAAGCGCCTGCGCCAGCGCACCTTCATCGACGAGACCGCCCCGCGCCGTATTGATGAGAATTGCGTTGCGCCGCATCATCGCCAGCTGCTCGGCGCCAATCAGATTTTGCGTATCGTCCGTCAGCGGTGCATGCAGTGAGACAACGTCACTGCTCCTGAGAACTGTCGGGAGGTCGACTAGGCCCGGCGCGAGCACGAAGTCGGTCGCAAGCACTCGCATTCCCAAGCCCTCTGCGCGGCGCGCCACTGCCTTGCCGAGAGCACCAAATCCGACAATGCCGAGAGTCGAACCCGCGACGTCGCGAATGGGATGGGTGAAAAAACAGAACTGTTCAGCACGTTGCCACGCTCCGTTCCGCACATCCTCTCGATAGGCAATCAGGTTGCGGCGCAACGCGAAAATCAATGCGAACACATGTTCAGGCACCGTGTTGAAGGCGTAGTCGCGAATGTTGACGACGGTGATGCCTTTAACTCGGCAATAGTCCTTGTCGACGATATCAGTTCCAGTCGCGGCGACAGCGATCAGTCTTAGCTTCGGCAGCTGCGCGAGCGTCTCGGCCGGCATGGGCACTTTATTGATGATAGCGATCGTCGCGTCTCTGAGCCGTTCGGCAACCAACTGGGCCGGCGTGGCGGCGTATTCTTGGTAGGAATGCGGAAATCCCGGCGCTCGTAATTCAGCGCCAAGCGTGCCACGGTCGAGGAACACGATCGAATGCTTCATCGACATTCCGAACGCCATCCTTAGAAAGCTCAGGTGCTGCCCTGCGCTTCCATCACCGCAGGACTGGCATCGTTCTCCGAGGCGGCTCAATATGTTCGTGCTACCGCTTACTCTCGGCCTTGATCACCTGCCATGCCTCAGGGCCCGCAGCGCGGATCGTATGCTCGCTGCTGAACATCGGTTTCGGTCCTGCTGGTCGCTTCGTTCGCTGACCTTGATGGCCAGCGGCGTTGAGCTGGCGTTCGCCGCTTGAGCTAGGCATGAACTACCCCCTCCGGATGTGTCTCGGCGAAGCGTTCTTCCTCAGTCGGTGGCTTCTCTTTTGCCATAATTGTTTTCCGGAAGTGCGCCTGGGCTGCCGCAACGCCGCTTCCCATCGCTATGTCTATACCAACATCGCGCATCGCCATTTCCGCCCCGGCCAGCGCGCCCAGCACCATCAAATCATTGAGATCGCCCAGATGCCCGAAGCGGAACAGTTTGCCAGCAACCTTGGAGAGTCCTGCGCCTAGCGCCAAGTTGTAGCGACGGAATGCAGAGTCGACCACATCCGCGCCGTCGATACCGGGTGGCACCATGATGGCGCTCACCGTGTTTGAGTACCATTTCGGTTCCTTGGCGCAGAGCCGCAAACCCCACGCCTTTACCGCTGCCCGCACGCCCTCGGCCAAAACCTGATGCCGTTCGAACACGCGGTGGAGGCGCTCCTCGAACAACATGTTGAGGGATTCTCGCAGCCCATAGAGCATTGGCAGCGACGGCGTATAGGGGAAATACCCCGTCGCGTTTGCTTTTATGTGGTCGCCGAAATCAAAGAACACCCGAGTGCAGCGGGCGCTCTTTTGCGCCGCCAACGCCCTGGGACCGGCACAGACGATGCCGAGACCAGCGGGAAGCATGAGTCCTTTTTGCGATCCAGCGACAGCGAGATCCACACCCCACTCGTCCATTCGGAAATCGATGCTCGCGATCGAACTGACGCCGTCAACGTAAAGCATCGCCGGGTGGGCGGCAGCATCGATCGCGCGCCGTACCGCGGCGATGTCGCTCGTAACACCGGTGGCGGTCTCGTTGTGGACTATAAGAACGCCTTTGATTGCATGCGTCCGGTCGGCCCGCAGGGCATCCTCAATGCGATCGGGCGAGGCCCCTACCCCCCACTCTTCGTCCTGTATCACGACATCAAGACCGATGCGCTGAGAGAGATCAATCCAGAGGTGGCTGAACTGGCCGAAGCGCGGCGCTAGCACCTTGTCCCCGGGCGAGAGGGTGTTGCTCAGCGC
>DATMNH010000217.1:0-2172 GCA_035568975.1 Casimicrobiaceae bacterium
GTGCGGACTTGAAGAACGGCCTGTTGTCGATCGACCTCGCCCGCCCCGAGCCGGAGCGGGTGGTGAAGACGATCAGCATCAGTGACAGTGAGTGAACCCGAACAGGGCTCGACGCGTTAACGGCAAAGGAGTCGAGTGCCATGACAAACAACGACATCACCTCCAGACAACATATCATATCGCCAGAGGCGCTTGCGGTTCTAGGCGACGGCAAGATCGCCTACCTAAAGACGATCCGCTCCGAGGACGTGCAGAGGCAATTCCCGCAGGCGCCGCAACTCGCGCCGGGGACACTGTTGTACGCCCTGCACGCGGCCGACGGTACTCCGATCATGCTCACCGACAGCCGCGAGGCTGCGGTTGCGAATGCCTGGAGCCAAGAGCTCGAGACGGTCAGCGTGCATTAAGGGCCGCAGGCGGTGCAGTCCGTTCAGGCTGCGCTTGCGGACGGCATCGCGAGCACGGCGTAGAGTGCCTCCACGTCGCGTGATTCGCGCAGCTTGCGGGTGACGTCCGCGTCCCGCAACAGTCGTGCCACGCGTGCGAGCGCCTTGAGGTGATCGGCCCCGGCGGCTTCGGGTGCGAGGAGCAGGAATACCAGATCGACGGGCTGGGCGTCGAGCGCTTCGAAATCCACCGGCCGCTCCAGGCGGGCAAACAGACCAAACAACTTGTTGAGCTTGGAGAGCTTGCCGTGGGGGATGGCGATGCCGTTGCCCACGCCGGTCGAGCCGAGCTTCTCGCGCTGCTGCAAAATCTCCAGAATTGCGCGTTCGCTCTGTCCGCAGAGCGCGGCGGCCTTAGCCGCAAGCTCCTGCAGAAGCTGTTTCTTGCTGTTCACTTTAAGCGCCGGAATGATGGCGTTCGGCGCGAGGAGATCGGTCAACACCATGAACTTTTTCCACGCATCGGGGGGACGCTCGAACGGGCCCCCGTCGTGCGGCGGCGGACGATAGGTATCCCGTCATACCCCGTCAATGGCCGTCGCCGGCCACGTCCGGCGGATCCCGCTCAACGCGGATCCTTGAGACGGCGTTTGTACCGGCGCAGTCTTTTTTCCATGCGGATTGCCGCTTCATCCGCGCTGGCATAGGCATCTGGCGCGAAGGCGTCGGCTTCCAGAACAATGCCGGAATCGAGATGGATAACGCATTCCGTGCGAAACCCGAACGCTTCCTTTCCAACGGTCACATGCCCGGAAAAGCCCCCGTCGAAATATTTGGCGGTCGCCTCGGAAACCCGCGAGCTGATGCGCGAACGCAGTGCCTCGCCGAGATCGATATTCTTTCCCGACACGCGAAACGCCATATCCGTCTCCGCTCAGTCGGCGCTTGCCGCACGCCGGGGCGCAGCAGGAAACTTCGCCCGCCCTGGGAAACTACTCATGTCATGGGGCGCACAGCGCAGATCGCTTTTCCCGCTTGCGCTGCATCGACGAAGGAATGCGCATGGCCTCACGATATTTCGCCACGGTGCGCCGCGCAATCTCGACGCCGGCGGCATGCAGCCTTTCCACGATCGTCTCGTCGGAGAGGACGTCCTCGGGAGATTCCGCCTGGATCAGCTGTCGGATGCGGTAACGCACCGCTTCCGCCGAATGCGCCTCGCCGCCGCCCGCTGCGGCAATCGCCGAGGTGAAGAAATATTTGAGCTCGAAGATGCCCCGGTTCGTGGCCATGTACTTGTTTGCCGTCACGCGAGAGACCGTCGACTCGTGCATTCCGATTGCATCCGCTATGGTCTTGAGGTTGAGCGGTCGCAGATGCTGGACGCCGTGAGCAAAAAAACCGTCCTGCTGTCGCACGATTTCAGTTGATACTTTAAGAATGGTCTTTGCCCGCTGATCGAGCGCTCGCACGAGCCATGTTGCTGATTGCAGGCAGTCGGCGAGATAACCCTTGTCATGCTCGCTCTTCGCAGTCCTGACGACCTCCGCGTGGTAGTGCTGATTTACCAGGATCTTCGGCAGGGTGTCTGAATTGAGCTCAATGGTAAACCCGCCATCCTCTCTGGGTCGGACAAAGACGTCGGGAACTACCGGCTGGACGACCACCGACCCGAATGCAAGACCCGGCTTCGGATTGAGCCTGCGGATCTCAGCGATCATGTCGGTCAGGTCTTCATCGCTCACCCCGCAAATCTTGCGCAGGGCCGCAACCTCGCGCTTCGCTA
>DATMNH010000218.1:0-3419 GCA_035568975.1 Casimicrobiaceae bacterium
CTGCTAGGAGCCCGCGAGGCGCTTGGGCAGGCGCCCGAGGCGGCCCAGTTCAAGTGGCGCGCAAGTTGCGAATGGGTGACCGGAACGCACAGCCGCTCCGTAATCGGCAACTTCTTCGGCCTCGGCGCCGAGCAGCCCCGCGACAAGAATTTCCGCGTGGAAGCCGATCATCCGAAGGTCTTCGCGTCCGAGGACAACGCGCCGACTCCGGTGGAGATCGTTCTCTCCGGGCTCGTGAGTTGCCTCACGGCCGGTGTTGCCGCCGTCGCCCAGCGCCGCGGCATCCAGCTTCACTCGGTCAAGGCCACGGTCGAGGGCGACATGGACATCCAGGGCATCCTCGGCATGGATGACGACGTTCGCAACGGCTTCGACGGCATCCGCGTCCACTTCGACATTCGCGCCGATGCGAACCCGGATGACATCAAGGCGCTGGTCGCCCAGTCGCAGAAGCGTTCGGCCGTATTCGACATCATTACCAACCCGACGAACGTCTTCGTCACCGTCAATTGACGGCGGCAGCTGGATCAAGGAGCGAGTGTCGTGAGGTTTTCGACCACCATCATCATCGGCGCCGGCCAATCCGGATTGGCCATGAGCAGGCACCTCACCAACCGCTCGATCGACCATGTGTTGATCGAGCGGGGCGAGGTCGCCAACTCCTGGCAAACGGAGCGGTGGGACTCGCTTCGCCTTCTCACGCCGAACTGGCAGAGTCGCCTTCCTGGATACGCCTACGACGGCGGCGACCCGGACGGCTTCATGAACGTGACTGAGGTCGTTGGTTATCTGAAGAGATATGCCGGCGCCTCGGGCGCCCCGGTCCAGGCGCGCACAAAAGTCACGCGCGTGCGCCAGGTGGACGGCGGCTACGAGGTGGCAACCGACCAGGGTCCGTGGCGGTGTCGGACGCTAGTCCTTGCAAGCGGCGCCTGTAACGTCGCGACTGTCCCGGCGCTCGCGGCGGGCCTGCCGCCGGAGATCGCTAGCCTCACGCCGATGCAGTACCGCAGACCGGAACAATTGCCGGATGGCGGTGTGATGGTTGTCGGAGCTTCGGCGACCGGCGTGCAGCTTGCACGCGAAATCAGGGCCTCGGGCCGAAGCGTCATTCTCGCAGCCGGTGAGCATGTCCGGGTGCCCCGCGTCTACCGCGGCCGGGATATCAAATGGTGGATGGATGCGATCGGCGCCATGGACCTGCGCTACGACGCGGTCGACGACATAGATCGGGCAAGGCGTCTGCCATCGCTTCAGCTGATCGGCACGCCCGGACGCGAAACCATCGATTTGAATAGCCTACGCAAGGCCGGCGTCGAGATCGTCGGGCGTCTTGCGGGGATGCATGATGGAAGGGCGCAGTTCTCCGCGTCGCTCCCGAATCACAGCGCGCTCGCGGACCTCAAGATGAACCGGCTGCTGGCGAGTATCGACGCGTGGATTCTCGCGAGTGGGCAAGAGGATCGCTTTCCCGGGCCGCATCGCTTCGAGCCGACAGAGATTGACCCGCAGATCAGGCTCGGCATGGACCTGAATGATGGAAGCGTCAGAACCGTGATTTGGGCTACCGGATATCGCCCCGACTATTCCTGGCTCGATGTCCCCGTCCTCGATCGCAAGGGGCACATCCGTCACGATGGCGGCGTCACGGCGGCGCCCGGGATTTACGTCATGGGCCTGCCGTTCATGCGCCGGCGCAAGTCATCTTTCATCGACGGGGCCGGGAAGGATGCCGCGGACCTTGCTGCGCACCTGAATCTCGGCCTGCGTCGCTCGGCCGCCTGACACGGAGCAGTTCACATGGATACGCCTCGTCATTTCCAGCCGCATTACGACGCGGTGATCGTCGGAGCGCGATGCGCCGGGGCCGCCACGGCCATGCTTCTCGCGCGCGCAGGGATGAATGTTCTCGCGATCGACCGTCAGGCCTACGGCTCCGACACGATGTCGACTCACGCCCTCATGCGTACGGGAGTCCTTCAGCTCGAGCGATGGGGATTGTTGCCGACAGTGATGGAGGCGGGAACACCGGAAATTCGCGCCACGACGTTTCATTATGGCTGCGAGTCGCTGCGTCTGAGCATCAAGCCAGAGTATGGCGTCGAGTATCTCTGCGCGCCAAGGCGGACCGTGCTGGATCGCATTCTCGTCGATGCAGCCCTCAGCGCGGGCGCCGATGTGCGTCACGGCGTCGTTCTCTCTCGCCTTCAGATCGATTCAAGAGGCCGGGTCGTCGGTGCATTGTTGAGGGACGCGGACGGCAATAGCACGGCAGTTCGCTCGGACATTGTGATCGGCGCGGACGGCAGGCAGTCCACGGTTGCCGCGCTGGTCAACGCCGGGACCTATCTTAATGGCCAGAGCACAAGCGGCTACGTCTACGGGTACTACGAAAACCTCGAGCGGTATGGATATCATTGGCACTTTGCTGAGAACGTTGCGGCGGGTGTCATCCCCACGAATCTCGGGCAGCACTGTGTGTTTGTCGGCGTGCCCGGCACAGCCTTCCGGGCGACGTTTCGCGGAAATGTTGAGGGCGCCTTCCGCCAGGTCCTCGCGGCAAACTCGCCGCATCTCAGCGACGATGTCAGTCGCGCTCGCCTGGTCGGCCGCCTGCGTGGCTTCGCCGGCGCCCCCGGGCATCTCAGGCAGTCTCACGGTCCCGGTTGGGCGCTGGTCGGCGATGCCGGATACTTCAAGGACCCGCTGACCGCTCACGGAATAACCGACGCACTCAGGGACGCGGAACTGCTCGCCCGTGCGATCCTAGATGGACGAGCGCTCGAAACGTATCAGCGCGAGCGCGACGTCCTGTCGGAGCCGCTGTTCCACGATACGGAGGCGATCGCCTCGTTCCGGTGGAATCTCGATGAGATCAAGACCCTGCATTCGAGCCTCAGCGCGTCCATGCAGGCGGAGTGTGAGTACATGGCAGGCTTGCCTGCACCTGTGCGGCGCGAGCCGCAAACTCGATCAGGAACGTCAGATCGAAACGCGGCACTGGCGTCAGTGGCCTGCTAATCCCGTTGCAGCTTAGGAGCGCGACAATGACACCAAACGATTCCCCCTGGAAGCACACACTGGCCGGCCAGCCGCTGGTGGGCGCACGCGCCGAGCGGCGGCGTAAGACGTCGATGCGTGACGTCGAGATGTTCACGGCAATGACGGGAGACAGGAATCCAATTCACTATGATGCCGACCTCGCAGCGAAATCTCCGTTTGGCGGACTGATCGTTCAGGGCGGTGTCACCACCGGCCTGTTGAACGCTGTCGTCGCCGAGGATCTTCCCGGGCCCGGCACTGTCTTCCTTGAGACGAACTGGCGTTTCGTCAAAGCTGTACGCGTCGGGGAGACGATCACGGCTACAGTCGAGGTCGAACATGTCCGCAGCGACAAACCGATCTGCAAGCTCGTGACG
>DATMNH010000219.1:0-2279 GCA_035568975.1 Casimicrobiaceae bacterium
CACCCACTGCATACATTCCTATACCGGGAGTCACCGTCGCCAACTGTGCGATCTTGATCAAGGCGACGAGGATGCCGAGCATCATTACTTCGTTCATCGACCACGGCCGCATCCAGTCTGCCCAGCGCAGCAAGGTGCCGACCCAGCGTGGGGCCGGTGAGCGCCTCGCCGCGAGCAGGGCGGTGAGCATGAACGCGATGTAGCAGCCCGGCGCGATCACGGCGCAAGCCGCAACTGCGATCGCTGTCTCCTCGCGACCTTGCAGCCACATTTGTTGCGCACCACCGATGATGGTCGTACTCGCTTCGCGCCCCTCGGCCGAGAGGCTCATGAGCGGCATCGCATTCGCCACGACGAATGCGATTGCGGCCGCGAGTGTGAGCGCCAGCGGACGGTCGAGCGGGTCGGGTAGCTCTGCGGCGAGCGTTTTGCGGCACCGCGGACAGCTCGCTTTTGCGCCGGGCGGAAGCTCGGGGATGCGCTGGAGCAGATCACAATCGGGACAGGCAACCGTTTCCATGGCCGCGAGAGAGGTCAAACGCGACCTCGGCTCCCGGCTGCATCGCCATGCTCAGCCGTGCCTCGGTTCGTTGTCCAGTCGCGCCACAGCGCACCACCCAATGCCAGCACTACGGGACCGACGAACAGTCCAAGCAGCCCGAGCAGCTCGAGACCACCGAGACTGCCCATCAGGACCCAGACAAAACCAAGTCGGACGGCGCCGCCGATCAGCATGGGGCGAACGATTTTGTCTCCGGCGAAGACTACCAAGAACCCCAGCGCACAAACCGCCAGCGCCGCCATCACGGCGCCTTTGACGGCGAGCGCCAGGGCAACACCGGCGACGGCGACGTAGCCCAGGAAGGGAACCATGGCGAACAGACCCGTCACCGCACCCCAGACCTCGGCACGTTCCACGCCGGCCAGCGCATAGGTGATCCCGCTCAGGACGCCATCGAAGAGGGTCACCACGACCATGCCGTTGACCGTCGCGCGCACGGCGCGAATCGCAAGCTCGACATACGACTCTCCGCGATCGCCGAGACTGTCCTGCAGCAAGTGGTTGACGCGCACTGCCAGCGCGTCCCCGCCGCGATAGAGAAAGAACAGGAGGAGGATGGTAAAGACAACGATGAATAAGTGATGTGCCATGAACTGGCCCAGCGTTTCCGCCCAGCCAAGAGCCGCCGAGGTATCGGCGCGCTGCAACCAGACCGACATTCCGCCAGGCGTGCCCAATTGCGCCTGCCAACGCTCGGCCAGCCTGGTGCCGACGAGTGGCAAGGTCTCCAGCCAAGCGGGGGTGGCGAGCCCTGTCTTGTCCGCAATAACGATCTGGTCGATCCATCTGTGCGCCTCCGAGATCAGTGCGCCGAAGGCGAACACCAGCGGTCCGAGGACGAATAACGAAACCAGAACAGTGAAGAGCAGGGGCGTCACGTTTGAAGCCACGCGCCCGGGTAGAAGCTGCGCAAAGCGCCGGTAGATGGGCCAAGTGGCGACTGCGATGACCGATGCCCATACCAGCGGTTCGAAAAAACTCCGAAGGATCCAGCCTGACAGCACCAATACCAGGGCAGCCCAGAGCCAACGGGGGTTGAAATTGAGCTTCAGCGCCCACGCGCGGTCCTGCGGGCGCGCTTCGACGATCACGTCGGGTCCGAGGTCGATCGAGTTCTCGTCCATGCCAGTCTCGGGCCCGGTTAATCCCGGATTGCAGCGAGAGTCATCTCACGACTTGCCGGGGGCGCAGTTGTGGTTCCGCAAAGCGCGAACGATCAAGTCTTCTTCCTAGATCGAACAGAGAGTGCTTGTGAAGCCGGCGCCAGTCGGACCGTGGCACTTCCGGAACTGCGCGTGCCGGCGCTGTCACGGTCCGGGGTCGGCTGGTTCGTGCCTTACCTGGCGACGTGGAAGAAAGCCGCCGCGCGATCAGCGAACGTTTCCTTGGCGCCGTTCTCGATCGAGGCCGTCGACGTTGCTTTCACGGGCGCCGAATGCCAAGCGGAGCCTTCCGATGACAACGCCTGCAGCTCGCTACCGGTCAATCCGTTCGGATGAGTCTGCTTGAACGTGGGATCCGAAGGAGCTTTCGCAAAAACGGGGGTCGGTTTCCAGGGAACGCCCCAGGCGGAATTCGACTGGTGCCAGCTCAGGGGTTGACCGTTCGGATTGCTCTGCCGCCATGCCGAAGGCGACTTGTCGATCGTCTGGGTATCGAAGTACGCGGACGAGTCGCCGAATCGGCCAATGCTGCTGTCGTCGGCACTGGCGATACC
>DATMNH010000220.1:0-7118 GCA_035568975.1 Casimicrobiaceae bacterium
CGGCGCACGCCCAGCATGTTGGCGATCAATTCCTGGGTCATGGAGAGCTCGTTCGTTTGCAGACGATCCAGACTCAGCAACAGCCACCGGCACAATTGCTGGTCGACCGAATGATGCCGGTTGCATACGGCCGTCTGCGACATCTGGGTGATCAGCGCCTGGGTGTAGCGCAGCAGGAGGTGCATGGTCGGACCGAAACGCCCGAACTCGTTCTTGAGCAAAGCGGCCTTGAGCCTGAAAGCGTGCCCCGCGCTCTGCACCACCGCGCGGCTGGGCGTGGTCTCGCCGCCCATGAACAGGGATATGCCTAGAATACCCTCGTTGCCTACGATGGCAATCTCAGCCGACGCGCCATCCTCCATGACATAGAGCAGGGAAAGAATGGACGTGGTGGGAAAATAGACGTAGCGCAACTGGACCCCGGATTCATAGAGGACGTCACCAAGCCTCATGGGCACCAGTTCGAGGTGGGATGCGAGCCGCTCGTAGTCGCTGGGCGGCAGGGCAGCGAGCAGATGATTCTGATGGGGGCTGTGGCGTCCAGCCACAGGTATCTGCCTCCTGCCCTTCGAGACCATGGACGACGCTTTGCGGGCTCCGCGGCGCGCTTTGTCGGCTGCCATCGCGAAAGCCTACACCATCTCGCGGCTTCTTTGTCTGGCAAAGTACAAAGCCCGGCAGCGGCCCTTGGGAGGCTTGCGCCTGATGCACCGAAGGAGCCATCCCTCTGTGTCCGCTAACGCACAGACGGCGTATCGGAGTCCGGAATAAATTTTAGCTTGGGGTACTTGCCGGCTTGCGTACCGCCGGCAGTGCCAACGCACGGCTTCAACGTCGGGGAGAATGCCATGGGAAGCTCAAGCTCGCTCAGTCGTGATGACCAATTGGTGGGGACGCTCAACCGGCTGCCGCCGCTGCGCATGTCCACGTGCGACCTCCGGCCGGGGCCCAGGCGCGACGCCGTTCTGCTGGCAACAACCGACCTGTACCACGACAATGTGTACGACCCCGTGGGCAAGTTTCTGGGTGAGATCGAGGAGCTCGTCCTGGACATCCACTCCGGGCACGTCGCCTACGCCCTTATGGCTGTTGGAGGCTTCCTGGGGATGGGTCAAAAAATAATTGCCATTCCCTGGAGGACGATAACCATCGATCGAGTCTATCAGCGCTGCGTCGTCAATATCGACCTTGAGCGACTGATCGATGCGCCCAGTCTCGATGGGGACTATTTGCCGCGAATGGCCGACCCGGGCTGGGCGAAGCAGGTCCACGCCTACTTCGGCTGCAAGCCTTATTGGGAATGAAACGCTCGCTTGTCGCAAGTCCATCCAGCGGCGGCTGCAAACGCGACGACTGACCGAGCAGGCTCCTTACGGCGCGCGGGCTTAGAGTCAGCCTGGCATCCATCGTCACGTAAATCGGGTTACGCGTAGCTCCGCAGGCGCCGTGAAAAGCTCTGCAAGGCGACGATATTGCTCGCCTCCGCCCGATGGCACCAATCCTGAAGACGCGCCAGAAGCTCCTCGCGCGACTCGGTGGAGCGTTCCCAAAGCGCGGCCAGGTCGCGCCCCATGGCATAGATGGTTTTCAGCGCCGTGCATTGCTCCAGGGTTGAAGCAAGCCGTGCGCGATCGCTTTCGGCCAAGGCGCTCTCGTCCGTCTGAAACCATAGTCGCAAGCGCCGGAAGCTAGGCATGTCGAGCGTACACTCGCCGCGGCGTACTCTCGCGCGCTGGCGAGCGACTTCGAGGGTGTACGCCTGTTTGAGCGACCGTGCATAGCTGGTCACCACGGCGTAGCGGTGCGTGATGATCGACTGCAGCGTTTCCAGGTCTGCGACCAGCTTGGCGCGATCGAGCTTCAGCTGCGGCGCGACTCTTCGAACCGTTGCGAGGCCAAGCATCTCCATCCCGCGTATATACATCCAGCCCACGTCGAACTCATACCAGCGCGATGAAAGCTTCGCCGAGCTCCCATATGCATGATGGTTGTTATGCAGCTCTTCGCCGCCAATCAGGATTCCCCAAGGCACGATGTTGCGGCTCGCATCCTTGCATGAGAAATTGCGATAACCCCAGTAGTGACCGATGCCATTCACAATTCCGGCCGCCGTAATCGGGATCCACATCATCTGCACGGCCCAGATCGTCAGGCCCATCGGCCCGAACAGCGCGACATTGACAACCAGCATCAGACCGATACCGTGCCAGGAAAAGCGCGAATAGATGTTGCGCTCGATCCAGTCGTCGGGCGTACCGCGACCATATTTTTCGAGCGTTTCGAGATTTTGCGCCTCGTCGCGGTAAAGCTCGGTGCCTTCCCGCAAGACCTTCCCGATGCCACGCGCCTGGGGGCTGTGCGGATCTTCGTCGGTTTCGACCTTTGCGTGATGCTTGCGGTGGATGGCTACCCACTCCTTGGTCACCATGCCCGTGGTCAGCCACAGCCAGAAGCGGAAAAAATGGCCAATCGCCGGATGGAGGTCGAGGCCGCGATGGGCCTGGCTTCGATGCAGGTAGACGGTGACTGAGACAATGGTGATATGCGTCAGCGCCAGCGCCACGACGATATAGCCCCACCGCGGTAGCGGCACCAAGCCGGAAGCGAGCAGCGAAAGAGATAGGATCGTCATTGGTCTGACTGTAAGTAGCAAGGATCGTGCCTCGGCGGCGGACAAACGCGTGCTTTTGCCGCACCCAACCAAAGGCCCATCCGACCGTCACTAATCCTATGCAAACACGGCTTCAGGCCGTACCGTCAAGCCATTGACTTGACAAATGATATTGCGCACGTCCGCGATCGCGGCGCGCAGAACGTCGCAAGCGTCCCCAACTGCGTCAACTGATGCAACAACCGGCGCGCTCTCCCCGGCCACCCCGCAAACGGGTTCGAGATCCATCTCTACCGCGACGAGTTTGTCGAGTAAGGCCTCGAAGCGCCGTGAATTGACCGAGCCTCCCGGTCCCTGATTCATTCGACTTTCCATGACGCATCTCTGGATAACGTGCGCGCTTGCCGCTTTGCTCCAACCGGGCGTCGACCAACGCGATCGCCAGCGCCAGATCGCATCTTGGAATGTTTACTAACGGAAGTCTGTTCGGTAGTCGACATAACGCGGCGCTGCAAACAACAGCGGCCGATCTGCGCGTTTTGGCCACGATTCGGCCACGCGAGGGCCACGTTCAGGTGGTCGCGAGCCGCCTACGGATCGATCTCGACGCGCAGTCTCGTGTGGCGCCCGAACGTCGGCGCTTAACGAGCTCGCAGCGCCACGACGTAACGCAGTGCCAGCGATCTCTGTCGACGCCTTATTTCCTCCACAATGCGGGCGTCCGGAGCGTCGGCGGGAATTGCGGGGTTGTCTGCGCCGCTTCGGATTGTATTGTGGGCACCATAGGGCGCGCCATTGATAACGGTCTCGTCCGCCGGGTCGGCCGATTCGGCCTCACCAGATGCCCCGAAGGTGTCAATCCTGCTCGCATTGCCGGTCGCTCGGGCAACTCCTTGCTGTACCTTGCCCGTGAGATCCTTGACGCTTCCTTCGATCTGGTTCTTGTTCATTCGAATCTCCGTAACCGTTGCATGTTGTTAGACGTCGTTAGCGCTGCGCATGATGGCAACCCTGGCGCGACCCAATCCAGCGCCGGGGATTGGCCAACCCGTCATAACGCGCGTCGCCCGCTGATGAGGTTAAGCAGGATCATGATGACGGCAACCACCAGAAGAATGTGGATAAAACCGCCCAAAGTGTAGGAACTCACGAGCCCAAGGAGCCACAATATGAGAAGAACAACCGCGATCGTATAGAGCATGGAATACACCTTTCATTAGTTCGGTTCCCGGTCGTTGGCCGACGTGGCTTCTACAACGGGCTGGCTGAAACGTTATCCGCAGCCGGTCCGATCTCGACGACAAGCCAACTCCGCAAGGCACAAGCGGGATGCCCGTGCGATGCGTTTCGAAACCTGACCCTAGGATGGACGCCTTCATGTTCGCAGTCTGTTCGGCAGCGCACGCTGCGTTTGCCCGGCGAGCGGACAAATCCGGCGCATGCCCCACGGATCGGGCGCAAACCGCGCGGCGGGCGGGCATGGATCAACATCGGCTACCAACTTCTTAGCGACCACGATCGGCCGACGAACTATGTAAGCCACCGAACGGACAATAAATCGACCGGTGCGCGGAGTGGTGTCGCGGTCGCATTTCCGGAAAATCGGCTACGTCGCCACACATTGGGACGAGGACGGCGGGCGCTGGCACTTCCGCCCGGGGCATTGGGAGCGTTAAACTCGTCAGCGGCACGCAAATGCCGCCCACGCGGCTCCTGTTGCTGGAAATGGGGGTGATCTCACCCCCGCACGACTGCGGAGGTTACCCATGGCTTTGGTAAAGCTCGAAAGGCAAAATGGCGTCCATTTTTCGACCGAATGTCGAAACGCCTCATCGGCAAGCGTGCGGAAATCGACGTTCAATCGCTGGCGCTTGGCGCATAGGTCGAAGCAAAATGGTTGCCACTGTTTGGCATCGTCTATGATCCCAAGAGCGACGTCATCGAAATCGCCCTCCAGGATGTGGATCACATCGTTCGCAAGCCGAGGGAGATCTATATCGACGAAGAGACCACGGGATTGGTCAGCCTGGAGGTCCTGGACGGCGATGGCGTCCAACACATTGTCCAATTCCGCGACCCGCTGATGCTGCCGCCTCCGACGGTACCGGACCAAAACGCCTCGTTCGCCGCGAAGCAAGATGGATGACGGGACCTTTTTTAAAGCTGATCGAGCAGGTCCCCGTCGTCGGGCATGTACCCTTCGTACGGAAACCGCGACGGCGGTCCGAGAATATGAGCGTGGCAATCGCACGACAATGGCGGCACGCGAAGCTTGGGTTTGTGGATCACCGCGCGCGGCGGCTGACACAGCTCCATCGGCTTTGCTTTAAGCAAGCGATATCGTCCGGCTTTCCATGGTGTGGATGCCGCGAACCGTAAGGGCCGACACACCCTTCGTCCGGTCACGGTCCCACAGCCGCGATTTGGGACGCTCGAGCACGCCGCCGGTGAACATGGTCATGTTGACCGCCAGAACGTCACCGACATAGCCATCGGCGATCAGCTGACGCAGATAGCGGACCGTTGGATCGCCGCGCGCCTGCAGGCCCACCATGGCGCGAACGCCTTTCCGTTGCGCAATTTTCGCCATCGCTTGCGCCTCGGCCAGATTCGCGCCGAGTGGCCATTCGCAGTAGACGTTCTTGCCTGCGTTCAGCGCTGCGACCACGACCTCGTGGTGGACCGGCACCTTCACGACGACGGAGACGAGGTCGATGTCAGGCTCGCGCACCATCGCGTTGTAATCGTGAAACGCGCGCTTGACGCCGTATTTCGCGGCTGCTGCGGCCGCCGTATCAGCGTGGGCCGTGCAGACCGCCGCGATTTCGTACTCAGGCAGCATCTTGAGCGCCGGCAAGTGCGACAGCGGCGCCCATCCTTGCCCCGAGGCGTCGGCGCCCACGATACCGA
Source organism: Casimicrobiaceae bacterium (assembly GCA_035568975.1). Lineage (GTDB taxonomy): Bacteria > Pseudomonadota > Gammaproteobacteria > Burkholderiales > Casimicrobiaceae > PALSA-1003. Next base: position 5,522 of record DATMNH010000220.1, read on the forward strand.
CGCGGATTGGATCCTCCATATCATCCTTCACGGGCTGATGTTCGATGAGGTTTCTGGAAAGTCGGTCGCCAGCGATACGGCTTCCCAAGCGTCGATAGCCTGGAGGACTCCGCGCAATTCCTCGCGCACGCGCTTCACGCCTATCTTGCCCAGCACGAGATGAAGCGGCGGGTCGGCGGATTCGACAACGTTAATGATGGCATCCGCCGCGCGCGCCGGATCGCCCGCCTGCTTGCCGCTGCTTTCTCGAAGCTGCGCCCGGCGAGCGCCTGCTGTTGGGGCGTAGGCGTCGATCGGTTTCGCAACCGTCGTCATCGACCGTCCTTGAAAGTCGGTTCGAAAAGGCCCAGGCTCGATCAGCGTGACGCGGATGCCCAGCGGGGCGACCTCCTTGGCGAGCGCCTGCGACAAACCTTCGACCGCGAACTTGGTTGCGCAGTAGTAGCCGGAAGCCGGGTTGCCGACCAGGCCGCCGACCGATGAGATATTGACGATGTGCCCTCTTCCGCGTGATCGCATCCTGGGAAGGACCAGGCGCGTCATCGCCGCGAGCGCGAAGAAGTTGGTCTCGAACATCTTGCGGATGCCACCCTCCTCGCCTTCCTCGATCGCCGCGGAGTAACCGTGTCCCGCATTGTTGACCAGCACGTCGATGCTGCCGAAGGCTTCCTCGGCCCGGGCGACGGCGTCGTGCCGTTGCCTGTCGTCGGTGACATCCAGTGCGAGAGCCAACGCCGTGTTGGGGTGGGCGGGGACGAGGTCCGCGATATGCGCCGGATTGCGCGCGGTCGCTACGCACCGATGGCCGTGTTGCAGCACGCGTTCTGCCAGCGCCCTGCCGAATCCGCTCGAGCATCCGGTGATGAACCAAACCGGGGTACCACTCTTGTCCGTGTTCATCGCATGGCCTCGAATTCACTCCACCACGATGTTGGCGGATTTGGCAACGCTTTTCCACTGCTCGTAATCCTTGAGGACGAAATCCTTGAACTCGCCGCCAGCAAGGTACGAAACCTGATAGCCGAGCGTGTTCAGTTTCTGCACGACTTGCGGATCCGTCAGCATCCCGCCGATCTCCTTGCGCAGGCGCACGAGGATTGGCTGCGGCGTATTGGCTGGAGCGAGGATCCCGTACCAGACGACCACACTCACGGGGAGCCCGGACTCCTCCAGCGTCGGCGTATTAGAAGATCCTTGCGCCGGTTGCCCAGCGTTTCGCCAAGCATGGTTTCCGAGGCAGCGCGGTTGCCATAGCTGTCGGCGGTATCGAACAAGGTGATGCCTGCATCGAGCGCGGGGTGGACCACCCGGCGCGTCGCCTCGAGATCGATGCGGCCACCGAAGTTGTTGCAACCCAGGCCGACCAGCGATACGCCCCGAACGCCCGAGATTTCTCATTTCCATTGTCGATCCCTTCGGAATCCTGCCATGCCGCCGCGATCGCGGCGCCGGTGGCCTTGATAAAGTCCTGAACTTTCACGGTGACGCCTCTGCGCTGGCTTTCGATCGCGCAGAAGACGAGCGCGGATGCCTGAAGGTTCTCCTCGACCCGCGTCTCCATCGGCGGACCGCCGGCGCGCCACGTCGCGAACTGTTC
>DATMNH010000221.1:0-11104 GCA_035568975.1 Casimicrobiaceae bacterium
CTCATCGGCGGAGTTTGCGGACTGGCGACGGGCATTCTTCTCGGCGCCAACCGGTTCTTGTCGCGCGCGTACGAATCGTTGATCTACTACCTCGGACCGACACCGAAGATCATTTTTTTTCCGGTCATGATCATGTGGTTCGGCGTGGGCTCTGGCTCCAAGATCGCGATGGGCGTGGTGTCCTGCTTCTTCCCGATTGCCATCAGTGCCGCTTCGGGCATGCGGCAGATCGACCGCGTGCTGATTCTCGTCGGAAGAAGTTTTCGTGCGACGACGTGGCAAATGGTATCGAAGATCTATCTTCCCGCGATGCGGGATCCGGTTGTGAATGGCGTGAGGCTCGGCCTCGGCGTGGCGATCATCGGCACCTTGCTGGCCGAGACCAAGCTGTCGAACCGTGGCATGGGTTACCTGATCATCCAGGCCTATTCGACCTTCGACATGCCGAAAATGTACGCGCTGCTGATCGTGTTGTTCGTACTCGCTATCGGCGCCAATGCGCTGATTGGACGGCTGAGCAGGACCGCTGCGCGAAATCGATCAGCCTGAGAACTACCGAAATGAGCGACGGCCCTCAACTCACGTCATCCCCGCGAAGGCGGGGATCCATTTTGTCCGTCAAAAACCAATGGACTCCCGCCCAACTCACGTCATCCCCGCGAAGGCGGGGATCCATTTTGCGACCCCAAAAACCAATGGATTCGCGCCTCCGCGGGAATGACGATATCAAGGATGTGAGCGTCGCGCATTCTGTCAACGCTCGCTAATGGAATTCGGACGATAACTACCCTCTTCCCTTACGCAATGTGGCATCGATGACATCGTCTCTTTCCGCTGCAAACAACGCGCTGCATCTTCCCGGCCACCGCACCCTGTATTACGGCGGCGCCTGGCATGAGCCCTCCTCGGATCGATTCGAAGAGACCTTGAATCCGAGCACCGGCCAGCCGCTTGCGCATGTCGCGGTCGGCAATGCGGCCGATGTCGACGCGGCCGTCGCCGCAGCCACCCGTGGCTTTGCCGAATGGCGAGCGGTCCCGCCCCTGGAGCGGGCGCGCGTGCTAAGGCGCATCGCCGAAGTATTGCGGCAGAACGCGGCCGAGCTGGCGATGATCGATGCCGCCAACTGCGGCAATCCGGTACGCGAAATGACCAGCGACGCGATGGTTGCCGCCGCTCAGCTCGATTTTTTCGCCGGGCTGGTCACCGAGATCAAGGGCGCGTCGATTCCGATGGGACCCGACGTCGTCAACTTCTCGGTGCGCGAGCCGGTGGGCGTCGTGGCGCGCATCGTGCCGTTCAACCACCCGTTCATGTTTGCCGCAGGCAAATCGGCGGCACCGCTTGCCGCCGGCAATGCGATCGTGATGAAGCCGCCCGATCAGGCGCCGTTGTCGGCGCTGCGTCTGGCCGAGCTGATCGACGGTCTGCTCCCCGCGGGAGTCTTCAACGTCGTGCCCGGCAACCGCGAGACAGGCGCGGCTTTGGCGTCGCATCCGGGCGTCGGCATGGTGGCGATCATCGGCAGCGTGGCCGCGGGCCGCGCGGTGATGCGCGCGGCAAGCGAGACCGTGAAGCCGCTGTTGCTGGAGCTCGGCGGCAAGAACGCGCTGATCGCGTATGCCGACGCCGATCCCGACGAGGTCGCGGCGGCAGCGGTCGGCGGTATGAACTTCACCTGGTGCGGCCAATCGTGCGGCTCGACGAGCCGCGCTTTCGTTCACGCCGACATCTACGAAGCGGTCCTCGATCGCATCAAATCCCGCGTCGCCGCATTCAAGCCAGGCCTTGCTACCGACCCCGCGACGACCATGGGCGCGATCGTGAGCGCGGCTCAGCTCGATCGCGTGCTGAACTACATCGAAGCCGGCAAACAGGACGGGGCGCGCCTGCTCCATGGCGGCAAGCGGCCTGCCGATCCCGCACTGGGCGGAGGGTTCTTTGTCGAGCCCACCGTCTTCGCCGACGTAACGTCGGCAATGAAGATCGCTCGCGAGGAAATCTTCGGTCCCGTACTGGCCATCCTCAAATGGACCGACGAGGCCCGCATGATGGACGAAGTGAACGCAGTCGAATACGGGCTCACCTGCTCGATCTGGACCAACGAGCTTTCCACCGCGCATCGCGCGGCGACGAAGGTGCAGGCGGGCTACGTATGGATCAACGAAGTCGGCAAGCATTTTCTCGGCGCGCCCTTCGGCGGCGTCAAGCAGTCGGGTTTCGGGCGCGAGGAATGTCTCGGCGAGATGCTGTCATTCACGCAGGAGAAGAATATTCACGTCCGTCTCCGGCCAAAAGCTAGCTGACCGAATATTTGCGACCCGGACGGCTTCAGCGCGAGCGGATGATGCGCCCGAGGCCGACGACGCGCTCGATCCCGGCCACCATCACGATGATCAGTGCGATCTGCAGGGTCGAGGCCGCGGCGATCACGAGCTGGCTTCCCTGGAACTGAAGATAACTGAAGATCTCGATCGGCAGCGTGGTCAATCCCGGGCCGCTCAGGAATAGCGCCGTATTCAATTCACCGAACGACACCACGAACGCGAACAGCCAGCCCGAGAGAACGCCCGGCCAGATCAACGGCAGGGTGATCAGGAATAGCGTCCTGGCCGGCCCCGCACCGAGGCTCTGTCCGGCTTCTTCCAGCGACGGATCGAGCGCCTGCACGCTCGCGAGCACAGTACGAAAGCAATACGGCATGCCGATCACGCAATGCGCCAGCAGCAGCCCCGGAAACACCGGCATGCCGACAGTCTTGTAGAGCAGCAGCAGCGCGAGTCCCAAGATGATCGTCGGAAACACCAGCGGCGCCAGGAACAGCGATTGCAATAGGCCGGCGATCACGCCGTGGCGACGCGCCAGAAATAATGCTCCCAGCGTGCCGAGCACGGTGGCGACCGTGGCCGAAAGCAGCGCCAGCTCAAGGCTCAATACAAAAGCGTTACGCATGTTGTCGAGGCGGAAGAATTCGACGAACCAGCGCAGCGACAGGCCCGGCGGCGGGAACTCGAAATAATCGGTCGGCGAAAACGCGGCCACGACGACCACCAGTATCGGCGCGAGGATGAGCAGAAAAGCGAGGACGGTTGCGCTGCCGCGAAGCGCGCGTCCCGGAGAAAAAGATGACTTCATCGTCCGGTTCCCTGAACGCGGGCCGGGCGCAGCACGGCCATGATGATGCCGGTCAGCGCCAACGCAATGGCGAGCAGGATGAAGGCCAGCGCCGCGGCGCGGGGCCATTGAAAGGACACCACGCTGTCGTAGATCATGCTCACCAGCAGCTTCGATCGCGGCCCGCCCAACAAGGTAATCGTCACATAGGCGGAAAGCGTCAGCAGAAACACGAGCAGCATTCCGGAAGCGACGCCGGGGGTCGAGAGCGGCAAGGTCACGTGAACGAAAGTGCGTATCGGCCCCGCGCCCAGAGACTGGGCCGCCTCTTCGTAGCGCGGGTCCAGCCCCGACAGCGTGTTGGCGATCGAAATCACCATGTAGGGCAAGAGAATCGTCATCAGCCCGACCACCACCGCTTCGGTGCTGTAAAGGAGATCGAGCGGAACGTCGATCAGACCCAAGTCGCGCAGTCCCGTGTTGATGACGCCGCGGCGCCCGAGGATGGCGACCCAGCCATAGGCGCGCACCACGTTGCTGACCATCAGCGGGAACAACAGGAGCAGCAGCACGATCATGCGTCGCCGCGAGGGCAACAGGGCGACGAAGTAGGCGACCGGATAGCCGATGACCAGGCACAAACCGAGGATCACCGCCGCAGTGCCGAGGGTGCGCTGAATGATCCGGAGATAGAACGAGTCGCCTAAGATGGAGCCGTAATTCTGCAGCGTGAGCACGTCGCCATAGAGCTCGCTTGGCGATGCGGCATGGACGCTGACATAGAAGAGATAGACGAGCGGCCCGACGAAGAAGATCAGCGCTACCGCCAGCGGAGGCGCAAGCAGGGCCCAGGTCCACGCGCTCTTCATGCGATCACTCCTCCAGCGCCATCCGGCAGACTTCGTGTTCGCTCATTTTCGCGCCTTCGGCGACAAGGCGCTCGAGCTCGTCAGGGGCGAGTTTCTCGCGCAGCAACGACTCCAGTCGTTTGCGCGCGCGCGCCTCGATCGACTGGCGCGAGATCGCCTCTTGATGTTTGCGTTGCATCGGCAAGCACCGACGAACAGCTATTCCTCCAGCGCCAACGAACATGCCTCATCTTCAGTCATCTTGGCGCCCTCGGCGAGCAGGCGCTGAAGCTCGCCGGCGGTGAGTGTTTCCTGCAACAGCGTGCGCAGGCGATCGCGGGCGCGCGCCTCATTGGGTTGGCGCGGTTGCCCCTTGGCCGCAAATGTGGAATCCATATAGCCGGCTAGACGAGCGGCGTCTGCAACCTTGCCCACGAGCGCTGCCCGCAATGCAAGGTGATCGAGGGTGTTCCAGGTGGAACCAGCCTCCTTGCACAGCGGCAGGCCTTCGCGTGCGGCGACGAGTGCTTTATCGAGATCCCCGCGTTCGATGTGCACTCCCGCCAGGTTGGTAAGACAGACTCCGAGCCTGTCCCTCCTTATGAAGGGCATCCGCCTTATTAGCTCGGCCGCTTCGCAAAAGCGGACCGTCGCAGCATCAAGATCGCCGAGCATCCAAGTCATGTCTCCGAGATTCAGCAGCATGACCAGACGTGCGGACTCGGCCCCGATGTCGCGGAAGATGGTGTCGGCCCTCTCGAAGTTCATACGGGCACCGGTCAAGTCGCCGGTCAGCATGTTGAGGGCACCCAAATCCCCGAAATAGCCGGCGAGTTGCCTCGGCAGGCCGTCTCGCTCCAGCAAGGGGAACGCTTCCGCAAGATCGAGCGTCGCCTGCTCGAATTGTCCCGTGAAAACTCGCTCGCGGCCAAGGAGGCGAAGCGACGGACCCAGCCCTGAAGGGTCACTCGCCCGACGGTACAGGTCAACGGCTCGCTCCAAGGCGGCCATAGCGCGTATTGGCGCGCTATACGTCTGCAGAATCCCCAGGCAGAACCACAGCCGTGCCTGATCAGTCAGCCGTGTCTGCGCTCCGACGCACGCGATTGCGGCCTCGAGCCATGTGGCTCCCTCGTCCCAGAGCCACAGGATCTGCCACAGCGAACCCGAGGCACCGGCAAGAGAGATGCCGACTGCCGGATCCCCGGCAGCGCCAAGCGCCCAGTCGAGTGCCACTCGAACGTTGTCGAGCTCCGGCAGGTAGACGGCACGCCACTCTGCATCTGACATGCGCGACCATTCGTCGTAAGCGTGCTCGAAACGATCGCGGAAGTACTGCGCATGGCGGCCTCGCATTGCATCTACCTCTTCAGTTTCGGCGAGTTTCTCCAGCGCATAGGCACGGGTGGTCTCGAGAAAGCGGTATCGTCCGCCGCGATCGGTGGTGTCCGCCACGATCAGCGAACGAGCGACGAGCTGCGAGAGCAGGTCGATCACGGCGAATTCGTCGAGCGCATCGTCGGAGCTGACCGCCGAGGCAGCTTCGAGAGTGAAACTGCTGGGAAAAATCGAGAGCCGTCGCAACACGCGACGCTCGTCTTCCGCGAGCAGATCGTAGCTCCAGTCGAGTGTGGCGCGCAGCGTCTGCTGGCGTGGCAACGCCGTCCGGCTTCCGCCGGTAAGCAGCTTGAAGCGGTCATTCAAACGCGCGTTGATCTGCTCGATCGACAGCGATCGGACGCGTGCGGCCGCCAACTCGAGCGCCAGGGGGATGCCGTCGAGGTGAATGCATAGCTGAGCTATCGCGGGCGCCCGGGTTGCCGTCAATTCGAAGTCGGGAAGCTGGCGCTTGACCCGCTCGACGAGCAGCTGGACCGCCTCCGAGCGCGCCATTGCCTCCGTTCCTGCCGATGGATCGGGCAGTGAAAGCGGCGGCAGCGGGTAGGTCTGCTCACCCGCCAGCTGGAAAGGTTCGCGGCTCGTGACGACGATCGTGACTTCGCGCGTGCCACGCAAGACAGCATCCGCCAGCCGCGTACATGCGTCCAACAGATGCTCGCAGTTGTCAAGAATCAGCAACAACTGGCGCGACTTGAGGTACCCGCAGAGCGTGTCCGCGACCGGCCTGCCTGCCCTTTCCTGGACTCCGAGGACCTGCGCGACCGACGCCGGCACCAGCAAAGGGTCCTTGATCGAACCAAGTTCGACCAGCCACACCCCGTCGTGGTATGCGTCCACTACCTCGGCGGCGACCTGCAGCGCGAGTCGAGTCTTGCCGATTCCACCCACGCCAACAATCGTCACCAGGCGATTAGCTGGCAACAGCCGCTTTATTTCGACGAGCTCTCGTTCGCGACCGATGAATGACGTCAGGGGTGCAGGCAGATTCGACTGCTCGCCGCGGGTTGCCACCGCTTTCGGCTCCCGTTCCCTGATTTCGGTGACGGGCCCGACAAACCGATATCCCCTCCTTGCCAGCGTCTCGATCCAGCGCTCACCTCCGGGTGCATCCGCCAGCGCGCGACGGATCGCTGAAATCTGCACCGCGAGGTTGCTTTCTTCGACGATAAGGCCCGGCCACGCGGCGTCCATGATCGCGCCTTTCGGGACAAACTCGGCGCTTCGCTCGACGAGCGTGGCCAGAACGGCCACCGCGCGCGAGCCCAGCGCCACTGGCTCCCCGCCTTTGCTAAGGACGCCAGTCTTGGTGTCGAGCCGGAACGGCCCGAGCTCGTAGACTGCACTCACTGCATACACTCCGCGGCAGGTCGGTCATCGGCGTTGTGCAGGTGTCGGATGCGACGTGCGGATTCGACCATCAGTCTTCCAGTGCCAACTCGACCGCTTCCTCCTCGCTCATCGTCGCGCCTTCGGCAAGCAGGCGCTCGAGTTCGTCGGGAGCGGATGTTTCGCGCAACAGCGTCTGCAGGCGATCGCGGGCGCGTGTCTCGTTGGCTTGGCGCGGCGTCGCCTTTGCTGCGTAGGCGGCATCCGCGTAGCCGGCGAGGCGGGCGGCACTTGCCGTCTTGCCCGCCAGTGCAGCGCGCAGAGCAAGATGGTCAAATGCGCCCCACGAATAGCCCTCTTCCTTCCGCAACGGCAGGCCCTCGCGCGCGGCGGCCAATGCTTCGTCGAGCTCCCCCCGTTCGGTGTGGATGCCTGCCAGATTGGTGAGGCACAACCCGAGCAGACCCTTCGGTGTCATCGCCCTATTGCGTATGAGCGCGGCGGCTTCGCGAAAGCCCGCGAATGCCATGTCGAGGTCGCCTGCCTCCCACGCTAGGTCCGCAAGAAAAGTGAGCCCGCCGAGCATCAACCGTTCAGCGCCCGTGCTTCGGGCGAGCGAGACGCCCCGTTCGTAATCGATCCGGGCAGCCGCGAGGTCTCCCGTCATCGTCTTCACGAAGCCGGAAAAGAGAAAATAATGGCCCCATGTTTTTTGCGTCCCCTTGCGTTCCAGCGCGGAAAAGGCTTCTGCGAGAACGCTGACCGCTTGTTCGACCCGGCCCATGAGAGTCAACAGCTCGCCGAGCCACACGAACAGATGGCCCGGCACCGACCCATCGCCCACCCGGCGGTGGAACTCGATGGCGCGCTCGTAGGCTACCACCGCCTGGGTCGGCCGCTCCATCGCCCACATCTCGCCCAGCCAACGCCACAGCCGCGCCTGGTCCAACTCGGACGTCTGCGATCCGACACTGGCGACGGCCGCTTCGAGCCGCTGTTGGCCCTCGTGCTCCAGTGCCAGCCAATACCACAGCTCGCCCGCGGCGCCGGAAAGCTCGACGCCGATCGCGGGATCCCCGCCGCTGCCGAACGCCCAGTCGAGCGCTGCGCGGACGTTGTCGAGCTCCGGCTGGTATTGGGCACGCCACTCCGCGTCGGGCAGGCGCTCCCAGTCGTCGGGGGCGCACTCGAACAGGTTGCGAAAGTATCGGGCGTGCCGGCGCTTGAGCGCGCCGCCGTCCTCCGCCTCGGCGAGCTTGTCGAGCGCATAGGCGCGGGTGGTCTCCAACAGACGGTAGCGGACTCCGGAATCGTTCGTGTCGGCGATCACCAGCGAGCGCCCCACGAGTTGCGACAACGCGTCGATCACCGCATTGCCGTCGATCGTCGGGTCGGAGGCGACCGCCGATGCCGCCTCGAGCGAGAAGCTACCCGGAAACACGGCCAGACGCCGCAGCAGCACCCGCTCGTCCTCCGCGAGCAAATCGTAGCTCCAATCGAGGGTGGCGCGCAGCGTCTGCTGCCGTGGCAGAGCCGCGCGCGATCCATGCGTGAGCAGCCTGAAGCGGTCGTCGATCCGCGCGAGGATCTGCTCGACCGAGAACGACCGAATGCGTGCCGCTGCCAGCTCCAGCGCGAGCGGGATGCCGTCGAGGTGAATGCAAAGCTCGGCAATAGCCGAAGTGCGGGCCCCCGTCGAGTCGAAGTCGGGTTGCTGGCGTCGTGCGCGCTCGACGAACAGTTGAACCGCTTCAGAGCGACCAATCGCGTCCGCGCTCGCCATCCGATCCGGCAGCGACAACGAGTGCAGCGCGTAGATCTGTTCACCCGCGACCTGTAACGGCTCGCGGCTGGTCGCGATGATCATCGCTTGCGAGGCCCTGCGGAGGATGGCATCGGCCAGCGTGGCGCACGCGTCCGCCAAGTGCTCGCAGTTATCCAGCACCAACAGTGTCTGGTGTGCCCTGAGATGTTCACCCAATACAGTGGTCATGGATGTGCCGGCTCTTTGCTGCACGCCGAGTACCTGTGCCGCCGCCGTTGGCACCAGGACCGGATCGGCGATAGAGGCGAGCTCGATGAGCCAGACACCATCGCGATAGGCGTCGAGCACTTCAGCCGCGACCTGCAGCGCGAGCCGCGTCTTGCCGATGCCACCCATGCCGACGAGCGTCACCAGCCGGGCTCCGGGCAGCAGCCGCTTGATCTCCACCAGTTCTCGTTCGCGGCCTACGAACGACGTCAGAGGCTCGGGAAGGTTCGAGCGCCTGTGTTCCGACGCCGCGTGTGTCGATCCCTCGTCCCGCAATTCGGTGGCCGGCCCCACAAACCGATAACCCCGCCTTGCCAGCGTCTCGATCCAATGTTCGCCTCCGGGTGCCTGCGCCAGCACGCGACGGATCGCCGAAATTTGCACCGCAAGATTGCTTTCCTCGACAACGACGCCGGGCCACGCGGCGTCCATGATTGCGCCCTTCTGCACATACTCGTTGCTTCGCTCGACGAGCGTCGTTAGAACGGCCACCGCGCGCGAACCCAGCGCCACCGGAACCCCCGCTTGGGTGAGCACCGCCGCCTCGGCATCAAGCCGGTACGGCCCGATTTCATAGATCTTGGTCAAACCAGGATCGCTCCCAGAGAAGCAACCGATACAAAAGTCAACGCGGCATTCGAAGGTCCTAGGGCACGTCTACCCATAAGCGAACCCGAATAGGCCAACTTTTATGGATTCTTAAGGGTTTCTTCATGACTCCTCTGCGCTGGAGATTGAAGATTCGATCCACGCATCGCTCGCAAGTTCACCGTCCACGAAAGGCTCTGCACCGAATATTCGCGAACAACATTGCCGATTCCTCATGCGACTGTTCCGGCCATTGGAGCGGCAATCACGGCGATGTCACGAGCGTGCGTGAATCGATGGTTAACGGACTACTTCGCAATCAAGGAGGTCATCATGGCAATACCTAAGACGCGCCATAACCCTGGCCGACACAATATCGCACCGACGCTGAAAGCCACGCTCGCGCTGCTCGGTCTGGCGTCCGTCGGCTATGTCGTCGTCGTGCTAGCCGAACATTCGGCGCCACCATCATTATTGAACGCGATCGCACAGTTTGCGCTGGAAAGTCAGGTGGTGAGTTCGGAACCTGCAATTCAGAACTTGGATTCGCAACCAGGCGTGGCAACGGCCGGCGTGCCTACAGCACCCGCGACGGCCACCGCCCCGCGACCGGATGTCGACTATTTTCCCAGTGGCTACGTGAATCAGGCGACCAAGATCGAAGATCCGATAGCGACTTTCTAGCATTCGCGAACTCCGATAGAACCAACCCAACGCTTGAAGAGGCTGTCTGTGACCAACAAGACTTCAGTCGTATCCGGCCGGGCCTCCAATGAGACCGGCCTGGACCTCGATCCTGGGAACCGATTCGCAACTGCGATTCAAGGCCAGCTTTTGCGTTGGAGCGAGCGGCGTGAAGTGGCGATCTACCTGCGCAAGGATGCGCTCTGGGTCGCCGATTTCATCGACGGTGATGGAGAGCTTATCGACGCGGTCACCTGGTTCCGCTTCAACTGCGGCACGCCATTCACGTCGTATGCGCGACGCCGGATGATCCTCGAGTCCGCCATGCCGTTGTCCGTGCAACTCGCAGCCAGAATCGAGTCCCTGCACCGTTCGTCGACGACGCGGAAGCGCGGTGGATGGGCTCGGTTGGTTCAAGCCATCGCCGCCTATGCACCGCGAACCCGCTTGACGGGAATTTTCCGTAAGCCGCGTGGGCGGCGCTTTACGCGCCAAGGAAACCCGTCGGTGAAGGCGCGCCATGTTGAGTAAATCCACGCAATGCACGACAGCAATTACGAGCTGAGTGCGGGCAGCACGAAATCGAACGCTATTCTTGCCGGGAGGTGCATCATGAATCGCCGATTCCAGCATCGTCATCTTTGGACCGTGCTTGCCGGACTGCTTATTGTCAGCGCACCCGGTGCCGCGGGCGAACAATCGTTTCTTCTCAACATGGTGCCTTTTCCCAATGCCACCGGAATCGCCGCGACTTATAGCACCGTTGGCAAGGTTGATTTGCAGGGGCCGTTTTTTCAGAGCCTGGGCAGCAACGGCCGTGCTTGCGTGAGCTGTCACCAGCCGAGCATCGGGTGGACGGTCACGCCGGAGAATATCCAGGCGCGTTTCGACGCCACGGGGGGCACCGATCCCATTTTCCGCACCAATGACGGCTCGAACTCCCCCGAAGCCGATGTCTCCACCGTCGAATCGCGCCGTAGCGCTTACAGCATGCTGCTCAGCAAAGGCTTGATCCGCGTCGGCATCGGTATCCCGCCGAATCCGGAATTCGATCTCGTCGCGGTCGATGATCCCTATGGCCATGCCAGCGCCAGCGACCTGTCTTTATTTC
>DATMNH010000222.1:0-7747 GCA_035568975.1 Casimicrobiaceae bacterium
TCGCGGATCTTTGCAGGCAGATGCAACGGGTCGGGGTTGTCTCGCGCAATCGCACCCGCGTCGACGGCCTTCACCACCGCCAGCGCCGAATTCAGCCATTGCGCCGGTGCGTAGCTCGCGCCGGATCGGCCCGGTCGCGACAGCGCATCGGCGGCGCACGCCCGCAATAGCCCCGCGAGGCGTTCCGGACGGCGCAAGGCGTCGGTTGCCAGCAGCAGATCGACGAGCGTGGCAGGCCGCAACTCGGAAGCCCGGTGTACGGTACCGTGATAGCGGGCGGTGAGCACCGCCAGCTCGCGACAATCGGCAGGAGCGCGCAGCCGCTCGCTCATCGCTTCCACCAGCTGAACGCCTTTCTGCTCATGCGCGATGTGTCGCGGCCAATCCGCGCGCGCTGTCGCACCCTTGCCCAGGTCGTGGGTGAGCACCGCGTAGCGCACCGGAAGCGCATCGCCAGCGGCAGCGGAGTAATCCAGCGCCTGCAGCAGATGCACACCGGTGTCGAGTTCGGGATGATGCGGCACCGGCTGCGGCACGCCGAACAGTGCGTCGACCTCGGGCAGCAATTGCTTGAGTGCCCCGCAGGAGCGCAGCACGACGAAGAAACGCGAGGGATGCGGCTCCATCAGCGCGCGCGAGAGCTCCTGCCACACCCGTTCGGGCGCCAGCGTCGCGATCTCCCCGCCGGCGGCAATCGAGCGCATCAGCGCCTCGGTCTCCGGCGCGACCGCGAAGCCGAACCGCGCCGCGAATCGCGCGACACGAAGCACGCGCAGTGGGTCTTCGGCGAACGCCGGGCTTACGTGGCGCAGAATGCCCGCAGCGAGGTCGCGCTCGCCGCCGTACGGATCGATCAGCGTTCCCTCGGCATCGCGCGCCATGGCATTGATGGTCAGGTCGCGGCGGCCGAGATCTTCCTCAAGCGTCACATCGGGCGCGACATGAAAGCTAAAGCCGTGATAGCCGCGCCCGCTCTTGCGCTCGGTGCGCGCCAGCGCGTATTCCTCTCCCGATTGCGGGTGCAGAAACACGGGGAAGTCGCGGCCGACCGGGCGATATCCCTGCGCGAGCATCTCCTCCGGCGTCGCGCCCACGACCAGGTAGTCTCGATCCGCGATTCCGCGTCCGAGGAGCTCGTCGCGGACCGCGCCCCCCACGCGATAAATTTTCATGAATGTGGACGCGGGCGACGCTTCATGTGGACGTCACGGTCCACACGCGTTTTCAGCGACCGCTCTGCGCGCGAAACTCGTCGTAGCGGCTCTTGATCGCGTTGGTCGCCAGGTAGCCCGGCGCGACCGCTTCCAGCGCGGTGGGCGGAAACCCGAAGTTCCAGGAACTGCCACCCTCGCAAACGTTGTCGCGCTCCATCGAAGCCAGGTTGTCACGGCTCATCAACGGGCCGGGAAGCCACTCCAGCACGCGTGCCTGCAGCTTCGACAGGCTGCGTCCGAGCGGCAGGATCGGACGCTTGTATCCGGTCAGCTCTCCGACATAGGCGACCAGCTCGCGCAGCGTATAGACCTTGGGCCCGCACAGGTCGTAACGCCGCTGCCACGCTGTGTCATCGTCAGTCACCGCTTCGAAGGCCCGCGCGACATCGCCGACAAACACCGGCTGAAACCGCGCGCCGGAAGATCCCAGCGGCAGGACGGGCATCATCCGCTCGAGCTTGGCGAAGAGGTTGAGAAACGAATCCTCCCGGCCGAAGATCACCGATGGCCGGAAAATCGTCCATGCAAGCCCCGAGGACGCGACGATCGCCTCGGCTTCGCCCTTGGTCCGCAGATATCGACTCGGCCCGTTCGGGTCGGCGTTGAGCGCGCTCATGTGAAGCAGGCGCGACACGTCCGCCGCGCCGCAGGCGGCGACGAGCTTCCGCGCCAAGTCGACGTGAACACGGTCGAACTCGCCGCGACGCCGCTCGTTCAGGATGCCGACCAGGTTGACGACCACCGATGCACGCCGCGCCAGCCCCGCGAGCACCGCTTCATCATGTACATCGACCTCGACGACATCGACGGTCGGCAGCAGGATCAGATGCTTGGCGCGCTCGCGTTGCCGGGTCGGCACGATGACTCGCCGTCCGGCGGAGACCAGGCGCGCAACCAGGTGCCTGCCGACGAAACCGCTGCCGCCGAGCACCAGCGTCGCCCTGTCCTCCATGGCGCTCATGGCGCGTCTTTCGGGCGATGATCTCCCGGGGGAATCGCCGCAACCTCGCCCAATGCGCCGTTCGCGCCTCTGGGGGTGACCACGCCGAGGCGCTCGCGCAGCGCGACGTACGGAAGTCCGAGCTGCGCCTGATAGAACATCGCATTGGCCAGGACTTTTTTCACGTAGTCGCGCGTTTCGTTGAACGGGATGGTTTCGGCGTAGATCGCGCCTTCCATGGGCGCCGCGCCGCGCCAAGCTTGAGCGCGCCCGGGGCCGGCATTATACGCCGCGGTCGCGAGCACCGGCATGCCGTCGAGCCGATCGAGAACATGGCGAAGATAATAGTTGCCCATTTGCGCATTGAGCTCCGGCTGATCGAGCGAGCTGGCGCTATAATCCGCGCGCCCGATCTGGCGCGCGACCCAACGCGCCGTCGCGGGCATGAGCTGCATCAATCCCACCGCGCCGGCGGCGGACATGATGTCGGCGACGAAACGGCTTTCCTGTCGCGCAAGGCCGAATGCCCATGCTTCATCGATCTGATAGTCGCGCGCTGCTGCGCCGATCTCCGTCCGGTACGGCGTCGGATAGCGAAGCGAAAAATCGTGCCGCCTCTGGGTGCGTTCTGCCGTGTTGATCGACCGGTCGTACAAGCCGTTGCGGCGCGCAACCTCGGCGGCAAGGAGCAGCGTGTCGTCGTCCTGCGCTCGCACGACATACAGCCATTCGCGCTGCGCTTCGGGGCGCAGATCGAGCGCGGTCAGCCGGATGACGCGCTGCACTTCGTCCCTCGCGCCGAACGCCGCGAGCGCGGACGCATCCGCCGGCAGCGGCTCGCTTACCGGCATGACCGCAGCGCCGAGCGCTTCGGCAGCCAGAAATCCGTAAAAGTGTTGCTCGGTCGCAAGGCTGCCGTAGAGCCTGGTCGCATCCTCGCCCTTGCCCGCAACCGAGAGAGCGCGCGCTTTCCAATAGCGCCACGCGGGATCCTGCGCCTGCGCTTCGGGCATCGCGTCGATCGCGCGCGCCACGTCGTCCCAGGCGAGCGAACGAAGCGCAGCGCGTACCCGCCACGCTTGTTGTTGCTCGTCTTGTGATGCTCCCTCGGCGTCGCGATACCAGGCATTCGCCGACGGCAGCAACTGGCGCGCCGCGTTGTACGCGACGAGCAGGTTGCCGTACTGGCGCTCGGGTTCAGGAACGCGCAAGCGCCACTGCGTCCAGGCGTCGTGCGCCGACGCGGCGTCGCTTCGGGCGGCGCGATCGAGCGCGTAGAGCGCAAGCTCGCGCCCGCTCTTGGTGGACCAGCGGAAATCACCCTTGCCGAGCGCCTGCGCCGGATTACGCTCGACGCGGGCGAGGTCTCGCTGCGCCGGCCGCTCGTCCGCGGGCAGCCAGTCCAACAACCGGACCGCCAGCCGGAAGCTGCCCGCTTCGTGCGCCTGGCGGAAGCGCATCCACACGTCCTGCGAGGTCAGCTTGCCGAGCGTCAAGAGCGCGGCAAACAAGGGTTGGCACGATTCCGGCTGCTCCTGCCCGCTGAACCACAGCGGCCGCGCCAGATCGAGCGCGGCGTCCCCGTCGCGGATGCGCTGCCACTGGATCGCATAACAGGCGAGCTCGGTATCGTCGCCGGAACGCCTGGGAAATTCGGCGGCGAATAGCGTCCACTGCCCGCGCTTGGCCAACGATTTCAGCCATTCGCCGCGCAGGCGATCGGCAAGCGGGCCGCCCTCGCGGCGTGTCAGGAAGCTCCGGACGCGTTCTGGATCGGCATCGTCCAGCTTCAGGCGGAGCTGCCAGTATTCCACGTACGACTCGAGCAAATGGCCTTTGAGGCGAGGCGCAATCCTGTCCAACCGCGCGGCGTCGCCGGCATGGAACGCATCGCGCGCGATCGCAAAATCGGCGTCGGTCGGTTGGCCCCAAGCGGCGGCGCCGGCAAACATAGCCAATCCCACGGCCATCGCCAGCGCCGTGGCGCTACGTCCGGTCAAGGTGAGCAGCGTTCGAATCGACATCGTCGTCATTATCGCTTAAGCGCCGAATGATTTTCGGTTATCCGCGGGTCGAATGGATGCATCGGAACAAACCGTCCGACAGTTCGCCGGACGCTCCGGAGGGCGATGGTAAAATCGTCAATGACGCGCGGCGCGCGCGCAACGTCTGTTTGCCAGGAAAAGGAAGAACCAGTATGCCTCGACGAAAACATGGGCTCCCGATCGCCACGGTGGGCGTTGTCATGGGCAGCGACAGCGACTGGGAGATCATGCAGCACACGGTCCTCCAATTGACTGCCTTCGATGTGCCGCACGAGGCTAAAGTTCTCTCCGCGCACCGTACGCCCGATGACGCGTTCGCGTACGCCGAAAGCGCGGCCTCGCGCGGGCTCGCCTGCATCATTGCCGGAGCCGGCGGCGCCGCCCATTTGGCCGGCGTTCTTGCCGCGAAGACCATGCTGCCGGTGCTGGGCGTCCCGATACCGTCGAAGTATCTGCGCGGAGAGGATTCGCTCCTGTCGATCGTGCAGATGCCAAAAGGCGTTCCAGTGGCGACTTTTGCGATCGGTGAGGCGGGCGCCGCCAACGCCGCCCTATTCGCCATCGCGTGGCTCGCTCGCAGCGATCCGACGCTCGCTGCCAAGCTCGCCGAGTTTCGCGCCAGGCAGACTGCCGCCGCGCGTGCGATGACGCTGCCGCCAAGGAAAAAGTGATTTCCTCCGGCGACCTCCGGATCACTTCCGTTTCGCTTCGTCGCGCTCGGCGCCTGCCGGCAGGCTCGCGACGCGCGTCATCTCGGGGTCGGTGAACTTGCAGCCTTGCGCGAGGTAATCGGCGGCCATCGCCGTCGCGTCGGCGCCCCAGAAGAGCTCATCGCCGATGGCGAGCGTCGGCACGCCGAAGATGCCGCGTGCGATCGCGTCGTCGGTATTTTTCTTGAGCGCGTCCTTGACCTCGGGCGACGCGATGCGCGAGGCGGCGTCCGGTATGTCGAGCTCGCTCATGAGCTCCGCCCACTCGATCGGCAGATCCCCGAGACGCCCATCGCGCCAGACGAAACGGAAGATGCGCCGCACCGCCGAGGGCTCGCATTCCGCGGCGATCGCGAGCCGCAGCAGCGACAGCGGATTGAACGGATGCGCGGCTGGAAACTTGAGCGGTATGCCGAGCTTCGCCGCCTGCCACACCACGAAACGGTAGGTAAAGCGGCGTTTGGAGGCGATCTCGGCGGGCCCTTTGTGGCCGTGCGCCTTGAGCAAGCCCGCGAACAGCACCGGCCGATAGCGGATCCTGAGAGAGCGTTCGAGCATCGGCAGCTGCTCGCATTGCAGGTACGAGAACGGAGAGACGAAATCGAAATACCAGTCAGCGCTCGGCACGGTCCTCCAGTCGGGCCTCGATCGCGGCACCGAAATTCGATCGTCGAGCGTCGAGCGCGGCGATCACCGCGCGCTTTTCGGTGGCCGAGAAATCGATCCACCCACTGATCTCCTCCAGCGTACGAAAGCATCCCCCGCACAAGCCGGTGACCGGATCCAAGATGCACACGCTCGTGCAGGGAGAAGTGACGGATGCCGCGTCGGCGCCTCGACTCATGCCGAACTCGCTGCGGCCAGCGGCTCCTTGGCGTCAAGGGCACGGGCCACGCGCGACGCCGGCCGGCGTCCGAGAAAGTCGCAGATGAAGTGTCCGGCGAGGCGCAGCCGGGTCATATCGACACCGGTTTCGATATCCAATCCCTTGAGCAGATACAAAACGTCTTCGCTCGCCACGTTGCCGGTCGCGCCCTTGGCGTACGGGCAGCCTCCAAGACCGGCAACGGAGCTGTCGAAGGTGGCGACGCCGAGCTCCATGGCAGCGTAAACATTGGCGAGCGCCTGGCCGTAGGTATCGTGAAAATGCCCTGCAAGCGCCGCGACGGGAACCGCTTCG
The DNA here is from genome assembly GCA_035568975.1 of Casimicrobiaceae bacterium. GTDB lineage: Bacteria > Pseudomonadota > Gammaproteobacteria > Burkholderiales > Casimicrobiaceae > PALSA-1003. The sequence goes on from DATMNH010000222.1 coordinate 6,090, forward strand.
GCGACGATGCGCATCAGCCGTTGCGTCTTGCCGGGAGTCCCGGTGCCTATGGTGTCGCCGAGCGAGACTTCGTCGCAACCCATCGCCTTCAGCGCCGCCGCGACATCGCGCACGACGGACGGCGCAATATCGCCCTCGTACGGGCAGCCCAGGACGCAGGAGATATAGCCGCGAACACGCACGCGATGAGCCCTCGCCGCGGCGGTGACCGGCTTCGCGCGTTCGAGGCTTTCCGCGATGCTGCAGTTGATATTTTTTTGGGAAAAAGTCTCGGACGCGGCGACGAACACCGCCACTTCGTCGCATCCGGCGGCCAGCGCCGCCTCGAAGCCCTTTGCGTTTGGCGTCAGGACCGGATAGCGCACGCCGCGCTTGCGGCGGATTCTCGCCATCACCTCGGCGTTGTCCGCCATTTGGGGTACCCACTTCGGCGAAACGAAGCTGGTCGCCTCGATGACAGGCAAGCCGGCGTCGGTCAGTCTGTCGATCAAACCGACCTTGATCGCCGTAGGCACCGGTGACTTCTCATTTTGAAGTCCGTCGCGCGGGCCGACTTCAACCATGGTGACGCGTTGCGGCAGTTTCATATGTGCTAGTAGCAACGTCCGCGGTCGACGACGCCGCTCACGAGCAAGCCTGCCTCGAGTCGCCGGATCTTGGCGGCGATCTGGGCGACCGATTCTTCGATCAGCGTCACCGCGGAGACGTGCGGCGTCACGGTGATGCTCGGATGATGCCAGAAACGGTGCGTCGGCGGCAAAGGCTCCTCCTGAAAAACGTCGAGCGTCGCGCCATCGATCGCCCCCGATTCGATCAGCGCCAGCAGATCATCGTCGATCAGCAGCGCGCCGCGTGAAACGTTGACGATATAGGCGCCCGGCGATAGTTGTGACAGCGTCGCGCGGTTGAGCATTCCCCGCGTCTCGGCGGTAAGCGGCAACATGCAGACGAGCACGCGGCAACGGCCGAGAAACTCGCCGAGCTCCGCCCTGCCCGCAAAACTTCGCACCTCGGATATTTGTTTGCGCGATCGGCTCCAGCCGTCGATGGGAAACCCGAAAGATGCCAACGCGGCCGCGACTGCGACGCCGAGGACGCCCATGCCCAGTATGCCGACAGGAAAGCTGCCTTTGTCGAGGCGTTGCCGCGGCTGCCATATCGCGCCACGCTGCGACTGCGCGTAGACGTCGAATTCGCGGTAGCGGCGCAGCACCGCGTGCACGACGTACTCGGCCATCTGCTCCGCCATCCCGGCGTCCTCGAGCCGGATGAGCGGCACCGCTTGCAGCGACGGTGGTATCGATTCCAGGCTGTCGACGCCGGCGCCCAGGTTGAAGATGGCTTTGGTGCTCCCAAGCTTTGCCAACAGCTTGGGCGGCGGCTTCCACACCAGCGCATAGTCGGCCCCGTCAATGGCTCCAGTCGTATCCTCGGACCAGACGCCGATACTCGCTCCGGGCATTGCGCGCGACAAGGCGTCAACCCACGCGGCAGTGTTGCTGGCGGCCGAGTAGAACAAGAGCTTCACGCAGCGGTCGGCGCAGCGCCGCCGATTTCGGCGTCAGCGGCATCGATATCGATCAGGTCCACGCCTTCGCTCACCTGATCGCCCTTCTGATAGTGCACCGCGCTTACCGTACCAGCGGCCGGCGCAGTGA
>DATMNH010000223.1:0-8646 GCA_035568975.1 Casimicrobiaceae bacterium
TTCGTCACCGGGAAAGACAACAAAGCAAAATCACGTCAGCCTTGAGCGGGTAAATTGATCAAGCGCTTTGCGCACACAGTTTCAGCTTCATAACACGGCATAAGCTCGCAACCGCGTTCAATACGACACCGAGAAACGATCGCCCCATAGTCCGAGATTGACGATGCGCCACAGGGCGAAATCCACCGAACGGCTCCCGTCGAGCATTTCGGCGGCGTACTGGCGCGTTCCGGTCGCGTTGAATAGACCCGGGAACCGTGCCAAGGTCGCCTCGACGCCGTCGCGGATCGCGCCCTTAAGCCTCGTACAGAACCAGCTTTGTTCGGGGGTCGCGAAGCCGATCTTGTCGGCCCGCAAACGCACCTTCTCCGGAACCACGTCGTGCATCGCCAGCCGGAGCACTCGCTTGGTCTCGGCACCGGAAAACTTGTGCTCGTTGCCGAGCATCAGCGAGAATTCAATCAATGGATGATCGAGGAAAGGAACGCGTGCTTCTACTGAATGCGCCATGCTGTTGCGATCCTCCCAGTGCAGCAGCAGCTGAAGATTGGACACAAAAGTCAGCGCATAGCAATGGGTAGCGACGTCGCCTGCAGAAGACCGAGCTCCTTCATCTGCGCCTCGATCGTGCTGGAAAAATCGGCGCCTTCATGCGGCGCCAGCCAACCATGATCCATCACCGCGCGCCGGCTGCGGCGCAATGGTCCGAGGAACCTCCCGGATAACAGCGGAGCAGCCATCCGCAGGATTTGCTCGCCTGCCGAGACGTCATGCAGACGCGCGCGTTCGCGCAATACCCTCGCAAGCTCGATCAATCGGCCCGATCGAAACAGGCCCATGAGATGGAATGCGAAGCTCGAATGGTATCCAGCCAGCTGCTCGTCAGCACCCTGACCATCGAGCATAACCTTGAGACCAGCTCGCTCGGCCTCTTCGAACACGCACCACTGCGCGAATATCGAGGTGGAGCCGAAAGGTTCGTCCTGATGCCAGGTGATGTCGGACGCTCGGGTGAAGACATCTTCGGCGCGCGGATACACGAAATGAGGAATCGTGTGCGCGCGCTCGATAGTGGCATCCATGAATTGCCGTTCATCGACGGTTTCGCCCGGATAACACGCCGAGACCGTTTCGACACGATGAGCGCCGTTTTGCGATGCCAGCACTTGCGCCATCAGGCAGACCAGCGAAGACGAATCGAGCCCTCCTGACAGGCAACTCCCGACCGGCACGTCGGAGCGAAGATGAATGCGCACGGCGTCGCTCAGACGATCGCGGAACTGCTCGGCTGCGTGAGCTTCTGACAGGACACGTCTCTGGCGTGGATCGGTCGGTGAATACCAGTGTCGCCGACGAACGCAGAGCCGGCCGGTTGTGCCGGCGTCTACCGAGAGACACTCGCCGCCGCGGAGTTGCATGACATTTTTGAACAAAGTCTCGGCCGTATGATCGGCGATACCTCCCGCGAGAAAATCGCGCGCGCGCGGCAAGTTCATTCGTCCGGTCAAGCCGGGGAGCCCGAGCAGCTGTTTGATCTCGGAAGCAAGCGCTACGCCTGCGTTGTTGGCGACGAGATAGAGCGGCTTGATGCCGAAGCGGTCGCGCGCGGCGAACAGGCGCTTCTCCATATCGTCCCAGATGACGAAGGCGAACATCCCGCGGAAACGCGCGAGCGCCTGCTCCCCCCAGACTTTGTAAGCCCGCAAGAGGACTTCACTGTCCGTCTCGGTGCGGAATATTTCGCCGCGCTGCGCCAGTTGCTGGCGGAGTTCCAGGTAGTTGTACAATTCACCGTTGAAAATGAGATGAAATCGGCCCGATGAATCGGCCATCGGTTGCAGCCCGTTGTCGCTGAGATCGATAATGGCGAGGCGCCGGTGCCCCAAGGCCACGGTGCCGGCTGGCGACGAAAATTCCCGCCACCCTCGGCCATCGGGTCCGCGATAGGACACGATGTCGATACGGGTCTGATCAGGCGGAAATCCGATCGAGCCGTAGATTCCACACATCTGGGCCCCTTGTACCGCACGCGGCTGAGACTCGCCTCGGCCCATCCTCTTTCCGCCGCGGCGTGCGGTTCGCTATCGCTTTTTCATATCCGCAGGGCCACAGCGCGGCAATCCACAGCGGCATCGACCATTGAGAAGTCAGTTTTGCGTCCCGACGATCGGGCGTACGCCGACAGTGGCCGCGGAACGATCAGTCGACGCCGAGTTCACCGCTGATCGAGTAGCAGTACTCGCTGTACACGCCTCCGCACGTTTCGAAGGATCACGCCATGTCCGCTATTGCGTCCAGCGTACCCAGCGCTCCGAACCCATTTGTTCGTCCCCATCTTTCGCCTAAAACCGATCAAGCCATCGCCGTCGATCTTGAACACCTGCAAGAGCTTGCCCGCTTTATCGTCGAATGCCACAGCCAGGCCATCGCGACAACCAATGCCGATGGCGATGCGGTGATCGTCGTTGAGATTGACACGACCTAGAGAACGTTGCCGGCGCGCTCACTGGCGTGCCCGCTATAGGTTGAACCATCTGGATTGCTCCCGGACATGACTAGACGTCGAGCGGGAGCCGAGAGTGGTTCCGGCTGGCGAGTCCTAGCGTGAATTGCGCGCCGGGCGGGACAAGACGAGCCGAGCATAGGCCTCGAGCTGAAGTTCGACAATTCGATCCGCCGAATGAAAGGTAAGCATCCAGTCACGCCCTGCTTGGCCGATGCCAGCCTTGTCGTGTGGATCATCGATGACGACGCGCACGGCCTCACGGATTTCCTCAATGGAGCTGCATTGCAGGATAGGCGGACGACGGCCAAAGAAGTCGTCATTTTGGCCGAAATCGAGGTGGCTGATGACCCTCCGGCCCAGAATCAGCGCCTCGAACGTGATGCCGCCCATAGCCGGCGTGAGAAACTGATCGATGACCGCGTTGGCCTCAAGGTAGGCCCGCCAGAGATCCCTTTTCTTCATCGTCGGCAGCCAGTCGATCATCTCCTCGATTCCGAGATCCCGAGTGAGTGCCTTGCTGTCCTCGAGATCTTTGCCCCACGCGGCGGCGCGCAGGGTGCAGCGGTGGCCCTGATCCTTGATCAGGCGCAAGGCGTGGAACACACGATCGTTGCCCTTCGCCAAGCTCGGATCGGCGTCTCGCCAGTGTTGCCGTGTCGGTGTGAGAAAAATGGGCGGTGCATTGGCGCGCGGTCTTGCATCGAGATTTTCGCGTGCGAAGCGAAGCAGTTTTTCACTATCGAAAGCGTGCGGCAGACGGACCACACGGGCCGGTTCGATACCTAGCCGTCCGGCCGCTGAGAGATTGTCCGTGTTGGTGATGCACACCGCCGCAGCGCTGCGATATGTCACCGCGCACATGCGTCCCTCAGCCGTGTCCTGGAACGGGATGTGGCGGATAGTGCCATGCTCATAGGCCACATAGTCACGGCGGCCTACGAGAAACGGTATTGCGGTGTAAGTGGCATACGCCTGAACGACATCGAACTTACCGAGCAGAAGAGACATATAGGGATGGCACCACCAACCATAGAAGAAATCGAGGTTGGCTAGTCGGTCGGAGCGCCCGAGAGCGCTAAGTTGTGCATCCACATCGGCCCGTGCCCGCGAGCCGTACCGTCTGTTTAAACAACTATTGAAAGTGTCCGCTGCTCCCGTCGCCATCCGAGCCATTCGGCGCAGCCGTCCGGCCGCTCTGCGCAAGGGCAGAGAAACGCGTGGGCTGGCTAAGCGCCGAGCTATTCCGACCAAAATTCGGCTAGTCAGCTTGGCCGCGGGAGCCTCTGCTGTGCAGGAGAGGTGGACGATCCGTCGACGCAACATAGCTGTCATAACCAACGACACGAGCCTTTGACCCGGGCTCTTGCGCGAGATCAGCCAGCGTTCAAAGGTCGCCCAGCGCCAGAGCCAATGTCGGATCGGAGTGCCGGTGATTTCCGCTAACAGATAACGTATCGAAATATCCAGAGGCGCCGCGATGAACCAACGGGGTCGTTCGAATCCCTTCAGATCGACAGCCCACCAATCCGGGAAGAAATCGTCGCCAATGTCGCCGCTGAAATCGGCATCCTCCCACTCTGGGGTAGCCATGATGTGATAGTAGTCAAATGAAAGAACATATGCATCAATGCCACGTTGCCGCTGGATCAGGGCGTTGTTGTAGGCGTTATTCGCGATGTTGCCGATGTGGAGCACCCGGAGCGGCCGGCCCGCGCTTCGCTCAAAGTCAGCGAGCCAAGCATGTCCCGGGGACACGTCAACGTGCTCCATCTTGGGGCCGAACTGCCGCTACACGACGTCTGTCATCCGGGCTTCGGCCTCGCTGCGAACGCCGCCCGGGATCACTTTCGTTGTGCGCTCTCGCATCTTTTTCACGACGATCAGCGGTGCTTCGGTATGGCAGCATTCGACGTCGAGCGCTTCGCCATGCCGCCGTAGAGTTCCAAGACCCGGTCGTCATCATGCAAGCCTCAATGGCGCGCTGGTAGAGGCGGTCCTTATTCAACTTTCGACTGTCTGTTTGTCCGGCCACCCGCACACGCTAACTAATATTGAACTGCTCGGTCGGGTCTTCGCAGCAAACAGCCACGATCGCACCGGGCGCCCGCGGCGTTTGAACAACCGATTGGCGCCGACGTCTTGAGACAAACCTGGTCGAGATCGGCGTGCCACCCAGGTGCTTCCCAACCCAGCCGTTGATAAGATCCCCGCGGCCGCAGGACTTCACTTCTTTGTTGGCGCGTAGAAGACACTGTCTATCTCGACGATATCATCGTCGAAAAGGCGCTGAACCTCGAACATGGTACGCGGCGGATAAGGCGGCTTGCCCCAAAGTTCCGCCTGTACCTTGCTCACGAGCGGCGCGAACCGATGCAGGTCGGACACGTAGACCGTGAGGCGGACGCAATCCCGCAGCGTCGCGTCTTCCGATTCGGCAATGAGTTTCAGATTCAAGAAAGCTTGCCGAATGCGGGCCTCGTCACCTTCCACCAATTTGTTGGTCGCCGGATCGACGCCTTGCATACCGGCGACAAAAATGAAGTCACCCGCACGCGCGCCCACACTCCAGGTGTCGGTCCCGGTGCTGATTGCGCCCCGCGGATCGAGTGTCACCACCCCATTGGGCGATGGCGACTGGGATAACGCGAGAGTGGTCATGGCGGCCAGGCTGAGGCTGCAGGAAACAAGATAGCGTGCCCACATTTGCGGTCCTTACCCGCGAACAGTTCCATGAAAATACGGCCGCTTTGCCTGAGAGTCACGAACGCCGCGATCCGTTGGGCAGTAGCCCCGCAGGTGCGAGCGGCAGCGAACCGCGAAGGATGCGGCAGGTTTGGCGCCCGTCGCCCTTCATTGTCGTTGTTTCGGCAACGAGTTCGCCCATAGTGGCGTCGCTCATCGGTTTCCATCGATTGCCAACCAGAGTGCGTTAGTCTCTTCCCTGACTTGGTGCGAGGACCGGTCGGTGGATCCGGCCGCGGTAGCTTCTTGACAATCGATCGACCCGGTAACGTACATTCATGCGTGCCTGCCGCCGGCTTCGAGCTAGAAGGTGTTGTTGCCCGAAGGAGCAGGGTTGAGGTACTCAGAAATGCTGACCTTGCTCGAATCTTCCGGCAAGTTAAAAAAGGGAAACGTTACGAGCGGGGTCGAGCGTGACATGGATTCGCTGATGGGCTGCGTTGAGCGGATTGCTGCGTTCGATCGCAGGAAGATCATCGCGGCGGGCGAATTTGACCGCAAGGCTTGCGCGCAATACGTCGTGCACGACGGCCCACAAGACCTGACGGCAATCCCGGTGGGAGGCAACCGAATAACGCCAGCATTCCGGCGTCAATCAACCCTCCGAACAAGGCGAAACGTATCATCGTGCCAGTTGGGCGCAAATCTCAAATCGTGAGGACTTCGGCAAATGATCAAATTCGGAATCGGGCAGGCCGTGCGGCGCGTGGAAGATCAGCGCTTTCTTACGGGCCAGGGGCGCTACGTCGATGATATCACGCTACCCGGCATGTGCCACGGCGTGAACGTGCTTTCCCCGCATGCGCATGCGCGGATCAAGAAGGTGGACGTGTCGAAGGCGAGGGCCGCGCCGGGAGTACTGCTGGTGCTGACCGGCGCTGACGTCGTGGCCGATCACCTCGGCGCGTTCACGGCCGCCATGATGCCGGAGGACCTCGGCGCGCCGAAGGGGCACCGCATCCATCAGCAGCTTCTGCAATCCGACAAGGCGCGTTTCGTGGGTGACCGCATCGCCTTCGTCGTCGCCGAAACGCTCGCGCAGGCGCGCGACGCGGCCGAGCTGGTCGAGGTCGACTACGAACCGCTGCCGGCGGTGGCGCTGCTCGAAGACGCCGCCAAGGATGGCGCGCCCAAAGTGTGGGACGACAATCCGAACGGCAACGTCGCGTTTCAACTGATGATCGGCGACCAGGCGGCGACCGATGCGGCGTTCGCGAAGGCGAAGCATCACGTGAAGCTGCGTATCGAGAACAACCGGCTGGCGCCGGTATCGATGGAGCCGCGCACAGCGCTCGGCGATTACAATACGGCTGAAGACAGCTACACGCTCTATACCTCGTCGCAGAATCCGCATGGTGCGCGCACGGAGATCGCCCATGTCTTCCACATCGCTGAAAACCAGTTGCGGGTGGTGGCGCCCGACGTCGGCGGCGGGTTCGGCCTCAAGGGCGGCGTGTTTCCGGACGATGCGCTGGTGCTGTGGGCGTCAAAGAAGCTCCGTCGCCCCGTGAAGTGGGTTGCGACCCGCTCCGAAGCGATGATGACGGATCACACCGGCCGCGATCTCGTCAGCTATGGAGAGATGGCGCTCGACGAAAAGGGGAAAATCCTCGCGATCCGCTCGCAGTCGCTGTTCCAAATCGGCGCTTATTTCGTCGGCCCCGGCATGGTGAGCGGTCTATTTTCGATGCGCTTCATTCCGGAAGCCTATGACGTGCAGACGATCCACGTCATGTGCAAAGGCCTGTTCACGAATACGCCGCAAGCCGGTCCGTATCGCGGCGCCGGACGTCCGGAGGCCGCCTATTTCACCGAGCGCATGATCGAGCATGCGGCGAAGCAGATCGGCATGGACGTGGCAGAGATCCGCCGCGTCAATCTCATATCTCCGGACAAATTCCCCTACAACACGCCGACTTGGTACTGCTACGACTCCGGCGAGTTCGTTCGCCTGCTCGACAAGTGCCTCGATATGGCGGACTGGAATGGTTACGAGAAGCGCAAGACGGCCTCGGAAAAGGCCGGCAAGCTGCGCGGCCGCTCGGTCTGCTACTACATCGAGTTTGGCGGCATCTTCAACGAGCGCATGGATATTCGCTTCGATCCGGACGGCGCCGTCACCGTGTTCGGCGGCACGCACTCGCACGGACAGGGCCACGCGACGGTATTCGCACAGCTCGTCCATGAATTCCTCGGCGTGCCGTTCGAACAGATCCGCTATGTGCAAGGCGACACCGCCAAAGTGCAATTCGGGCGCGGCACCTACGGAGCGCGCAGCGCGGTGGTCGGAGGCAGCGCGCTCCGCCGAGCCGCGGATGCGATCATCGACAAGGCAAAGTTGATGGCAGCCGCCATGTTGGAGGCGGACGCGGGTGACATCGAATTCAACGACGGCAATTTCAAGGTTGCCGGCACCGACAAGGCCGTCCCCCTTGTCGAAGTTGCAAAAGCATCCTTCGCGCCGATGGGGCCGATGACCGGATTCGGCATCGGGCTGGAAGGCTCGGGCAGTCATTCGCCCGAGCCGCCAAGCCATCCGAACGGTGCGCATGCGGTCGAGGTAGAGATCGACCCGGAGACCGGCGAGGTCGCGGTCGACCGCTACGTGATGGTCGACGATCTCGGGCGGGTGCTCAATCCGATGATCGTCAACGGCCAGCAGCATGGCGGCGTGGCGCAAGGCATCGGACAAGCGCTTTACGAGCATGCCGTCTACGACCCCTCGACGGCGCAGCTCGTCACGGGCAGCCTGATGGACTACGTGATGCCGCGCGCAAACATGCTGCCGAATTTCGAGATCGCGCTGGAAGAAGTTCGCTGCAAGACCAATCCGATCGGGGTGAAGGGCATCGGCGAATCCGGCACCATCGGGGCTCCGCCGGTCGTCATCAATGCGATCATCGATGCGCTGGGTCCGCTCGGCATCGACCGCATCGATATGCCCGCAACGCCGAGCCGCGTGTGGCAGGCGATACAGAGCGCCAAGGCGGCGGGCTGAACGAGATGGCGCTCAGCGACAGGACGTCGTCTGCGCGCCTGAGATGGTTCCGTCCGTGCTACGCGTGCTGGCTTCGTCACCACCGGGCTTGACCCGGTGGTCCACGATGCAGTGACGGAAGCTATCCGTGCATGTGCCTTTCCGCAGCATGGAGTGCCGGTCGAGCCCGGCAACGACGACGTCCCTGACAGGCGCGGGGCGGAGCGGTCCAGCCACCCAACGCCGGAGCGGGGCGAAGCGGCCACGCGCCCCGCACTACCGGTGAATGAGGGTGCCGGCGCCGAGCTCGGTGAACAGTTCGAGCAGCACGGCGTGCGGCACCTTGCCGTCGAGGATGACCGCGCCCTCGACGCCGCCCTCGAGCGCGTCGATGCAGGTCTCGACCTTCGGGATCATGCCG
>DATMNH010000224.1:0-3816 GCA_035568975.1 Casimicrobiaceae bacterium
TGCAAGCAAGCCGCAGCTCTCGGGCGACGGCGCGGCGATCAATGGCATCACCATGCAAGCCGGAGACGTTAATAATGGGTAGTTTTCGTGCGTCAGCAGCTTCCGACTGGGCGATCGACACGATGTAACCTCCATCCTGACCAATGAAAGTTGTCATGTGAAAATATATCGAGGCCCCAGATCACTGTCTAGGCGACACGAGGGCTGATGTGTTCGACTATATCGAACGGTTCCACAATGCCAATCCGGGATGCGCGGCATAGCCGACCACCCCAGGTCGGTCGCCAGTGGTCGTGCCTGACGCTGAATCAAGCGGAGCGTATCCGCGTACCCCTAACCCGGAGTTCAATCATGAAGAAATGGAACATCGTCACTATCACCGCGATCGTTGGGCTTGCGGGCGCAAGCTTCGGCGGGGCTTATGCTGCCGAAAAGCTCAAGGTCGGTTTCATCTATATCGGCCCGATCGGCGATCTCGGCTGGACCTACCAGCACGACCTCGGCCGTAAAGCCATGGAGAAAGCCCTCGGCGACAAGATCGAAACCACCCATATCGAGAATGTCCCCGAAAGCGCCGACGCCGAACGCTCCATCGAGCAGCTGGTGCGCACCCGCCACAAGCTTATCTTCGCCACCTCGTTCGGCTACATGGACCCCATGCTGAAGATCGCAAAAAAATACCCGAACCTGTTCTTTGAGAACTGCGCCGGTTACAAGCGCGCCAAGAACATGAGTACCTATGACCGTCGCGACTACGAAGGTCGCTACATAGCGGGCCAAATCGCCGCCAAGATGTCGAAGACTGACATCATCGGCTATATCGTCCCGTTTCCTATTCCACCGGTGATTTCTAACATCAATGCGATGATGCTCGGCGCCCAGTCGGTGCGGCCGGATATCAAGTTCAAGATCATCTGGGTGAACACTTGGTTCGACCCGGGCAAGGAAGCCGACGCGGCCAAGGCGCTGGTCGACCAACGAGCCGACATCTTGACCCAGCATACCGACTCGCCAGCACCGACACAGATCGCGGAGCAACGCGGCATTCATTCCTTCGGTCAAGACACCGACATGATCAGGTTTGGCCCGCAGGCCCAGCTCACCGCCACCACTAACTACTGGGGTGGCTACTACACAAAACGCGCCCAAGCTGTCCTCGACGGCACGTGGAAGTCCGAGGACACCTTTGGCGGCCTGGACACGGGAATGGTGGCGATGTCGCCCTATACGAACATGCCCGACGACGTGAAGAAACTGGCGATGGACACCGAAGCCGCCATCAAGTCCGGCAAGCTGAATGTGTTCAAGTGCCCGATCACTAACCAGGACGGCAAGACAGTCGAATGCAAGGGCGGGGACCATCTCAACGACGTCCAGATCCGCAGCATGAACTGGTACGTCAAGGGGATCGACGACAAGCTCCGGGCGCAGTGATTGTGGTTGTGGGAACTGAATAAAAGAAGGTTGTCACCCGGCCGGCAAGTAATCATAAAAAAAACGGCGACGCATCAGACGTCGTGTTTGAAAAAATAGGTCGCATGCTGTTGCGCGCCTTGTCGGAACAACAAATCAGCGTCCATCAGGCGGTCGAGTGCCGAGTTGAGTTCGACTTGCCGCTCGTGCATCACTGCAGCCAGCTGCTACGGACTTGCAAGAACGTTACGCAGCTGGTCGCTGGGTATCTACAACAAGCCGGCGAAAGGGGCATTTCGTCTGTTCGATCAGGGCTTTTTCCGCCGGAAATAGTTTAGCTCTACGATGACTCACCGTGTCTGATCCACCAGGACTGGGCCGTCTGAGCGAGCCCCCAGCGTTTGGAGCGGAAGATCGTCACCCTTGACCGTCAGTCGAATGATCTCCGCCAGTTCCTTTGGGGCGTCGCACTGGAGATAGTGGTCAGCGCTCGGCACGATCCAGTAGCGGTTGCGGCCCGGCTTCTCCTTCAAGAACGCCTCCCATACGAAGTTCGCCACTCGAAGAGGAGAGACGTTGTCGTGCAGGCCCCACACAAGGCTCGTACCGACGGGAAGATGCGAAAGCGTCTTTAGCCACTTTGTCTCGTCACGAGACCTTTCATTCAGGTACTGAATGGTGTCGGGGAGTACCTGGACGCCGCTGTTGTGCGCGAGGCACTTGGCGATTGCGGCGATCTCGGGATCACCGAGCGTCCGCCGTGGCAGGAAGGTAAACGCTCCCATGCCGGCAGCGAGTGTCGCGGGCGTTACCTTCGCAGCGGCAGATCGCGCCGTTGACGGGTCGAGCAACGCCTTCTGGAACGGGGTGAGATTCGCGAGCGGAAGGAAGATATTGGCGTTCGTCAGAACCGCTTCGCCGGGAGCAACCGCACCACCGTCTTCGGCAATCATGTGCAACGCAACCAGGCCCACGCTCGTCCCCCTGTCGTGGGTGAGCAGGGTGTATTGGGATAACCTCCAGATGTCGCCGATCATGTGAAGCAGGAGACGCGCGTCGTCGTAGAGCGAGTAAACGTAAGGCGAGGGTGGCTTTTCCGAGAGTCCGAAACCGGGAAAGTCCAGAACGAAGATCTCGAACTCGGAACCAAGCTCGCGCGTAAGGGCGAAAAAGTCGATACTGCTCGTCGGGAAGCCGTGGACGCAGACGAGCCCGTGCGCGCCCGGGGTCCCGCTGCGACGATGGAAGATCTCGACTTCCCTCCCGTGATTTGCGGGCGTCGAGGACCGCCACTGAAGGCTTTCAGCGCGGCTCCGCCACTCCTGGAAAATGTCCACGACCCTGTCCTCAGATGTTTGTGGTGCGGGAACCGACGCGGCGGTGCCCTTCTTCCACGCCATTCCTTCCGGCCATGCGCGCCGAGAGCGCCGTTGAACCGACGAGGTCCGAGAACATCACAGTGACTTGGCGGCGCTCGGCGGTAGCCTCTGCGTGCGGTGCGATCGTCGTCGTGATCGGGGGTGCTGCCGGTGGGGGAGCGGAGGAAGACGGGGCTGCCATCTTGCCGAAGTTGGCGATCTCACGCAGCGACTGGCGTCGGTGAGCGAGCGACACCCCAATGTCCTTGAGGTCTTGATCCGTGAGATCAGGCAGGACGGAAAAGCTGATGTAGTTCTCGGCAAGGCGCTGCGCGTATTGCCCGAGACCGAGCTTCTTTAGCCAGTCAGGGACCTGCATCGCGCAGCGCCCCGCAGTGTCGGGCTCATCCGCCCGTGTCGGCTAGTCTAGCTGATCAGAGGACGACGTGGCGGCCCTCTTTAATTGCCCTGCTTTCGCCATCCCGAAGATCGCGTGGAAACCCGAGGGAGCTATGACCCTAGGGCTAGCCGCCGACCGCGCCCTACGCCTCCGCCCGGCGCGATAAGCCCTTGCACCACCTGGGTCCGGGGTGTTGGTTCCTAAGGGCCCGCTATTTCTGCTGGTCTCGCACGATTGCGACTAGTCGAAGCGACGGAGAAGGGCGCCCGCACGCACAATTGTGCGACAACTGGCGGTGCTCTTCGATCAAAGCCAAGTAGCGCGACTCTCGCGAACGGCAACAACGGAACCTGGCAGACGTCGACTTGTTCACGTAGAAAGTCGGAAGGGAATGCGCGTCATGTCCCATCGCGTCCAAACGATTGTTGCCGCGACTGCCACGTGGGCCGTCATGGTCGCCGCCGTGCCGCTTCTGGCGGAGACCGGTACGCCGAGGCTCGAGGGCAAAGCCGCGTTCGGCGATTGGAGCATGGATAAGCCGGGAACGCGGCGGTTGATCAGGCCGCAAGACCTGCCGACTGCTGATCAAGCCCATTCGGCAACTGATTTCCTCTACCATGTCGCTCGAAGCGAGCGGCAGAGGCC
>DATMNH010000225.1:0-20688 GCA_035568975.1 Casimicrobiaceae bacterium
ACGCTGGGTGGAGAGCCGCAGCGAAAACCTCAGCGCGGCGCCGCACGCGCGCGACCAGATCCACCGCATCGCACTGGCGGCCACGCGCGAAGGTCGCCTTATGGCGCTGCGCGACGAGGCGGTGATGAATTGCGGCGCGTACAACTTTCTCGGCCTGGTGGTGCCATACAACTCGCTCTCGCACCTTCTCGGCCCCTACGACGTGCCCAATGCATCGATCCTGGTGAAGGGCGTGCTCACGCATACCACCTTCACTACCCCCTATCGCGGCGCCGGCAGACCCGAGGCCATCTACATCATCGAGCGCCTGATGGACGAGGCGGCGCGGCAGACCGGCATCGATCCGGTAGCACTGCGCGCGCGCAACATGATCCGTCCTGAGCAGATGCCCTATACCAACGCCATGGGCAAGACCTACGACAGCGGCCAGTTCGAATCGGTGATGAATCAGGCCACCGCGTTGGCCGACTGGAACGGCTTCGACGCGCGCGCGGCCGAGGCCAAGAAGCGCGGCCGCTGGCGCGGTCGCGGCATGGCGGCGTTTCTCGAATGGACCGGCGCCGACGTCTTCGATGAGCGTGTGACGGTGACGGTCGCAGCGGGCGAGCAAAATGACGGCGAGATCGAGATCTTTTCCGCACTTCAGGGAATGGGGCAGGGGCTGCTGACCACTTTCGCGCAAGTGGCGGTCGACGTTTTCGGCGTGCCGATCGACAAGATCAGGATCGTGCAGGGCGACACCGACCGCGGGCAGGGTTTTGGCAGCGCCGGCTCACGCTCGCTCTTTGTCGGCGGATCCGCGGTACGCGTCGCTGCCGATCGCACCGTCGCCAAAGCCAAGGCCATGGCGGCCGATGAAATGGAAGCGGCGGCCGGCGACATCGAATACCGCGACGGCGTGTTCAGCATCGCCGGCACCGACCGGCGCATTGGCTTGTTCGAGGTCGCGCGCCGGCAGCCGGAGCAACGCATCGTGCTCGACTCGACGAGCTCCGTCGCCGGTCCAACCTGGCCCAACGCCTGCCACGTCTGCGAAGTCGAAGTCGATCCGGAGACGGGCGCGGTGGAGCTGGCCGGCTACTGGTCGGTCAACGACGTGGGCCGCGTCGTCAATCCCATGATCGTCATCGGCCAGCTCGAGGGCGGAGCGGCGCAGGGCATCGGTCAGGCGCTGTGCGAGAGATTCGTCTACGACCGCGAATCGGGACAGGCCTTATCGGCGAGCTTTCTCGACTACGCGCTGCCGCACGCGGAGATGATCGAGCACTTCGAGATGACGATGGACGAGTCGACGCCCTGCCTGAATAACGCGATGGGCGTCAAAGGTGTCGGCGAGCTGGGAACGATCGGCGCCACGCCTGCGGTGGTCAACGCGGTGATGGACGCGCTCGCGCGCGGCGGTCGCACTGATATACCCGAGCGCGCGAACGCGCTGCAGATGCCGCTGACTTCCGAGCGCGTGTGGCGTGCGATCCACGGATAGCGGTGGTGCTTGCCTGACAGCGCTTTAAGCGTAGTTGAGCTTGAGCCGTCTTGCTGCCAGCGCATATCCGCCGGCGGCGCCGTCGACGAAGTGGACGTGGGTGCTTTCCGAAATGGAGGGCACGATGCAGGTCATGATCGCCGAGGGCTGGCGGTGCAGACCAAACCGCGCGACCTTGTCGACTTCCGCGTTGGTGAGGCGCTGCTCGATCCTGTCGGCGAGCGCGGGCGTGCAATCGAGGGTCATGCGCAGATTGTCGTCGTACTTGCGGAAGTCCGAATTCTCGACCACTTCGCGCCGGTAGACCGCGGGATCGAAACCGCCGACGCGGATGCCGAGGCGCATGATCATGAACGCAAGCAGCGTGCCCGCGCTCACGCGCAGCCGCCGCATGAAAAGACGCTCGCCGCTTTTGCGCGATGCGCGCGCCTCGAGGTCCAATCCCGGCGGCGGCCAACCGACGCCGGGAGCATTTTCCGGCACCGGTCGCGCCACCTCGCTACTGTTTTCGAGTTCGGCCAGCAGCTCTTCGACCAGCTTGCGAAACGCGGGATCGCCATTGGTCACCGGCGCCACCACCAGCGACAGGATCAGGCCGTGCGAGGCCGGAATGTCGTTCCAGCGGCATGACAAGCCGCTCAAGTCGGGACGCGTGCCAGGCGGCGCCGGCGGGACCGCGAAACCTCCCCGCTTCATCGCACCATCGGCCCAGGCGAGCCCGCCGCCGGAGAACATCGCATACGAAACGTTTTTCGAGGGTGCGAATCGCGCCACGCTGACGTTGAGCCCTCGTTCTTTCACGGCGGAAACGGGAACGAGCGCAATGCGAAGCTCGAGCCCGAGATCGTCGCGCGTCCAGGCGGCGGTGGCGGCGAGCGCGGCGCGCGCCAGCGCTTCGTCCTCACCGGAGACGGCGAAGCTCGCGCCGTCGCCGCCGAACACGAAGGGAAACTTGCGGCCTCCGAGGGCGTTCGAAACCGCGGCAATGACCGAGGCTCCGGCGGTGTTCACGGCCTTATACCGCCCCTCCTCGATCGCCTTGGTGGAGCTAACGACGTCGGTGAGTCCGAGCAACCAACCGTCCGGCAAGGGTTGGTACCGCGCCGGATCCATGACGCTCGCGAAGCCGTCGAAAATCGGCAGGTGGGAGTAGTAGTCGGCGTCGGCTTGCATCGCGGCCTACCTCAACTGCACCTTTCGTGCGTGAGCACCGAGCGCCTTCCCGGGTTGACGGAAAGGAAATTATACAAGGGCGCGCGGGGCGGCCAAATCGAGTGTCCGATGCGCGCAGAGGCTGCATAATAGTCGTATCGAGTCGACTTCATGGAAAGACAAATGCTCAGGCTCGCGCCCGCCATTGTTATGCTCGCGTTCCTCGGATCCTGTTCGACAACACCCATGCCCCCGGCCAACAATACCGATTCCAATCTTGCCGCCGTGGTTGCCGATCTGGCGCCGACCGGCAAGCTGCGGGCGGCGATCAACTTCGGCAACCCGGTTCTCGCCGCCAAGGATGCGGCGACCGGCGAGGCACGCGGCGTATCGGTCGATCTCGCGCGAGAGCTCGGACGCCGCCTCGTCGTGCCAGTCGAGCTGGTAACCTACGACGCCGCCGGCAAGGTGGTGGAAGCGCTCAAGTCCGGCGCATGGGACGTTGCCTTTCTCGCGATCGACCCGGTTCGCGCGGCCGAGATCAGCTACAGCCCGCCGTATGTAGTCATCGAAGGCGCCTATCTCGTTCCGCGCGATTCACTGATCCGGAGCAACGCGGACGTCGATCGCCCGGGCGTTCGCGTGGCCGTTGGCACAGGCAGCGCGTACGACCTGTATCTGTCGCGTGTGCTCAAGCAGGCGACCCTGGTGCGAACTCCCGACTCCGATAAGGTCGCGGACATGTTCATCGCGCAGAAGCTCGAAGTCCGCGCGGGCGTGAAGCAGCAACTCGAAGCCGATGCCAGGCGCATCCCCGGATTGCGCCTGCTCGAGGGCCGGTTCATGGTGATCAACCAGGCGATGGGCACGCCTCGAGGCCGCGATGCGGGGGCCAGATATCTGCGCGACTTCATCGAAAGGATGAAAGCGTCCGGCTTCGTCGCGGCCTCGCTCGCACGCAACCACATCGAGGGCGCCACCATCGCGCCGGCGGGCGACGCTCGATGACTGCAGCGACGCCGAAATAATCAGGCCGCTTTCGGCATCCAGACGCATAAATATCCCTTTCGAGTCGTGGGGCGAGATTCCGCCGAATCTGCGCGCCAAGCTCGAGCCGGCGTGGTTAGAGATTGCAACGAAAGGCCAGCAAGAAGCTCCGCTTGGCGAGCACGTTGACCAACGGTGGCCCGGCAAGAGAAGGCCCTGCGGCGTCGGTCACCGGCGTGCGGTCCTGGACGTTGCTGACTTGCACGCTGAGGGTTGCATGGCGCAGTCCGATCACATCGTCCAACGCGCGTGACACGGTGAAGTTGGTGTAGTTGTAGGGGTTGACCCGGAAACTCGCCGCGTCCGCACTGCCATTCTTGCCCTGATATTCAACCCCGATGAGCTTGGAGAGCAGGCTGGCGTTCCAGGCGCCTTTAGCGTACAGCACACCCACGAGCGCGGTGTAAGAAGGTGCGAAGGGGATCGTGTCCCCCGCCTGCTGCGCGGGGGACACGACACCCGCGGTGCGGAATTGTGCCCGTATGAGACTGGCGTTGGCGACGCCGGTAAAACCTGCGCCGAGATCGACGCTGCCTTCGGCTTCGAGGCCGCGGTAACGGACCTTGCCATTGTTGATGTACTGCGTGTTGCCGCCCACATTGAGCGTGGAAATGTAGTCCTTCAGGTCTATCCAATACGCGTCGACGGTCAGGTTCACCGGCCCGGCGGCATGGATCACGCCCCCTTGCAGTGCCTGCGCAGTCTGGGGCTTGGCTTGATTGCCCTGCGCCGGGTCGCCGGTATAGAAGAAGCTCTGGTTTGGCACCAGCGCGCCTTTCGACCATTGCAAATACGCGTGCGTTTCTGGGACCAAGGCATAGTTGCCCTCCACACTCGGCAACAGGCTATTGACGTGGCGCCCGATTTCGCCATTTGTCCCTGGCAATGAATTCGGCACGACAGAAGCCTCGAATCCACGGCGCACGCGTTGATACCGCAACCCTGGCATCACGGTTAGCGCGTCGTTCGCGCGCCACTCATACTCCGCGTAGGGTTGCACTGTGTCGAGGCGGCTGTCGTAGTCGAAGAGCACTGGCGAGCCGGCAGTCGTATTTGCGTTGTACGGCGCGCCGGTCGTCAGGTCGAGGGCGTTTCGTGTGCTGCGTTGATGGCTATGCTCGAGCCACAAGCCGCCGCGTAGGATGCCGGCAGCGTCGGGACGGTCCAGCTCCAGGATGTTGCCGACGGTCCGGTAGCGATTGTCGCTCAGTCGGCCACCGATGTCGGTCGGAGGGACACCGAAGCCATTGCCCACCGGCGAGGACGTGAGGTCGCCCTTCAGGCTCAAGCCCTGGTTGGAAAAGGAATAGGTGTAGAGCGTTTCGATCAGATTGAATCCGCCATCGAGACTCTCGTGAAGCCGTGCGTAGCCAAAGTCCGCCGTGCGGTCCGTCTTGGCGTATCCCGCATAGGTGGGCACGCCGGGGACAGTTGTAAAGCCGAAATCAGGCCCGAATTGATCAATCTGCGCGGTACTGACGCTCGCCGGGTTCTTGAAGTGATAGTCGTCGAAGGAATACAACACGGTGAGTTGCATGCCCTCGAACCGTGACTCCGCCTTGAGCAGCGCGTCGTCGCGGTGCCCGTCGGCGTGGGTCATCGCACCGTTGGACTGCAAGTGCTGGATGTTGGCCAGCAGCCCGATATCACCATCCTCCTTCGGACTCGCGGTATTCAACCGTACGCCCGCTTGACCGGTGGCAAAACTGCCGTAGGCGCCGTAGACAACGCCTTGCGCGTCGCCCGGAATAGCGACGGATGCGATGTTGATTGATCCACCGATCGTGGCATAGCCCAGGCTGGTGCCCCCGCCCGGACTGCGGTCGATGACCATGTGGTCGATCGACGACGCTGGAAAGAACGAGGTGGAATGGTGCGAAAACCCGTCGGGATCGGCAAATGGAATGCCGTCCAAGGTGACGTTGAATTGCCCATCGGGAAACCCGCGCAAGGTCATGTTCTTGGCGGCGTCGAAGCCGGTGCCATTCGGCGCGCTGCTCGCAAAACTTGGCGTGAGGTTGGCCAGCGTGCCGAAGTCCGAAAACGGTGAGGCGATGTCCCCGATGGCCTGCCGCGTCAGCCACGACTGCGGGCGCGTACTGCCGAGTGGGACGCGAGTCAGCTCCGTCTCCGCGGTCATCGGCGTTCCCTTGACCGTGATTGTCTCTAACTCGACCGGAACGTCTTCCGCACTTGCAAGCGCCCGCACCGCGGTCATGCCTACTATGAACGCCAGCTTGCTTCTCCGCGCCCGCCCGAAACGAAGCCTCCTCGATGTAGCCACATCTCTCAATCTTGAAAAGAGCGGCGGCACGCGGCGAACACGTTACGTTTCTCCTCACCATCGGAGCCGCCGGCGCGACTTTGTGAACCTGTGGCGATGAATGCGAGGATTCTAGAACATATGCGTCACGGCATGTTCCAGTAGGCGTCTCGCAGGCTCGGATTCGTGCAAGCTGCATCTCGGTTGCTGTCCGGGCAGCGCTATTTCGTCAGCAATGTTTTGAAACAATTGAGAGCGTAAAAGCGCTTAGCCTTTCTTGCGCTGAGCCATCGATGAGTCTAGATTGCTAGGGACATCGAGCGCCAGCTTTTGTGCAGGCTTACGCGCCACGCTCTCCCAGTTCGTGAACCGCGAGGCCCAATCACTCAGGCTGCGATCGTGATAGACGGAGGGTCTTATGAGAAAGATCGTAAGAAGCTTGCTGTTATGTTGTTTTGGGTCACTTAGCGCTCACGCGCAGATCTCCAGCTTCCAACACGTCATCGTTATCGTTCAGGAGAATCGAACGCCCGACAACCTTTTCCAGGGCTTGTGCAAATCGCCGAGTCCTTCGGTAAGTTTTTGCAGCACGACGCCCAATCCGTCGCAATACAACATCCAGACAACCGACTGGCTCGACAAGAATTCGCCTGGCGGAACAACGCAGCCGACGACCGTGCCGCTCGCCAACGCCTATGATTTGAGCCACGCACATTCGGCGTTTGTGAAGATGTGCAACGCGGAGGTTGCGACTGCCCTTTGCAAGATGGACGGCGCCGGCGATATTGCCTGCTCGGGGACGTGCCCTGTCAAGCCGCAGTTCCGGTTTGTCGACAACTCCACCGGTATCCTCACTCCTTACATCCAATTGGCGAGCCAGTATGGATGGGCCAACTATATGTTCCAGACCAATCAGGGGCCCAGCTTCCCAGCGCACCAGTTTCTCTTCGGCGGCACCTCGGCACCGAGTGCAGCCGACGATGCCGCCGGCATCTTCGCCGCGGAAAACATGTCAGGCACTGCGAGCACGGCCGGATGCATCGCCGATGCCGATACGACGGTCGAGTTGATAACGCCGAGCGGTGAGAACAGAAAGATCTACCCCTGTTTTGAGCATGCGACGATGGGAGATCTGCTGGCGGTGTCGCTGACCTGGCGATACTACACACCGAGTGCTGGCTCCATCTGGACGGCGCCCAATGCGATTCAGCATATCTGCCAATCAAGCGGCCCCGGTGGAAAATGCATGGGGCAGGACTGGGCGGATAACGTGGACCTCAAGCCCGCGAATGTATTGACCGATATTGCGAATTGTAAACTCCGCGCTGTGAGCTGGGTGGTGCCTACAGGCGCCAATTCCGATCATGCGGCGAGCAACGACGGTGGCGGACCCTCGTGGGTGGCGTCAATCGTCAATGCCGTTGGCAATAGCGCTGCCTGCGACAACAACAGTGGCTATTGGAAGAATACGGCGATCTTCATCACGTGGGACGATTGGGGCGGGTGGTACGACCATGAGCCACCAACGATTCTCGCGTCTCCGCAAGGCGATTATCAGTACGGATTTCGTGTGCCGCTTATCGTTGTCTCGGCATACACCCCACACACTATCAATAACGTTCGCCACGACTTCGGAAGCATCCTACGTTTCATCGAGCATAACTTCGGCATGCAGGAGGGTGCGCTGAATTTTGCTGATGCGCGCGCGACCACCGATCTTAGCGGTTTCTTCAATCTGAATCGGCCGCCCCGTGCTTTTCAGAAAATCAGCTCCGAAAAGGATGCGAGCTTCTTCCTGAATGACAAGAGACCCGCGACGGACCCCGATGATGATTAGGGGGATGCTTTGCTGGTCCGTTTCGGCTCACGGCGTCGTGCGACACGCTGCTTCGCGGAGCAACCCTAGAATTCCGCGTGAACGCGAATCCCAAAGACCGACACTGGGCCGTGGTCTCGGTTGTATGCGGGGTGCACCACGTATTGGTAATTGCCACTGACCGTGACGTGCTAACTAGGGGGGAATGCGTCTCAGGCCGTTCAGCCCAAGCCTTAGCCCAGAAGCAATCGCGAAGGGTGGTTGCCGGATGCGCACCGCCAGCGCATAGTGGCGAGAAGTGGGTCGCCGGATAAAACGACGCAAGGAAGCCGGGTTCGTCGGTACGACTGAACCTGGCCGAAATCTGTACTCACCTGGGGAGAACGAATATGTCGATTCGCTGGATTTTTCCTGTGCTCATGGCCGCGCTCGCTTGCGGCTGCACGTCGCTGCAGGTCTATCCGAGAGACGGTGATCTGATCAGCGGCACCGAAGCACGGGTGCCCGTGACGATTCAGCTCACCTGGCCGAGTGGTGGTCTCGGCATGGGGCCCATCGTCGAGGTGGATGGAACGAGGATACCGAGGTCTGCGCTTACATTCACCAGCTCGGGAGCGACCACCACGGTCGATCTTCCGCCGGGCTCCCATTGGCTGCGCGTGCGCACCGCGCAGCTATGCCGGATTTGCGTCGGAGGCGTCGGCGAGTTCGATTATACGAGCCGATTCTTTGTCACCACGTCGGCGCCGGCGATCTCGTCGACGGTGACGCCGATGCGGCTCGCGAGGAGCGGTCCCGCGTCGTAGGCCGGAACTATTCGGCCGCAAGCGCTTCAGCGGAAGCGCGCGCGGACGCGGTCAGCGCTCGCACATCCGCGTCGCCCGACAGTGTCACGCATTGCTCGATAAGCCGCTCGGCGCGCGCGTTGCCCAGCACCGGATCGACCAGGCCGTGAAATTTGCGCCGCAGTTCGGCGTCGCTCATCGGTCGCTGAACGCTGCCGATCGCATGCTCGACGAATACGTGCAGCTTGCGGCCGTCCCTGCAGGTGATGGTCACGTCGGCGGAGTCCTCGTCTATTCCGTCGTCGACACTGGCCCTGATGCGGTCGCGCAATGCGATCACGTCGGCCCTGGCAACGACTTCATCGGAGAACGCGTGCTCGCCGACTTCGCCGAACACGATGCCCGCGGCGCACGCGTGGTAGACGCTGAACTTTGCTTCGAGCCCGTTGCGTGGCGCGGTCTTGCCGGTTAGCTCGAGCACCAGCGAATGCACCTTGAGGTCGATGCGCTCGATGTCGTTGACGGGCAGACGATTGGCGGAGCTAAGCTGCACGCAACCATCGATGCTTGGATGAATCACGATGCCGCACGCGAACGGCTTGTAGGTATTGAACGAAATCTCGAAGCGCTTGCCGAGCTCGCCGGTGATTTCCTTCCAGTCGCATTTGGTCGAGTATGTCTGCGCCAGCCCGCGTGGCGCTTCGATCGCTCGGCCCGACGCGGTATAGCCGTGCTTCGCCATCAGCGCCGACATCAGTCCGGCGCGCGCTGCGCCGCCGATGTGGAAGGGCTTGGTCATCGATCCGAACTGCTCACGCACGCCGATGGGCTGCGACGCGGCGATACCCAACGCCATTGCGGTCTTGCCCGCGTCGAGCCCGAGCAGCCGCGCGCACGCGGCAGCCGCACCGAGCATCCCGGTCGAGCCCGTGATGTGCCAGCCGCGATCGTAATGCTCAGGGTAGATCATGTTGCCGACGCGGCACTCGACGTCGATACCGAGAACCAGCGCGTCGATGAACTGCCTGCCCGTCGCGCCGTAGTGCTCCGCGAGCGCCAGCAGCGCGGAGGCGACCGGCCCGGCTGGATGGATGATGGTCTTCAGATGCGTATCGTCGAAATCGAAGGTGTGCGAGGTGATGCCGTTCAGGAGCGCTGCGCTGGCGACGTCGACCTGCTCGACGCGCCCGAGGATCGTCGCCTGGGCGGCAGGCGCAAGTTCCAAGACCGCGGCCAGCGCCGCTTTGACGGTAGCGTGCTGCGACGCGCCAATGGCGCATCCGACCCAGTTCAACAAGGTCCGATGCGCCTCCCTGTCGACGCTTGCATCCCAGCCCTGCGACGGATGCCTTGTTACGAAATCGGCCAGGATCTGCGTGACCGGTGGCGCGTTGGCGTCCGCGCTTACTTTGGTGTTTTGAGCCATTGGATCTCTGCTCCACTCATCTTAGCGCAATTGACGTTCGGCGGCGCGGCCTCGGTGCATCGCAGACAGCATTCCAAAGGTGCTCCGGCATTCCGCACTGCTTTCACCCGGACCGCGTACGCCGGAAGTCGGCCGCGACCCAACTCTCCTTATATTTTCTGAGACAATCCCTGGCTGTGAAACATCTGGAGGCGGTCAAATGAAGATCGTAATCAACCGAGCGCAAATCCTGTCACAGATTCGCGCCAACATCGTGGCCATCTTCAGCATCATCGTCGCGCTTTCGGGAATGGCGTATAACACCTGGCGCAACGAGAAGACCGAAATCAATCACAGTGTTCGCATCGCCGCGTTCGAAACGCTCAAGAATCTGGGCGAAGCGCAGATCGTGGTGGAATACTTGCACTTCCAGAAAAACCGTCAGCTGGGCGATCCGGTGCAGGGATGGGGGCGGATGATTTATATTCGCGATCTCGCGCAGGTCCTGCCCGCCCCGGGTCCGGCGGAAGCGGAGCGCCTGTGGACGGCGTGGCGGGACAATGTCGAGGGCCTCGGAGCCAACGATGAGGCAATGGCGAAGATCACCGATCAGATGCAGCTCCTGCGCCTGACCACGCTGGAAATACTGGCTGGCTTGCACTGATGTTCAGATCTATTGGGGATACGACAATGCGCGATGATCCATTAGAATCGTCATCCCCGCTCATCTCGCTAACCAAAGCGGGAATCCAACGTCCTTTTACGGACGCTGCTGTGCGGACCCTGCAACCGGAGTAGCCTCGTGCTGTCCGAACTCGTTTTGCCTCTCGAAGAACGCCTGAGCGCGCTGCCGCGGGAGGTGCTGAACAGCCTCCGCCGCGGTATCGAAAAAGAGAGCCTGCGCGTGCGGCCCGACGGCTCGCTGGCGACGACGCCGCATCCGGCGCGGCTTGGCTCGGCGCTCACCCATCCGCACATTACCACCGACTTCAGCGAGTCGCAGGTCGAGCTCATCACCGGCGTGCATTCCAACCCGGACGCGTGCCTGCAGGAGCTCACCGAAATCCACCAGGTCGTCTATCGGGCGATCGGCGACGAGCTGCTCTGGGCGGCGAGCATGCCCTGCCGGCTGCCTGCGGACGACATGATTCCCCTCGGCCGCTACGGCAGCTCCAACGTCGGTCGCGCGAAGAGCGTGTACCGCATGGGCCTCTCGCATCGCTACGGCCGTCGCATGCAAACGATCTCCGGCATCCACTACAACTTTTCGATGCCCGCACAGCTTACGAACGATGCCTATTTCGCGCTGATACGCAACTTTCGGCGGCACTCCTGGCTGCTGCTCTATCTCTTTGGCGCGTCGCCCGCGGTGTGCTCGACCTTCGTCGACGGCCGCGAGCACGAGCTCGAGCGACTGAGCACGGACACGCTCTATCTGCCTTACGCGACGTCGCTGCGCATGGGGCGGCTGGGCTACCAGAGCGACGCGCAGTCTTCGCTTGCGGTGAGTTACAACAGCCTGGAGAGCTACGGCGCCTCGCTGCAGCAGGCGCTGACGCAGCCGTATCCGGCGTACGAGGTGATCGGCATCCGCGAAGGCGACGACTATCGCCAGCTGGCCACCAGCCTGCTGCAGATCGAAAACGAGTTCTACGGCACCATCCGCCCCAAGCGCGTGATCAGGCCGGGCGAGCGCCCGTTGCACGCGCTGCGCGATCGTGGCGTCGAGTACGTCGAAGTGCGGCTGATGGATCTCGATCCGTTCTTTCCAGTGGGCATCGTCGCCGGCACGATGCGCTTGCTCGATGTGTTCCTGCTCCACTGCCTGCTTTGCGACAGCCCGCCCGACACGCCGCAGGAGCTTGGCGCCATCGTCGGCAACAAGCAGCGCGTCGCCTCACGCGGCCGCGAGCCGGGGCTGCGTCTGACGAGAGGTTCGCGGGAAGTAACGCTCGCCGAATGGGGCGGCGAGGTGCTCGCCGAGTGCGGGCAGATTGCCGCAGCGCTCGACACTGCGACCGGCGGCAACTTGCATCGCGACGCGCTTGCGGCGGCTGCCGCGGCACTGGATGATCCCGCGTCGACGCCTTCGGCCCGCGTTTTGCAGGCGATGGCGCGGGAGCACGACAACTCCTATGTTCATTTCGCGCTCGCGCAGTCGCGCGCGCATCGCGACGCCATTCTGAAGCTGCCGCTGTCCGAGGCGGTTGCCAACCGGTTCGCGCTCCAGGCGCAAGAATCGATCGTCGAGCAACGTCGGATCGAGGCTTCGGACGCCATCCCCTTCGAAACCTACCGTCAGCAGTATCTGGCTCCGATCCGGCTGAACGAGTAGCGCCGAATGCGTTTACCCAAACGGCCGCACTCCAATCCACCATCCGTGCAGCCAGAACGCAAACACCACCCAAGCCACCACCCCGATCACCGTCGCCACCGCGTCACGCGCTACCGAGCCTTCGGGATAGACGACGCCCGCCGCCCGATCCCGCCTTCGCTCCGACGCGAAAAGCACGACCGCCCAAATCAGAAAACTTCCGAACAGCACCGCCGCCGCGAGCGTTCCATTGGCAATCAAGTGTGCAAAGGCCCAGACCTTCACCCCCAGCACCATCGGGCTGCCTAACCGCGCCTTGATTCGCGTACCCGGGACGTACGCCGCGGTAACCAGCACGAATGCCAGCAGCGTAAGCGGTGCCGCAAGATAGTGCGTCCAGAGCGGCGGATTCCACAGCGCTACCGCATCGTGCCGCGCCTGGCCGTATCCCCATATGATCAACACGAATCCCGCCAGTGATGCGAGCGAGTAAAGGCCCTTCCATGGACCTTCGCCGAGGCGTGCGATCTGGGTCGTGCGCCAGTCGTTGGCGACGACGCGCACCGAATGCACGCCTAGGAAGAGGATGAGGCCAAGGATCAGATAAATCATGAATGCCTCCGTCGAGCAAGGAGTCTGATTCAGCCGGCCATGCCGGTCAACGCATTTGCGGCCGACGCATGGGTACAATGACTCGTCGTACGAGGCGTGGAGCGAGATGCAGGTGAAGGACGCGTGGGTCACCATGTTCAGGGTGACGATGAAGCGGACGTCGTAACGCCGCTTAGTGGGATCCCGGGCTTTGGCGGGATGAGGAGCTGGTGCGTCCGGCCTGAGGGACCACAACGGCTTGTTTGATGAGACGGAGGACGCGATGTCGACCAGTGTGCCGCACAAAGTATTAATCCTGTCCATCGTTACGTTGGGATGGATGCCGGCGGCGGTCTTCGCAGAAGACGCGGCGCTGGAGCGCGCCTCGACGGCGATGGGCGCCGGCGGATTGAAGTCGATCCGTTACGCGGGCGACGGCATCGGTTATACGTTCGGGCAAGCCTACAAACCGGGCCTGCCGTGGCCGAAGATCAGGGTGCATTCGTTCGTGCGCTCAGTCGACTACGAAACCGGCTCGATGAAGGACGAAATCGTGTTCTCCCGCGCCGAAGGGCTCGGCGGCGGCGGCTATCCGCATGTCGCGCAGCAGCGCAACGAGCAATACGTGAGCGGCGCATATGCGTGGAACCTGACGGCTGCGGGGCTCGCACCCGGGCCTCGCTTTGTCGCCGACCGCGTCCAACAGTTGTGGATCACGCCGCAGGGCGTCATCAAGGCGGCGATTCGCAACCACGCGACGGTCCGGCAGGAAACGCGGAACGGACAGTCCTATGTGGCGGCGTCGTTCGGGGAGCCGAGTCGGTTCACCGCGGTCGCGTTCATCAACGCCGGCGGTCTCGTCGAGCGGGTCGAATCGCGGATTCCCGATCCGGTGCTGGGCGAAACGGACGTCGTGACGACGTATTCGGACTACCGCGACTACAGTGGCGTGAAATTCCCGACTCGGATCGCACAGACCCAGGGTGGCTTTCCCGTACTCGATCTTACAGTGAAGGAGGTGCAGCCGAACGCGCCGGCCGACATCCAGCTACCGGATGTGGTGAAAAACGCCACGGAGCGCGTGACCACGGAAAAAGTCGCGGAAGGGGTGTGGTTCATCGCTGGCGGCTCGCACAACAGCGTCGCCATCGAAATGAAGGACTACATGATCGTCGTCGAGACACCGCTGAACGACGGCCGCAGCATCCCGGTGCTGGCGCAGGTGAAGCAACTGGTTCCGGGCAAGCCCATTCGCTACGTGATCAACTCGCACAGCCATTTCGACCATTCCGGTGGACTGCGAACAGCGGTCGCGGAGGGCGCCACTATCATCACGCAGGCGCAGAACAAGCCGTATTTCGAGCGTGCGTTCGCCGTCAAGAACACGATCAACCCGGATCAGCTCGCCAAGTCGGGCAGAAAGGCAAAATTCAAGGTGGTCGACGAAAAAATGGTGTTGACCGACGGCACGCGTTCGGTCGAGCTCTACCACGTTGCCGACAGTCATCACAGCGACACCTTCCTGATGGCGTACCTGCCCAAGGAAAGGCTGCTGATCGAGGCCGATTCGTTCACACCCGGACCTCCGAATGCGCAGCCGCCCGCGCAACTCAACCCGCACCACACGAATCTGGTCGAGAACCTGCAGCGGCTCAATATCCCGGTCGACAAGATCCTGCCGTTGCACGGCCGGGTTGTACCCGTGACCGAGCTCTACGCCGCGGTCGGGCAGAGTCCGCCCTAGTAAGTCCCCTCACCGCGGCCCTCTCCCGGTTCGCGGTTCGTGGGCCCACAACACTTGGCGTGCGCGCGCTAGCTCTGCAACCGCCCGTGCAATCCGGCGGGGACCAGGCACCGCTCCGCTGCGCGGAATCCACCTTCGACCAATAGCGCCAGCGCGGCGGCCGGCGCCATCATTTCCCCAGGTGCTTATCGAAGAATCCGGCGATTTCCTCGAAAGCTTCCCTGGCTTCCGGCGAAGTATCATCACGATAATACTGAGCGTGCGATTGGCCTTCGAAGACCTGCAGCACCGCTTCGATCCCTGCCTGGCGGAGCTTGCGATGCATGCGCACGGTGTTGCTGAGCAGCAGATCGCGCGTGCCGCTGGTCAATATTGTGGGAGGAAAGCCCTTCACGTCACCATAGACCGGCGAGAGCAGCGGGTCCTTCAGGTCATGGCCGTTCGCGTACACCTTAGTTCCCGCGTCGCAGAAGCCGTCGGGGGACACGAGGACATTGTCAAGCATCGCATTGGTGACAAACGTGTCGCCGACCTTGGTTACGTCGGACATTGGCGTGCCCGGCGCGATCGCGCCCGGCAGCGGCAGCCCTTCCTGCTTTGCCTTCAGGATCATTTCCAGAGTCAGCGCGCCGCCCGCAGAACTGCCGAAGATCGCGATGTTCTTCGGGCTCGTCATTTTCGACGCGGCCTTATAGACCGCGATACCATCGTCGAGCGCAGCCGGGAAATACGCCTCGGGCGGCATCCGGTAGTCGACAGAGATCACCTTGACGTGCCCGAATCCGGCCATGAACATCGCTTCGGGGAGCGCCGCCTCACCGGGATTGAGCACGTAGCAGCCACCGTGCATATGGATGAGTAGCCGGTTGAGGTTATTGGGCGCGATCACGTCCGGGGTCACGATGAAGACCTTGACCCCGTTCATCGTCGCTTTTTCGACCTTGACCTTCAGGCGCTCGCTGATCCCGGGGAGGTTCTTGATGGTGGCCGCTGCTCCGGCCTCGGCCACCGGCTTCCACTCTTCGCCTGTCTTAGGCAGTACGTTCCAGTTCGAGCGCAGCGGCAGCCCGATTATTTTCTGCATCTGGGGACTGACGGTCGTGGGTACCGGCACCGACTTAGCCGGCACGTCGAGTACGAACGGTGCTTGCGACTGGGCGATTGCTGTCGGTTCGAACATCATTACTGCCGCGGCGACGTTCGCCAGCCCGAACAATATGCGATCCCTGAAATGCAAAGAGTGCTTCATTGTCTTCTCTCCTGTGCGGTATTGACAGATCAAATCTGGCCCAACACCTTGGCGTGCCGCGTTAGCGCTGCGGCAGGCGGCGCAAGCCCGCGGGGATTAACCACCGTTCTGCCATCCGGAATCCGCCTTCGATCAGTAGCGCCAGCGCGGCGGCCGGCAGCGCGCCGGCCAGCAGCAGGCCGTGATCGTTGAGCGCGAGCCCGGTGACAATACGCTCGCCGTATCCGCCGGCACCGATGAACGCGGCGATGGTGGCGGTCCCGACGTTGATCACCGCGGACGTCTTGATCCCGGCCATGATCGTCGGGGCAGCGAGCGGCAGCTCGATCTTGTGCAGGATGGTACCGGCTTGCATGCCCAGCGACAGCGCCGCATCCTTCATTCCTCGCGAGATCTGCGCCAGCGCGGCATGCGTGTTGCGCACGATGGGCAGCAGTGCGTAGAGACTGAGCGCGATGAACGCCGGCACCGCACCGATGCGTCCGGTCAATGGGATCAGGACCGCAAGCAGCGCCAGCGAAGGTATGGTCTGTACCACACCGGTCGCGCCCAGGATTACCGCTTCGGTCGCGGGGCGCTTGGCGGCAAGGATGCCGAGCGGAATGCCGATCGCGATGCTCGCCGCGAGCGACAGGAACACCAGCGTCAGGTGCTCGAAGGTGAGGCGGCCGAAATCGGGCCCGAAGATCTTGTGCCACAGGTCGCTTGGCCGTGGTGCGCTCGGGGTAGTCGACTCCACCGATACGGCTGGCGTCGCTGCCGTGGGCGAGCCGGGACGCTGCGCCAGAAAGCCCGCGGCCACTGTCGCGAAGTCCTTGTGGTCGAGCTCGGCGTCGGCGTTCATGCGCCGCATCGCGGCGTCGTCGATGGTGCCTTGCAGATGCCTCAGCGCTTCCCATGTCTTCGGCAGACGTTGCGGCAGATCCGCGCGGTAGAGCAGCACCGCGTCATAGCGCGGAAAATACTGGCGATCGTCGGCGAGCACGGTCAAGCCGTACTTGTCGATTTTGGCATCGGTCGAGTAGATGTCGATCGCATCCACCTGGCGCTCGGCGATGGCTTCGTAGGCGAGGCCGTGATCGAGGCCGCGCGGTGTCGCGAACGGCAAGTCGTACGCACGCTTCAATCCGGGCCAACCATCGGCGCGGCCGATGAACTCCTGCGACAGGCCCAGCCGCAACCCGGGATGCGCTTTCAGATCGGACAAGCGCGCGATGTTTCTGGCGCGTGCGTCGTCGCCTCGCATCGCCAGCGCGTAGGTGTTGTTGAAGCCGAGCGGCACCGCGACCGCGAGCCCCATAGGCGCGAGCTTGGCGTTGAGCTCGGGTAGCGGCGGAACCTGGTCGAGCTTGAGAATTTCCCGCGCGATCGTGCCGGTGTACTCGGGGTAGACGTCGATGCTGCCGGTCGTGAGCGCGTTCAGCACGATTGCGGTATTGCCCAGACCCTGGTTGTGCGTGGCCGTCGTCTCGCCGGCGCCTTGCGCCGACTGCTTGATGATTTCGCCGAGGATGTACGATTCGGTGAAGCGCTTCGAGCCGACGTTGAGGGTCGGTGCGGCCGTTGCCGTAGCGCCGCCGAGTCCACAGGCGACCGCGACTGCCACGGCGATCCGCAACCGGGTAAGCAAGATTCTCATCGGTAATGATCTCGCAGGATAGGTTACGCGAAACCCCGAATGAACGGCAGCTGTGAAGATCGCGCGAGCGAAGCGGCGCTGACCGTGCGCTCGATCGCATGAATCAGGCCTTAGCCCGGTGCCGGCTGCTATGCCCAACTAGGCCCGCAAGCGCGAATTGATCGGTGCGCGACACCCGGTATTCCAGGGCCGGGAACGCGCGCTTGCCTGCCGGCATCCAATGGGTCAATGATCGCCCATACATCGATGCTCACTCACCCCACTCCCTCCGTGCCCGTGCCTAAACCCGCCTCCGCAGTCGACGACGCCGAGCTCGTCGGACGTATTGCGCACCACGATCAGGCTGCTTTTGAAGTTCTGATGCGGCGTCACAACGGCAGGCTTTTCCGTGTCGCGCGGGCGATTCTCAAGGACGACGCCGAGGCTGAAGATGCGCTCCAGGACGCGTATCTCGACGCCTACCGTCACATCGACGGCTTCCGCGGCGGAGCACGGCTTTCGACATGGCTTACCCGTATCGTCATCAATCAGGCGCTGATGCGCTTGCGCAAATACATGCGCGACGGCATTGTCGTGCCGTTTGGGGGCGAGCGCGCGACCGAACCGGATCAAGCGGAGCCCGACATGGCCGATGAACGAAGCGAATCGCCGCCGGGCGCCACGCTGCGCGCCGAAATCCGTCGTGCGCTCGAGCGCAGAATCGACGAGCTGCCGACGGCGTTCCGTACCGTGTTCGTCATGCGCGAGGTTGAGGACATGACGGTGGATGAAACCTCCGAGTGTCTTTCGATACCCGCCGCAACGGTACGGACACGGCTCTTCCGGGCACGTGCACTGCTGCGAGAGGCGCTGGCGCGCGACATGGATATGGCGACGGTCGACGTGTTCGGCTTCGCCGGCGAGCGCTGCGATCGCATCGTAGCCGGGGTGCTAGCGAGGGCGCTGGCTTTGGCCCCCGGTTCGCCCGTCGACCCTCGATTCACCCCACGCTGATGGCCCGACTAGGCCCCCCGCGGGAACGCCGGGACCCAAACCTTCATCTGATGTTCATCCGTTGATGCGGAGTTTTCGTATAGCTCCAGGCCCCGTTGCTGATGGCGGAATGAGAGCATTCGTCGCTCGCCCGCTTTTTGCAAGGGCAAAAGGCATCGATCCACCACTGAGGAGTCACATGATGAGAGTTCCAGCCATTGTCATTGCCAGCACGCTGTTGTTCGCGGTCGCAGGTGCGTCCGCGCAAGGCATCAACGACGCGCAGATCGCTTCGATCGTGGTCACCGCCAACCAGGTGGATATCGACGCCGGCAAGCTCGCGCAATCGACGTCAGCCAACGCCGAAGTCAAGAAGTTCGCGGAACGCATGATCACCGATCACGCCGGCGTGAATAAATCGGCGGTCGATCTGGTGACCAAGCTCAAGGTCACTCCGGAGGACAACCCGACCAGCAAGAGCCTCAATTCAGGAGGCGAGTCGAACCTTGCCAATCTGAAAACGCTCAAGGGTGCCGCGTTCGACAAGGCCTACATCGAGCACGAAGTTAGCTATCACCAGCAGGTGCTCGATGCCGTCGACAAGACGCTGATCCCCAATGCCAAGAACGAGGAGCTGAAGGCGTTGCTGGTCAAGGTGCGGCCGGCATTTGTCGCGCACCTGGAGCACGCCAAGATGATCCAGTCGTCGATGGGCGCTTCGGCCGGTTCCATGGGCATGAAGTAATCACGTCTGGTGAATACGAGCTCGTATCGCACGGTTGCATTTTTCGCTGCGGCGCTGGCCCTGTTCTGCTGGAGCGTGGGCCTGGCCGCGGCGGCCGATGCGCCCAAGGCTGCGACCCTCACGGTCGCGATCGACGGTACCGCGTTTCAGCCCGCGACGCTGACCGTCAAAGTCGGCGACTCGGTCACGTGGGTGAACAAGGATCCGTTTCCGCATACAGTGACGTCGGCCGCCGGCGGCTTCGATTCCCACGAAATCGCACCCGGCAAGTCCTGGAAGTACACCGCCACGAAGAAGGGCGAGTTTGCCTACATCTGCATCCTCCATCCGACGATGAAGGCAACGCTGAAGGTCGAGTAGCTTCGGCGCGCTTCCCGTCGTATCGGGTCTTGTTCGCGCGAGTCGGGCGGGTTAGCGCAGCCGAGCGCTGGATTGCGCGCGGGCTATGGTTTACCCTCCTTAGCTTCGGTGCTTCGAACGGTGGCCCGCCATGAGCGGACCCATAAACCAATACCCGCACCTCCTCGCACCGCTGCCGCTCGGCTTTACGACGCTCAAGAACCGCATCCTCATGGGCTCGATGCATACGGGTCTGGAGGAAGCACCGGATGGATTCAACAAGCTCGCGGCGTATTATGCGGCTCGGGCGAGGGGCGGCGTCGGCCTGATTGTCACCGGCGGCATCGCGCCCAACTTCGCCGGCCGGGTCGAGCCGCGGGCCTCGCAGCTATCGTTTCCGTGGCAGGTGGCCAAGCATCGCGTCGTCACCGACGCCGTGCACGCGGCCGGCGGCAAGATCGCGATGCAGATTCTGCACGCCGGCCGCTATGCGTATCACCCGCTGTCCGTTGCGCCCTCGTCGCTCAAGTCGCCGATCACGCCTTTCCGACCGCGCGCGCTCACCCGGTGGGGCGTGCGCAGGACGATCGCTGCGTACGCCCGCTGCGCGGCACTCGCGCAACGGGCGGGCTACGACGGGGTCGAGATCATGGGCTCCGAGGGTTACCTCATCAACCAGTTCATTGCGCCGCAGACCAATCATCGGGACGACGAGTGGGGCGGCTCGTTTTTGAATTGCATTCGCTTTCCGGTTGCCATCGTGCGCCGCACGCGCGAGGCGGTGGGCCCCAACTTCATCATCATCTACCGGCTGTCGATGCTGGATCTGGTCGAAGGAGGCAGCACCTGGGACGAAGTCGTCGCGCTCGCGCAGGCGATCGAAGCCGCGGGCGCGACGATCATCAATACCGGCATCGGCTGGCACGAGGCGCGGATCCCGACCATCGCCACCATGGTTCCGCGCGCCGCGTTCGCGTGGGTGACGCGGCGCATGAAAAGCAACGTAGCGATTCCGTTGATCACCACCAACCGCATCAATGATCCTGCCACGGCAGAGACGCTGATCGCGCGCGGCGACGCCGACATGGTGTCGATGGCGCGGCCCTTCCTCGCCGACCCGGAGTTCGTGAACAAGGCGGCACAG
>DATMNH010000226.1:0-19657 GCA_035568975.1 Casimicrobiaceae bacterium
CCCCATGAACCCGAGCTTGACGCCGTGCTCCTTTTCGAAGCGCTCCTTGTAACGGCCGCGCAGCTCGATCAGCGGGCCCATATTCACTTCGTTGAACGTCGTGAGAATGGCGGCCGTCGCCTGGGATTGCACCAGCCGCTCAGCGACGCGCTGCCGAAGGCGCGACATCGGAACGCGCTGCTCGGGACGCGCCCCCGGCGCCGGTTGAACCGCTGCCGGCTTGGCGCTAGCTTGAACAGGAGGAGACGAAGCGGGAACGGGCGCAGGCCTGGCGGCGTCGGCCCTGGATTCCACAGCAGCGATCACGTCGCCCTTGGTGATCCGTCCGCCGCGTCCTGTGCCGGTCACGTCGCCCGCGCCGATATTCTGCTCGGCCATTATTTTGCGTGCGGCGGGCAGCGCGGTGGCGGACGAAGGAGCCGTAGCAGTCGCCGGCGGGGAGGGTGAGGGTGAAGTGCGCGGCGGCGCGGCGGGCGCTTTGGCGGCGGCTTCGGCGGACGCATCTGCGGTCGGTGCCGCGGGTGCCGCTTCGGCGGCTTTGCCCTCGGTATCGATCACCGCGATCACTTCCTGCGCGATGACTGTCGCGCCGTCCGGTTTGCGAACCTCGACCAGCACGCCGGCAGCGGGCGCGGGAAGCTCGAGCACCACCTTGTCGGTTTCGATATCGATCAGATTCTCGTCGCGCTTGACCGGCTGCCCGGCTTGTCTGTGCCAGTTGACCAGCGTCGCCTCGGCGACGGACTCCGGAAGAACCGGGACCTTGACCTCAATTCTCATCCACTATCCTTTGTGCCTCGGGTCTCGCGACAGACCAACGCGATTCGCCCGCCTTGGTCGGTGCGCCGTTGGTGCGCTCTTTAGTTTTCAGTCACCATTTCGCCCGACGCAAGCCCGGCGGCAAACGCGTCCTCGACCAACTGCTTTTGCTGTTCGATGTGCTTGGACAGGTAGCCGACCGCGGGTGACGCCGAGATCGGACGCCCGGCATAGTGGAGCACCTGCGTGTCGGCGATATCGGCCCTCAAGTAGGCGCGAAGACGGTACCAGGCGCTCTGATTCTGTGGCTCCTCCTGGCACCATACGACATCCCTCGCATTCGGATACTTGGCCACTTCCGTCTCGAAATCCACGTGCGGAAACGGGTACTGCTGCTCGAGACGGATGATCGCGATATCGGCGATATTGTTCTCGCGCTGATACGCGAGCAGGTCGTAATACACCTTGCCGCTGCAGACAATAACCCGGCGGACGTTCTTCGCCACCAGCGCGGCGCCGTCGCCGATGACCGTCTGGAAGCGTCCCTGCGCGAGCTCGTCGAGCGTCGACACGGCTTCCTTGTGCCGCAACAGGCTCTTCGGGCTCATCACGATCAGCGGCTTTCGGAAATCGCGGACCATCTGCCGCCGCAGCAGATGGAAGATCTGTGCCGGCGTCGTCGGCACGCAAACCTGCATGTTGTGCTCGGCGCACAGTTGCAGATAGCGCTCCGGGCGCGCCGAGGAGTGCTCGGGCCCCTGCCCCTCGTAACCGTGCGGCAGCAAAAGGGTCAAGCCGCAGACGCGGCCCCATTTGACCTCGCCGGCGGCGATGAACTGGTCGATCACCACTTGTGCACCGTTGGCGAAATCGCCGAATTGCGCTTCCCACAGCACCAGCCGGTTCGGCTCCGATGTCGAGTAGCCATACTCGAATCCGAGCACCGCCTCCTCGGAGAGCACCGAGTCGATCACTTCAAAGTCCGGCTGGCCTTCCTTGACGTGCTGCAGCGGAATCCACGTTCCGGAATTCCACTTCTCGCGATTCTGGTCATGCAGCACCGCGTGGCGATGCGAAAAAGTGCCGCGACCCGAATCCTGACCGCACAAGCGCACGCCGTAGCCCTCGTTGAGCAGGCTCGCATAGGCCAGCGTCTCGGCCATGCCCCAATCGAGCGGCAGCTCACCCTCGCCCATCGCCCGCCGGTCGGCGATGACTTTTTCGACCCGCGGATGGAGCTTGAAGTCGGCGGGAACGTCGGTGACTTTTCTGGCAAGCGCCTGCAGTGGCTTCATGGGCACCGCGGTGGCGGCGGTGTCGGTCCAGTGCTTGCCGAGGAATTTGGACCAATCGA
The DNA here is from genome assembly GCA_035568975.1 of Casimicrobiaceae bacterium. Lineage (GTDB taxonomy): Bacteria > Pseudomonadota > Gammaproteobacteria > Burkholderiales > Casimicrobiaceae > PALSA-1003. The sequence goes on from DATMNH010000226.1 coordinate 2,114, forward strand.
CCGCGAACGGCGGCTTGTAGTTCGACAGGATGGTGGTGTTGGTGTGATAGCCCTTGTCCATCGCCGCGCGATAGGTGTTGATCATCGCTTCCGACTCTTCCGGAGTGACCACGTTCGCGGCCTGGAGCCGCTTTGCATACAGCGCCCGCGTGCCCGGATGCTCGCGAATGCGCTTGTACATCAGCGGCTGGGTGATCATCGGTTCGTCGGCCTCGTTGTGTCCCTGCCTGCGAAAGCAGACCAGGTCGATGAATACGTCCTTGTGAAATTTGTAGCGATATTCCATCGCCACTTCCACCGCCAGGAGGCACGCTTCCGGGTCGTCGCCGTTGACGTGAAAGATCGGCGCCTCGACCATTTTTGCGACGTCGGTGCAGTAGAGCGTGCCGCGCGTGTCGCGCGGGTCCGAGGTCGTGAAGCCGATCTGATTGTTGACCACGAGGTGGATGGTGCCGCCGGTCTTAAAGCCCCGGGTCTGCGACAGGTTGAGCGTCTCCTGCACCACGCCCTGCCCGGCGATGGCGGCGTCACCGTGGAGGAGCACCGGCAGAACCTGGTCACGCGTTGCGTCCTTGCGCCGGTGCTGGCGAGCGCGCACCGATCCCTCGACGACCGGATCGACGATTTCAAGGTGCGAGGGATTGAACGCCAGCGTCAGATGCATGGGTCCCCCGGGCGTCACGACATCGGACGAGAATCCCTGGTGATACTTGACGTCTCCCGCGGAAAGGTCGCCGGAATGCTTTCCTTCGAACTCGGCGAACAGGTCCTTGGGCATCTTGCCCAGGATATTGACCAGCACGTTGAGCCGTCCGCGATGCGCCATCCCGATGACGGTCTCCTGCACGCCGGCCGCGCCCGCCTTCTGGATCAGATGGTCGAGCATCGGGATCATCGACTCGCCGCCTTCAGCGGAAAATCGTTTCTGGCCGACGTACTTGGTGTGCAGATAGCGCTCCAGGGTCTCCGCGGCGGTGAGCCGTTCCAGGATGTGCTTGCGAAACTCGGGAGGGTAGTTCGGACAGGACCGCACCGGTTCGAGGCGCTCCTGGATGAAGCGTTTCTGCGGCGTATCGGCCATGTACATGTACTCGACGCCGAAGGTCCTGCAGTATGTTTCCTGCAGCGCGGCGATCAGGTCGCGCAAGCGCATGCGATCCGCGCCCGCGGGGGCCCCTCGGAATGAGCCGATGTCGTATTCGGTATCGAGGTCCGCCTCGGTGAAGCCGTAGGTGTTGATGTCGAGGTCGGCGATATACGGCCGCTCGGCGCGTTTGAGCGGATCGATATCGGCCTGAAACAAGCCCAGCGTGCGGAACTTGCTGATCAGCCGCAGCACCAGCACCTGCTTGTGCATTGCCGCGGCATCGACCATGCCCCCGGCCAGCCTGCGATGCTTTGCGAGCTGAATGAACGAGTCGATGACCGGCGCATGGGCGACGTCCGCCGCGCCGTCCCTCAACGTATCGAAATAGGCTCGCCAATCGGCGCCGACCGCGGCGGGGTCGGCAAGGTAGGTCTCGTACTGCTCCTCGATAAACGGCGCATTGCCGCCAAAAAGCGTGCTGCTGCTCTCGAACTCCTGCATGGTGCTCATGGTTTTGCCTCTTATCTTGGGGCCGGACGCCGAAGTTGCAAGCCGAAGAGCGCCTCTAGCGCTTCGCGAGCGACTGCACGTCGCGGCGGACGGCGCCGGTATAGAGCTGACGCGGCCGACCGATCTTCTGGTCGGGGTCCGAGATCATCTCGTTCCACTGCGCGATCCAGCCCACGGTGCGTGCCAGTGCGAAGATCGCCGTGAACAGGCTGACCGGTATCCCGATCGCACGCTGAACGATGCCCGAATAGAAGTCGACGTTCGGATAGAGCTTGCGCTGGACGAAGTAATCGTCTTCGAGAGCGATCTTTTCCAGCGTCATGGCGAGCTTGAACAGGCGATCGTCGTGCAGCCCGAGCTCTTCCAGCACTTCGTAACAGGTCTCGCGCATGAGCTTGGCGCGGGGATCGTAGTTCTTGTAGACCCGATGACCGAAGCCCATCAGCTTCACACCCGAATTCTTGTCCTTGGCGCGCTTGATGAAGTCGCCGATCTTCGAAACGTCGCCGATCCCTTCGAGCATATTCAGTGCCGCTTCGTTGGCGCCGCCGTGCGCGGGGCCCCAGAGACAGGCGATGCCGGCAGCGATGCAGGCAAACGGGTTCGCGCCCGACGATCCGGCAAGTCGAACCGTGGAAGTCGAGGCGTTCTGCTCGTGGTCGGCGTGCAGGATGAAGATGCGGTCGAGCGCGCGCACCAGCACATCGTTGATCTTGTAATCCTCGCATGGCACCGAGAACATCATGCGCATGAAATTGGCCGTGTACGCGAGCTCGTTGCGAGGGTAAACGAACGGCTGCCCCATGGTGTACTTGTAGCACATGGCTACCAGCGTCGGCAGCTTGGCGATCAAACGGATCGCCGACACCTCGCGATGATGCGCATCGGTGATGTCGAGCGAGTCGTGGTAGAACGCCGACATCGAGCCCACCACGCCAACCAGCATCGCCATCGGGTGCGAATCGCGGCGGAAGCCGCGAAAAAACTGGTTCATCTGCTCGTGCACCATGGTGTGGTTGGTGACCATGGTCACGAACTCGAACTTCTGCGCCGCGTTCGGGAGCTCGCCCTTGAGCAGCAGGTAGCAGACCTCCAGAAAGTCGCAATTCACCGCGAGCTGTTCGATCGGATAACCGCGGTACAGAAGCTCGCCCTTGTCACCGTCTATAAAGGTGATGGACGAGGTGCAGGCGGCCGTGGACATGAACCCGGGGTCGTAGGTAAAGTGGCCTGTCTTGGCGAACAGCGGCCGGATGTCGACCACATCCGGGCCCATCGTTCCCGGCAGAATCGGAAAACTGATGGCAGGCGAGCTGTCACTGAAACTCAAGGTAGCGTTCTTGTCGGTCATGGCTTCAATCTCCGGCGGCACTCGTTGTCGGGATGCGCGATAACAGCCGCACCCCGCGGATCCTCACGCGGCTCTCAAACGCTCGAGTAGCGGCATCACCGCTTCGTCGGCTGGCTCTTGGCGGCCCGACAGCATTTCCCACAAATCATTGTCGTTCAACTGCAGGATCGATTCCAGCGCTGCAAGCTCGGCGTCGGTGATCCGGTCGCCGCGGCTGTCGAGAAAGCGCGTCAGGATCAGATCGTTCTCGAGCATGCCGCGGCGAGCGCGCCAGCGAAGCCGATTCAGTGCTGTCCGGTCCATGCCCGCGCGCGCGCCTGGTCACACCGCGCGCTTGACCATGATCTCCCGGATCTTGCCGATCGCCCGCGTCGGATTGAGCCCTTTGGGGCAGACATCGACGCAATTCATGATCGTGTGGCAGCGAAACAGCCGGTAGGGATCTTCGAGATTGTCGAGCCGTTCGTTGGCCGCCTGATCGCGCGAGTCGGCGATGAAGCGATATGCCTGCAGCAATCCGGCGGGACCCACGAACTTGTCGGGATTCCACCAGAACGACGGGCAAGCCGTCGAGCAGCATGCGCAGAGGATGCACTCGTACAGGCCGTCCAGCTCCTCGCGGTCGGCGGGCGACTGCAAGCGCTCCTTTTCCGGCGGCGGGGTGTCATTGACGAGGTAAGGCTTGATCGAATGGTACTGCTTGAAGAACTGACTCATGTCGACAATCAGATCGCGGATCACCGGAAGGCCCGGCAACGGGCGCAGCACGACCGGTTCCTTCACTTCCTTCAGATTGGTGATGCACGCGAGCCCGTTCTTGCCGTTGATGTTCATCGCATCGGAGCCGCACACGCCCTCGCGGCACGAACGGCGAAACGAGAACGTGTCGTCCTGCGCCTTCAGCCTGATGATCGCGTCGAGCAGCATTCGATCATGCGGATCGAGCTCGACCTCGTAATCCTGCATGCGCGGCGCGGCGTCCTTTTCCGGATCGTAGCGGTAGATTTTGAACTTCATCCGATGTGCTCAGTATGTGCGCGTCTTCGGCGGGAATGCGTCGACACTCAGGGGCTTCATATTGACTGGCTTGTAATCCAGCCGATTGCCGTCGCGATACCATAATGTGTGTTTCAGCCACGTGACATCGTCGCGGGCCGGATAATCGCTGCGCGCCTGCGCGCCGCGGCTCTCGCGTCGGGCTTCGGCGGAAACGATTGTCGCCTTGGCGGTCTCGATCAGATTGTCGAGCTCCAGCGCCTCGACCCGCGCGGTGTTGAACGTCTTGCTCTTGTCCTTGATCGCAACCCGCTTCACCCGCTCCTCGAGCGCCGCCACCTTCACCACACCCTCGCTCAATAACTGCTGATTGCGAAACACCGCGCAATGCGCCTGCATCGTCTGCCGCAGATCGTGCGCGACTTCCGCTACCTTTTCCCCGGAAGTCGATGCGTCGAGACGCGCCAGCCGCGCCAGCGCGCCCTCGGCCGCTTTCGGCGGCAGCGGCTTGTGCGCCTTGCTCGGCAGATTTTGATCGACGATGAAGTTCCCGGCGGCGCGGCCGAAGACCAGCAAATCCAGAAGCGAATTCGTGCCGAGACGGTTGGCGCCGTGAACCGAAACGCAGGCGCACTCGCCTATCGCATAAAACCCGTCGATGACCGTGTTGGGATCGCCGTCGCGAGGAGCAACCACCTGCCCATGAATGTTGGTGGGGATGCCACCCATCTGATAATGAATCGTCGGAACCACCGGGATCGGCTCCTTGATCGGGTCGACGTTGGCGAACTTGATCGCGATCTCGCGTATCGACGGCAGCCGCTTCATGATCACCTCCGGGCCCAGGTGATCGAGCTTGAGCAGAACATAATCCTTGTGCGGACCGCAGCCCCGGCCCTCCTTGATTTCCTGGTCCATCGAGCGCGAGACGATGTCGCGCGATGCGAGGTCCTTGAGGTTGGGCGCGTAGCGCTCCATGAAGCGCTCGCCGTTGGCGTTGAGCAGAATGCCGCCCTCGCCGCGCACGCCCTCGGTGATCAGGACCCCCACGCCGGCGACCGCCGTCGGATGGAATTGCCAGAACTCCATGTCCTCCAGCGGAACGCCGGCGCGCGCGGCCATGCCGAGCCCGTCGCCGGTATTGATGAAGGCGTTGGTGCTGTGGGCAAATATGCGGCCCGCGCCGCCGGTCGCGAAGAGCGTCGCTTTCGCCTGCAGGATCATGACCTCGCCAGTTTCCATCTCGAGCGCGGAGACCCCGAGCACGTCGCCGTCGGCGTCCCGGATCAGGTCGAGCGCCATCCATTCGACGAAGAACTGGGTGCGCGCGCGCACGTTGCGCTGATAGAGCGTGTGCAGCATCGCGTGGCCCGTGCGGTCGGCCACGGCGCAGGCGCGCTGAACCGATTTCTCGCCGAAATTCGCCGAGTGCCCCCCGAAGGGTCGCTGATAGATCGTGCCGTCGGGATTGCGGTCGAACGGCATGCCGTAATGCTCGAGCTCGTAGACGACCCGCGGCGCCATCTTGCACATGTACTCGATCGCGTCCTGGTCGCCGAGCCAGTCGGAGCCTTTGATCGTGTCGTACATGTGCCACAGCCAGCTGTCTTCCGACATGTTGCCGAGTGCCGCGCCGATGCCTCCCTGCGCCGCCACGGTATGCGATCGGGTTGGAAATACTTTCGTCAAAACCGCTACCGAGAGTCCCGCCTCCGCGAGCTGCAGCGATGCGCGCATGCCCGCGCCGCCGGCGCCGACCACGATCGCGTCGAATTTTCGAACCGGGAGCGAGCTCACGTCGGTCTCGTGGCCCAGAGAATTTGCGCGAGCCAGGCGGCATACGCAACCAGAACCACGACCGTCACCACCTCCAGCGCGAGTCTCAATGCAGTCGGCTTGATGTAATCCATCCAGATGTCGCGCACGCCGATCCAGGCGTGCCACAGGAGTGCCAAGCCGAACAGAAAGCTTGCGATCCGGAACGCGCCATTGGCGAACAGCGCTTGCCACAGCGCATAGTCGAAGCCGCCGTTGTAAAGGGCGACGCCGAGCATCGCCAGCGTGTAGAGAACCATGACGACTGCAGTCACGCGCTGGACGAGCCAATCCTTCCAGCCGTAATGCGCGCCGATGGTTTGGCGCAGCGGCCGAGTCACCACAGCCGCACCGCGATGATCAGTGTCAGTGCGAGACCCGCAACCAGGACCGCGACGCTGGATTGACGCGCGGGCGCCAAGTCGTCGCCGACGTTCAGGTCTATCAGCAGGAAACGTATCCCGGCAAAGAAATGATGCAGATACGCCCATAGCAATCCGACCAGGACGAGCTTGCACAGCGGATTCGCGAACATCGATTTCAGGCTCGCAAATTCAGCCTCGGATTCAAGGCTCGCCTGCATGGCGAAGAGAACGAGCGGAATGGCAAACAGAAACAGCGCCGCGCCGCTGATGCGATGCAGGATCGAGACGATGCCGGGCAGCGGCAGCCGGATGCGTACCAGGTTGAGGTATACCGGTCGGCGTTTGATCACGGGAGGATCGCTAACGGACATCGCTCTAGGAACGACATGCTTATGCTTCCGTTCTCCGACCTGTGCCCGCGACGTGGGACACGGCGGGAACGCGTGGTCGCGCTGCACAAATTATACAGGCATTCCCCGCAGGCTCGCCAGCGCTCGGGCATCGAATGGGACGCGCCGACGTCAGCAGAGCTCGCGCCTTCGGTCGCTGATCGGGCGAGCAGGAAAGGAGCTAGCTGAGCTCATTGACATAGAAATGGTGCCGCGTGGTGCAGAGGCCGCGCCGCCACTCGACCGGCCGGTCGCCGTACGTCAAGGTCACGCGGTCGACCGCAAGCAGCGGCTCGCCTGCCCGTACGTCGAGAATTGCGGCGCTGATCGCATCGGCACCTACGGCTCGCAGCTTTTCCTGCGCCTTCAGCATCCGCACGCCGAACTGTGTTTCGAAAAAACTGTACATCGAGCCTCGGTATGCATCGAGCTTGGTCTTGGTGAGCCCCTTGAACAGCGCGGCAGGGAGGACGATTTCGTCGAGCACGACGGGTTGGCCCCCGTACTCGAGCACCCGGCGCAGGACGATCACGGCGTCGCCCATCTTGAGCTCGAGCGACCGCGCGACTTCCGTCGAGGCCTTGGCTCGGCGAACGTCGAGCAGGCGGCTTGCCGGGTATTCGTCGCGACCATCGTTGCGGCGAATGCGCAGAAACCGAAACAGCGACGTCTTTTCCTCGGTATGCGTCGAGACGAACGTCCCCTTGCCCTGGCGGCGAATGACGAGGCTTTGAGCGGCGAGCGCATCGATGGCTTTGCGCACCGTTCCCTGGGAGACTCGAAAGCGCTGCGCGAGCGCCATCTCACTGGGAATGGCCTCGCCCGGCGGCCACTCGCCGTTGTCGAGGCTGGCCACGAGGAGCGCCTTGATCTGCACGTACAGCGGCTGGAACGACGGCGATTTGTTGCTCGCGGCAGTGCGCATCGGGACCTCCTGCGGGCTTGGGCGGTGACCGGAAGGGCGGCGCCATCCCGCCCGGTTTTCTTATATCATATGTCTTATATAAGAGTCGATTGACACCCTCGGGCGAGCGCCCGTAAGATGGCGCTTCGATCGCCGCCGGCGCCGCTCATTCACCGCGGCCGTGGACGTCGCTCGTCGCCAGCACTGGAAACCCGAACCTTGCCGCCAAGGAGCCCCCGATGAAAAAACCCGTTCGAGTGGCGGTGACCGGCGCCGCCGGTCAAATCGGTTACAGCCTGCTGTTCCGCATCGCCAACGGCGAGATGCTCGGGAGCGACCAGCCGGTTTCGGTGCAACTGCTGGAACTGCCGATCGACAAGGCCCAGGCGGCACTCAAGGGCGTCATGATGGAGGTCGAGGATTGCGCGTTTCCGCTTCTTTCGGGCATGGCCGGCACTGCTGACGCCAAAGTCGCGTTCAAAGACGCCGATATCGCGCTACTGGTCGGCGCGCGACCGCGCGGCCCGGGCATGGAGCGGAAGGATCTTTTGCTCGAGAACGCGAAGATCTTCATCGAGCAAGGCAAGGCGCTCGATGCCGTGGCGAGCCGCGGCATCAAGGTGCTGGTGGTCGGAAACCCGGCCAATACCAACGCCTACATCGCCATGAAATCCGCGCCCTCGCTGCCGAAAAAGAACTTCACCGCGATGTTGAGGCTCGACCACAACCGTGCGCTGTCGCAGCTCGCGGCCAAATCGGGCAAGCCGGTCGGATCGATCGAAAAGATGATCGTGTGGGGCAATCATTCCCCGACGATGTATCCGGACTATCGCTTCGCCACGGTCGACGGACAATCGCTGAAAGCGCTGATCAATGACGAAGCCTGGAACCGCAATGTGTTTCTGCCGGCGGTAGGTAAGCGCGGCGCAGCGATCATCGAGGCACGCGGTCTTTCCTCCGCCGCGTCGGCAGCCAACGCCGCGATCGGTCATGTCCACGACTGGATATTGGGCGATGGTGGCGAGTGGGTCACGATGGGTGTGCCTTCCGACGGCAGCTACGGCATCCCGCAAGATGTGATGTACGGGGTGCCGGTCACGACCGCTGACGGCGAATACACGCGCGTCCAGGGCCTCGAGATCGATGCCTTTTCTCGCGAAAAAATGGATGCCACGCTCAAGGAGCTCGAGGAAGAGCGCGCCGGCGTCGGATCGCTCCTCGGCTGATCCTTTACCTGGCATGAGCCCCTCCTCCCCCGGCGCGAAGTTTCGCGCGGCGCTGGCCGCCGAGAAGCCGCTGCAGGTGCCGGGTGCGATTTGCGCCTATCACGCCATCCTCGCCGAGAAATCCGGTTATCGCGCCATCTACCTCTCCGGCGGCGGAGTCGCTGCGGGGTCCCTGGGCGTCCCCGACCTCGGCATTTCCGGCCTCGACGACGTGCTGACCGACGTGCGTCGCATTACCGATGCCTCTCCGTGCCCGCTGTTGGTCGACGTCGATACCGGCTTCGGCGCGTCCGCGTTCAACATTGCACGCACGGTCAAGTCGTTGATCAAGTTCGGCGCGGCCGCGATGCATATCGAGGACCAGGTCGGCGCCAAGCGTTGCGGCCATCGACCGAACAAGGAGCTCGTCACCAAGGACGAGATGGTCGACCGGATCAAGGCCGCGGTCGACGCCAGGACCGATCCCGATTTCATCGTCATGGCGCGAACCGACGCGTTGTCGGTCGAAGGCCTCGGCGCGGCGATCGACCGCGCGTCGGCTTACGTGGAAGCCGGCGCCGACATGATTTTTCCCGAGGCGATGACCGAGCTCTCGATGTACAGGCGTTTCGTCGACACGACCAAGGTTCCGGTGCTCGCGAACATCACCGAGTTCGGCTCGACGCCGCTTTTTACCGTCGACGAGCTGAAGATCGCCGGCGTGGCGATCGCGCTCTATCCACTGTCCGCGTTCCGGGCGATGAACAAGGCCGCGCTCGAGGTATACACGACGTTGCGCCGGACCGGCACGCAGAAACCGGTGCTCGACACCATGCAGACGCGCGACGAGCTCTACGACTATCTCGGCTACCACGCGTACGAGGCGAAGCTCGACGCGCTGTTCGCGGATCGGCCTCGTTGAGATTCCTTCGTTAGCTCAAGCGCTCGCAAACATCTCCGACACGCTTCCCAGGACGAGAACCCGATGGCCGAATCCGCGGCGCCGACCACAGGAGCACCGAAACCGAAAAAATCGGTGGCGCTTTCCGGCGTCGTCGCCGGCAACACCGCGCTGTGCACCGTGGGACGCACCGGCAACGACCTGCACTATCGCGGCTACGACATCCTCGATATCGCCGATGTCTGCGAATTCGAGGAGATCGCCCATCTTCTGGTCCACGAAAAGCTGCCCACCGCCGCCGAGCTGGCGGCCTACAAGGCCCGTCTCAGGACCTTGCGCGCAGTGCCCCAGCCGATCCGGGAAATCCTGGAGCGCATCCCCGCCGCGGCGCATCCCATGGATGTCATGCGTACCGCCGTTTCGGCACTGGGCACCGTCGAGCCGGAAAGCGGTAATCACGACGCCGACGGAGCGCGCGCCATCGCCGACCGGCTGATGGCGTCGCTCGGATCGATGTTGCTCTATTGGCACCACTGGAGCCGGCACGGCAAGCGCATCGAGGTCGAGACTGCCGACGCTTCGATCGGCGGCCATTTTCTGCATCTGCTGCATGGCTCGCCTCCGCAGCCGCTGTGGGTACGTGCGATGGATACCTCGCTCAACCTGTACGCCGAGCACGAGTTCAACGCCTCGACCTTCACCGCGAGGGTCATCGCCGGAACCGGCTCCGACCTCTACTCCGCGCTTACCGGCGCGATCGGCGCGCTGCGCGGCCCGAAACACGGGGGAGCCAACGAATTTTCCTTCGAGGTCCAGCGGCGATACGCCACGCCCGACGAGGCGGAGCGCGACATTCGCCGGCGGGTCGAAGCGAAGGAAGTCATTATCGGTTTTGGCCATCCGGTGTACACCACCGGCGATCCGCGCAACCGCGCGATCAAGGAGATCGCGCGCAAGTTGTCGCAGGAAGCCGGCGACATGAAAATGTTCGAGGTCGCCGAGCGCATCGAACAGGTCATGTGGGATGCCAAGCGCATGTTCGCCAACCTCGACTGGTACTCGGCGGTGAGCTATCACATGATGGGAGTTCCCACCGCCATGTTCACGCCGCTGTTCGTCATCTCCCGCACCTCGGGCTGGTCCGCGCATGCGATCGAGCAGAGGAGCGACGGCAAGATCATCCGTCCCTCCGCAAACTACATCGGGCCTGATGATCTCGCGTTTGTTCCCATCGCGGAGCGCACGTGAAATGAGCGCCTCCGCCCGCCCACTCGACTCGATCGTCTCCTTGGCGTTGTGCGTGCCGGCACGCGAGCGCTAGAAGGTTCGCATGTCTTCGCCCGTCTCCAATGTCCGCCCCGAACCCGACAAGGTGCTTGTCGACATCGCCGACTACGTGACCGGCTACAGGATCAGCAGCAAGGAAGCATACGACACGGCGCGATACTGCCTGCTCGACACCCTGGGATGCGGCCTGGAAGCGCTGTCGTATCCGGCGTGCACCAAGCTGCTGGGGCCGATCGTTCCGGGAACCATCGTCCCCAACGGCGCCAAGGTGCCGGGGACGCAGTTTCAGCTCGACCCGGTGCAAGCGGCGTTCAATATCGGCACCATGATCCGCTGGCTTGATTTCAACGACACTTGGCTGGCCGCGGAGTGGGGCCACCCATCCGACAACCTCGGCGGAATCCTCGCCGTCGCTGACTGGCTGTCGCGCAACGCGGTTGCCGCCGGCCGAAAACCGCTGACTGTCAGAGATGTCCTCACCGCGATGATCAAGGCGCACGAAATTCAGGGTGTGATCGCGCTCGAGAACAGTTTCAATCGGGTCGGCCTGGATCACGTCGTATTGGTCAAGGTGGCGTCGGCGGCGGTTGTCGGGCAGATGCTCGGATTGTCGCGGGAGGAAATCATCGACGCGATATCGCTCGCGTGGGTCGACGGACAGAGTCTTCGCACCTACCGCCATAGTCCGAACACAGGCTCGCGCAAGAGCTGGGCCGCCGGGGACGCGACCGCCCGCGCAGTTCGCCTGGCGCTGATGGTCGTCAAGGGCGAGATGGGCTACCCCTCGGTCCTGACCGCAAAGACATGGGGCTTCTACGATGTTCTGTTCAAGGGCAAGCCGTTCAAGTTCCAGCGCCCCTTCGGCAGCTACGTCATGGAGAACGTGTTATTCAAGATCAGCTTTCCCGCCGAGTTCCACGCCCAGACAGCGGTCGAATGCGCAATGGCGCTCCACCCCAAGGTCGTCGACCGGATCGCCGACATCGGCAAGATCACCATCCGGACGCACGAATCGGCGATTCGCATCATCGACAAGAAGGGCCCGCTCGCCAATCCCGCCGATCGCGACCATTGCATCCAGTACATGGTGGCCGTGCCCTTGATCCACGGCCGACTTACCGCAGCCGACTACGAGGACAATATCGCCAATGATCCCCGCATCGACCGCTTGCGCGATAAGATGGTGTGCGTCGAGGACAGGCAGTTCTCGAAAGATTATCTCGATCCCGACAAGCGCTCGATCCCCAACGCGATTACCATCGAGTTCAGGGATGGCAGTAAGCTGAAGGAGGTCGTGGTCGAGTACCCGATCGGCCATCGCCGCCGGCGCAAGGAAGGCATGCCCGTGCTGATCGAAAAATTCAGGACCAACCTCGCGCGGCGGTTTCCTGCCAGGCAGCAGCGCGCGATTCTCCAGCGCGCGCTCGATTCCGCAGCGCTGGACGCGACTGCCGTGCACGAGTTCGTCGACCTGTTCGTGATCTGAACCCAATCAAACCCGCCAGGAGCCTCTCATGATCGCCCGCCGAATCTCGGCAGTTGTTGTCTCGATCGCCGGCTTGTGCGCCGCCGGCGGTGCCGCATTCGGCACCTACGCGGCCGATCTGCCCGTGCTCAAGTCGGGGCTTTGGGAGGTCTCGCGCGTGACCACGCAGCAGGGCGACAAGAAGCATCTGACCACGATGTGCCTCGACGATTCGGTGCAAGCCGAGATGCGCGAGTTCAGCATGGGTGTTGCCAAGGAGATGTGCACGCAGAACGAGCGGCGCGTCGATGGCAATCGAATGACGGTCAAGGCTACCTGCAAGCTCGGTCCGACGACCATGAAGACGGAGTCGGTCATGGTCTTCAGCGGCAACACCGCATACCACACCGACGCTAACGCGAGCTACGATCCGCCATTCATGAACATGAGCGAGTCCAAATCGACCATCGACGGCAAGTGGACCGGTCCCTGCAAGCCCGGCCAGCAGCCGGGCGACATCGTCACCGAAACGGGACAGACGATCAACATGAAGGCGATGATGAAGAAGTAACCCATAGTCGCGCGACTGTCGGATACCGCGCATCGAGACCGTCGTGAAATCCAAGCGGCCGCCAGTCCGCGTGAGCGATGCGCGGGGCGGCAAGGTCAACGTCGAAAGGCACCATGATGAAGCACAACCTGTTCAATGCCCTGCAGCAGTTTCGCACTTCCTCCGGGGTCACCGGCCAATACTATTCGCTGCCGGCGCTGGAGCAAGCGGGACTCGGGAAGATATCGCGCCTCCCGGTGTCGATTCGCATAGTGCTGGAATCGGTGCTGCGCAACTGCGACGGCAAGAAAGTCACCGAGGATCACATTCGCGAGCTCAGCCGCTGGGCGCCGACCGCGTCGCGCACCGACGAGATCCCGTTCGTCGTCGCCCGGGTCGTGCTTCAGGACTTTACGGGCGTGCCTCTGCTGTGCGATCTCGCCGCGATGCGAGGCGTCGCGCAGCGCATGGGCAAAAATCCCAAGCTGATCGAGCCGCTGGTCCCCGTCGATCTGGTCGTCGATCACTCGGTGCAGGTCGATCACTACGGCGCGAAAGACTCGCTCGATCTCAACATGAAGATCGAATTCCAGCGCAATGCGGAGCGCTACAAATTCATGAAATGGGGCATGCAGGCGTTCGACACTTTCAAGGTCGTACCCCCCGGGATAGGCATCGTGCACCAGGTCAATCTCGAATACCTCGCTCGCGGCGTGCATCAAAAGGAAGGCATTTACTACCCGGACTCGCTAGTGGGCACGGATTCGCACACCACCATGATCAACGGCATTGGCGTGGTCGCGTGGGGTGTCGGAGGCATCGAAGCCGAAGCAGGCATGCTCGGCCAGCCGGTGTACTTCCTCACTCCCGATGTGGTCGGCGTGCACCTCAAGGGACGCTTGAGCGAAGGCGTCACCGCCACCGACCTGGTGCTCACCGTGACCGAGATGCTGCGCAAGGCGAAGGTCGTGGGCAAATTCGTCGAATATTTTGGCGAGGGCGCGGCGTCACTCACGGTGCCCGATCGCGCGACCATCGGCAACATGGCGCCCGAGTACGGCGCGACCATGGGCTTTTTCGCGGTCGATGACAAGACCATCGACTATCTGGTCAAGACCGGGCGCACGACGGCGGAAGTCGAGGCGGTCGAAGCGTACTTCCGCGCCCAGCAAATGTTCGGCATCCCCAAAGCCGGCAGCATCGATTATTCGCAGACGCTCGAGCTCGACCTCGGCACCGTGGTGGCGAGCCTCGCGGGCCCGAAGCGGCCGCAGGACAGGATCGAATTGCCGAAGATGAAGGATTCGTTCAATTCGCTGTTCTCCAAGCCGGTTTCGGAAAACGGTTTCAATCAACCGGCCGACAAGCTCTCGCGCCGATTTCCAACCAAGCTCACCGCGGCGCCACCTCCGGTCGACGACAACGCGCTAAAGCTCCCGGGCGACGGCGGCCAACCGCAGAACGTGGCGGAGATGGTCAACAATCGCCCGACGCAGGATCGGGTGACGGCGATCGGCCCCAAACCGCTCGACATCGGCAACGGCGACGTGCTTATCGCCGCCATCACCTCGTGCACCAATACCTCGAATCCGGGGGTGCTGCTCGCCGCAGGTTTGCTCGCGAAAAAGGCTGCCGCCAAGGGCCTCACCGTCCAGCGCCACATCAAGACCTCGCTCGCCCCGGGCTCTCGCGTGGTCACCGAGTACCTCACGCGGGCCGGCTTGCTCCCGGAGCTCGAAAAGCTCAACTTCTACCTTGCCGGTTACGGCTGCACGACATGCATCGGCAATTCCGGACCGCTCGATCCGGCGATCGAAGAGACGATCACCCAGAACGACCTGGTATGTGCCGCGGTGCTGTCGGGCAATCGCAACTTCGAGGCCCGCATCCATCCCAACATCAAGGCGAATTTCCTGGCCTCGCCGCCACTGGTCGTGGCATACGCCATCGCCGGACGTGCCAACATCGATCTCACCACCGAGCCGCTCGGTACCGGGCGCGACGGCAAAGCGGTCTATTTGCGCGACGTGTGGCCGACCTCCGAGGAAATCGGCGCGGTGATGCAGTACGCGACCGATCCCGCGACCTACCGCAGGCTCTACGGCGACTTCACCAAGGAGAATCCGCTATGGAACGCGATCCCGACCTCGACCGGACAGGTCTATACCTGGGATAAATCCACCTATATCGCCGAGCCGCCCTTCTTCGCCGGGTTTTCCATGCAACCGGCGCCGATGCCTGCCGTTCGCGGTGCCCGCACGCTCGGCATCTTCGGCGATTCGGTCACCACCGATCACATCAGTCCAGCCGGCTCGATCAAGCCGACTTCGCCCGCGGGGATCTATCTACTCGAACACGACGTCGGCGTTCCAGACTTCAACAGCTACGGCAGCCGGCGTGGCAATCATGAGGTGATGATGCGCGGCACCTTCGCCAACGTTCGGATCAAGAATCTGATGTTGCCGATCAAGGAAGGCGGGTCGCGCGTCGAGGGAGGATTTACCCTTCTGCAGCCCGAAGGCAAACAGATGCCGATCTACGACGCTGCCATGACCTATATCGCGCGCGGCACGCCGACGATCGTGTTCGCCGGCGAGGAATACGGCACCGGCAGCTCGCGCGACTGGGCCGCCAAGGGCACGCAGCTGCTCGGCGTCAAGGCGGTGATCGCGAGGAGCTTCGAGCGCATCCATCGCTCCAACCTGGTCGGCATGGGCGTTCTGCCGTGCCAATTCAAGGGTGCCGACAGCGTGACCTCGCTCGCGATCGATGGCACCGAGGAATTCGACATCACCGGGCTCGATGCGGGCATCAAGCCGCAGATGGATGTCACGCTCGTGATCCGGCGCAAGGACGGCACCTCGAAGCAGCTTCCGGTGCTGCTGCGCATCGACACTCCGATCGAGGTCGACTACTACCACCACGGCGGGATCCTGCCCTTCGTATTGCGCCAGCTGCTCGCGGCGTGACGGGCGTCGAACGCCCGGCGCGCTACGGCTCGCCGGGCGTGCCGACAGCGCACCCGTTTGCCCGCTCTGCAGGAGCGGCAGCGGGCGCGCTGGCAGAGTAGTTAACGTACTGTCACGGCCCACCTGGGCTGCTGGTCGACAGCGGAACCTGCAGTGTTTGTGATCGCCTTGCGGCCGGTCTCTGTACCGTGAAAAAGATGTACAACAAATAGGCGTCTAACAAAATGGCGACCGCCATGACACTGTAGGCCCACGGGCTTTCCATCAATTTCAAATCGATCAATACCCGTGAGAGACCGAATCCGACCACCCAGCCATCAAAGCTCATGCAGATGCGACGAAACGTCTCGGCATCGAGATGTCGGATGACATAGGCGCCGAGCGGTATTCCAACCAGAACGCTGGGGACGATCAGCCACAAGATGCTCTGGCTTTCCGCTACAAACAGGCCGAGATGGTAGTACACGATCGCGGTCAGGCTCGACTCAGCCACGCGAATCAATGCGAGACCGGCCCGAAACTCTTTTTTGACCAAGCCTTGATTGTTGAACAAGATCGCCAGCGGCGGGCCGGAGATCGTGGTGACGGAATACAGGAAGCCCAGCGCGGTTCCGAAAGGAAGGCCGATGAGCCGTTCCGACCGAATCGGCCTCCGCAGACCGGCTGCCTGCACGAGGATGAGAGGCAGGAGAAAAGTGTAGGTGACGAATTTGATCCAGCCAGGATGAAGCGAGGCAAGAAGAAAGGCTCCGGCCGCGACACCGGGCAGCAGTCCAATGAGAATGGGAAAGACCCGTTTCCAGACGGCCGGAACGCTCTCCCGATTGATGAAGAGAACATACAAGTTAATGAAGACCTCGATCACGACCAGGGCGGGATTAAGGACGCGGTTTGTATAAAAAACGAGCGCGACCGGCACGGTGAGCGAGGAAAACCCATAGCCAAGTGCGCCGTTTACGAAGGCCGCAAACAAAGTAATCCCGGCAAGAACGATCACGGCGGTGTCGAGGGAAAGCATCTTTAGTGCTCCGAGTGCTGGCGAACGGTCAAACGGCGCACGGGGGATCGACGCGATCCGTGCATCCCCGATATGAAATCTTCGAGGCTATAGTTATCCAGGATGTCGGCGATCGCGTTCCTCACGCCACCCATGACGTGCTGCAAAGGGCAGTAGGCTTTCTTCGTGTAAGGACAGTCCACGCACTTCCGATACGCGGTCTTGCTCACGCACGCGATCGGAGCCAGCGGTCCATCGAGGATCCGGATAACCTGTCCGAGCGAGACCTTCGATGGCTCCTTGATGAGCGCGTAGCCTCCCTGGGCGCCCCGGGTGCTAGCCAACAAGCCGGCATGCTTGAGACTCAAGAGAATCTGCTCGAGAAAGACGACGGGCACGTTCTGGCGCTCTCCGATCTGTTGCCGCGTGATCGGATGGCCGTAGTTCATGGTCAGCTCGATCAGCGCGCGGAGCCCGTATTCGCTCTTCTTGGAGAATTTCATGGCTAATGTTGACTAACTTAGTCGACAAAGTATACATTCGGGCCGTGTGTGTCAAGAAGTTTTCTTGACCTATATCGCGCGGGGCGCGCTGTGCCGAGCTCGGTCACAGCGCGATGATCGGCGTCTTTCTGCTTGCGCCGGCTCGCTGGTCGCGCCGTTCACCTACCTGCAGATGGTCTGGGCCGTCGGGGCTACGGCTATATCACGGCTTACCAAATTCTTCGCCACCTATGCCTATTGGGAAGGGCGG
>DATMNH010000227.1:0-18633 GCA_035568975.1 Casimicrobiaceae bacterium
GATCAAGGTGATCTGGGGCACGCATTGGGACCCGCTGCTCGCTCGCGACAAGAAGGGCATCCTGATGCGCCGGATGATGGAGTGCGTCGACGGCGAATACCAGACGTTCAAGTCGAAGGACGGCGCCTACGTTCGCGAGTATTTCTTCAACACGCCGGAACTGAAGGAGCTCGTCGCCGACTGGACGGACGACGACATCTGGCACCTGAATCGCGGCGGCCTCGACCCGTTCAAGGTGTACGCCGGCTACCGCGCGGCGATCGATCACAAGGGCGAGCCCACGGTCGTTCTCGCGAAAACGATCAAGGGCTACGGAATGGGTGAGTCCGGTGAGGCGCAAAACATCACCCACCAGCAGAAGAAGATGTCGCCCGAATCGATCAGGGCAATGCGCGACCGCTTCCAGATTCCGGTGCCCGACGACAAGATCGAGGACGTTCCCTACATGACTTTCCCGGCGGGGTCGCGCGAGGCCGAATACATGAAGTCCCGGCGCATGGACCTCGGCGGCTTTCTGCCGGCGCGGCGGCGCAAGGCCGAGGCGCTGGTCGTGCCGCCGCTGTCCGCTTTCGAGCGGTTCCTGAAAAGCACCGAGGACCGCGAGATCTCGACAACCATGGCGTTCGTGCAGATCCTGCAGACGCTCATCCGCGACAAGAACATCGGCAAACGCATCGTCCCTATCGTGCCCGACGAGTCGCGCACCTTCGGAATGGAAGGGATGTTCCGGCAGCTCGGGATCTGGAACCAGCTAGGCCAGCTCTACACGCCGCAGGACGCCGATCAGCTCATGTTCTACAAGGAAAGCAAGGACGGGCAGGTACTGCAGGAGGGCATCAACGAGCCAGGCGCGATGTGCGACTGGATCGCCGCGGCGACGAGCTATTCCACGCACGGCGTGCCGATGATCCCGTTCTACATCTTCTACTCGATGTTCGGCTTCCAGCGCGTAGGCGATCTCGCCTGGGCCGCAGGCGACATGCGCTCGCGCGGTTTCCTGCTCGGCGGCACTGCCGGGCGCACCACGCTCAACGGCGAAGGCTTGCAGCACGAAGACGGCCATTCGCACATTTACGCCGCGACGGTTCCGAACTGCATTTCGTACGACCCGACCTTCGGCTACGAGGTTGCGGTGATAGTCCAGGACGGATTGCGCCGCATGTACGCCGAGCAGGAGGACGTCTATTACTACATCACGGTGATGAACGAGAACTACACGCACCCGGCGATGCCGGAGGGTGCAGCGCCGAACATCATCAAGGGCATGTACCTGTTGAAGGCTGGCGAGAAGAAGACCAAATCGCTTCGCGTGCAACTGCTGGGAAGCGGTGTCATCCTGCGTGAAGCGATCGCGGCGGCGGAGCTCCTCGCGAAGGACTGGGGCGTCGAATCGGACCTGTGGAGCTGCCCCTCATTCACCGAGCTCGCGCGCAACGGCAATGCGGTGTCGCGCTGGAACATGATGAACCCGACCGCGAAGCCCAGGGTTTCCCACGTCGAGTCCTGTCTTGCCGACACCAGGGGTCCGGTGATCGCGACCAGCGATTACATACGCGCCTTTGCGGAACAGATACGCGCCTTCGTGCCGCGTCGCTACGTGGTGCTCGGCACCGACGGATTCGGCCGCTCCGATACACGGGAAAAGCTGCGTCAGTTCTTCGAAGTGGACCGGCATTACATTGCGGTCGCGGCGCTCAAGGCGCTTGCCGACGACGGCGAAATTCCGGCGGCGAAAGCCGCCGAGGCCGTGAAAAAGTATGGCGTCGATGGCGCGAAGCCGGCGCCGTGGACGGTGTGAGCGTCCCAGGTCGCCCATCGCCGCCTTAACACGCAGATCCACGAACGTCGCACTACCGTCCAGGAACATCATGCCCCAGACAGTTGAAGTCAAGGTCCCTGATATCGGCGACTTCACCGACGTGCCGATCATCGAGGTGCTGGTCAAGCCGGGCGACAGCGTCAAGGCCGAGGATTCGCTGGTCACGCTCGAGTCCGACAAGGCGACGATGGATGTGCCCTCACCCTCCGCGGGCGTCATCAAGGACGTCAAGGTCAAGCTCGGCGACAAGGTCAGCGAGGGAAGCGTCATCGTGACGCTCGAAGCCGAGGCGGGGAACGGTGCCGGGGCTGCCTCCCCGGCGCAGGCCGCGGCCGCCCCTGCAGCCGCCCCTGCAGCCGGGTCCGCCCCCACGTCCGCTGCCGCAACTTCACCCTCACCTCCCGCGCCCGCGCAGCGGGAAACCGCAGCGACGAGTACGCCTGCCGGAGCAACGCAAACGATCGAGGTCAAGGTGCCCGACATCGGCGACTTCAAGGACGTACCGGTGATCGAAGTCCTGGTCAAACCGGGCGACGCGGTGAAGGCCGAGGATTCGCTGATCACACTCGAATCCGAGAAAGCGACTATGGATGTACCTTCGCCTTCCGCGGGCGTGATCAAGGAAGTGAAGGTCAAGCTCGGCGACAAGGTTAGCGAAGGCAATGTGATCGCGGTCCTCGAAGCAGCAGGCGCGCGAGCACCTGCCGCAGCGACGCAGGCCGCGGTTGCCGCCGCGCTGCCGCCATCGGCCGCACCGGCGTCCTCCGCTCCGGAAAAGAAAGCGCCGAGCGCGCCTGCCGCCGCGACCCCTCGCGTCGACAGCGAAAGTTTCAAGAAGGCGCACGCCTCGCCGTCGGTTCGCGCGCTGGCCCGAGAGCTGGGCGTGGATCTGTCTCGCGTCAAAGGCAGCGGTCCGAAAGATCGCGTCCTGCAGGAAGACGTTCAGAAATACGTCAAGAACGTGATGAGCGCTGCGTCGGCTGCTCCCGCCTCAGCGGCGGCGCCGGCGGCCGGCGGAGCGGCGCTGGGTCTGTTGCCATGGCCGCAAGTCGACTTCGCCAAGTTCGGCCCGATCGAGGCGAAGCCGCTGTCGCGGATCAAAAAGATCTCCGGCGCAAATCTGCACCGCAACTGGGTCATGATCCCGCACGTCACCAATCACGATGATGCCGACATCACCGATCTCGAAGCGCTTCGTGTCGCGCTCAACAAGGAAAACGAAAAAGCCGGCATCAAGGTAACCATGCTGGCGTTCCTGATCAAGGTCTGCGTGTCGGCGCTGAAGAAATTTCCCGAATTCAATGCATCGCTGGACGGCGACAACCTCATTTTCAAGCAGTACTACCACATCGGCTTCGCCGCCGACACGCCCAACGGGCTCATGGTGCCGGTACTCAAGAACGCCGATCAGAAGGGTGTGCTGGCGATTGCCAAGGAGATGGGCGAGCTCTCGGCCAAGGCCCGCGAAGGCAAGCTCGGCCCCACCGACATGCAGGGCGGATGTTTTTCGATCTCGAGCCTGGGCGGCATCGGCGGGACGTATTTCACGCCGATCATCAACGCACCCGAAGTCGCCATCCTCGGCGTCTGCCGCTCGAGCATGCGTCCGGTGTGGGACGGCAAGCAATTCGCACCTAGGCTCATCCTGCCGCTGTCATTGTCCTACGATCACCGGGTGATCGACGGCGCGGCCGCGGCGCGCTTCAACACGTACCTGATCGCGCTCCTGGGCGACATGCGGAGGTCGCTCCTGTGATCCGCGGCGCGCTGTTTCTGCTCGTCGTGTCTTCGGCGATCTGTCACGCGGCCGAGGAAGTGATCACCCTTCCGACGCGCGACGGCGTAAAGCTGTCGTACCTGCTGGTGCAGGACAAGTCGGCTACCCCCAAAGCGGTCGCGATATCTTTTGTCGGCGGGCTGGGAGCAATCGGCCTCGCCAAGCGCGCCGAGAGCGGGCCAGCGAAATTCGGCCCCGGCGCAAATTTCCTGGTGAGAATCCGGGAGCAGCTCGTCGATGCGGATATCGCCGACGCGATCGTCGACTCGCCTTCCGACAAGTTGCCGCAAGGCATGGAAGACTCCTTTCGGCTGGGCCCGGAGCACCTGGCGGACATCCGCGCCCTGGTCGTCGATCTCAAGAAGCGATTTCCGGACGCCAGGATCTATCTGATCGGCACCAGCCGCGGGACGATCTCCGCCGCGGCGCTTGCGGCCAAGCTGGGCGACTCGGTTCAAGGCGTCGCACTGAGTTCGTCGGTGACCAACGCCAATAAGGCGGGCGAGGGACTGTCGCGCTTCGATTTCAAGACCATCAGGATACCGCTCTTGTTCATTCACCATCGCGACGATGCCTGTTCCGTGAGCCCGTATCACAACGTCGAGCGCATCTCGAATGACCAGTTGCTGGTCAGCGTCAGCGGAGGCGATCCGCCGCAGTCGGGGCCGTGCGACCCCCTGAGCCCTCATGGTTACTTCGGACGTGAGGCGCCAGTCGTCAAGGCGCTGAAGAACTGGATGCTCGGCCGGGAATTCGCTCGTGACATCAGCTAAAGCGCCGCGCCGGACACTGATCGAAAGTCATATGTGAGCCAGCTCATCGAAGTTAAAGTCCCCGACATCGGCGATTTCAAGGACGTGCCGGTCATCGAAGTTCTGGTAAAGCCCGGCGACACGGTCGCGGCCGAGGATTCTCTGGTGACCCTCGAGTCGGATAAGGCGACCATGGACGTGCCTTCGCCTGCCGCGGGCGTGGTCAAGGACCTCAAGGTCAAGCTTGGCGACCGGTTAAGCGAAGGCAACGTAATCCTGACGCTGGAAGCGGCCGGCGATGCAGCGGCGAAGCCCGCGGCCGCCGCGGCATCCAAATCCCCGTCGAGCGCGTCCCCGCCGAAACCTGGCCCTGGCAGCGCGGCGTCGTCAGCCGGCGCTTCGGCTGCAAAGGCTGCGGCGACGCCTTCGGGTGCAGCAGCGGCTCCCGCTCCTGCTGCCGCGACCTACTCGGGCAGCGTCGACCTGGAATGCGAAATGCTGGTCCTTGGCTCGGGCCCCGGCGGCTACAGCGCCGCATTCCGCGCCGCGGATCTCGGCATGAAGACCGTGCTGGTCGAGCGCTATCCGACATTGGGTGGCGTGTGCCTCAACGTCGGCTGCATCCCGTCGAAGGCCTTGTTGCACATCGCCGCAGTGATCGACGAGGCCGCAGGCTTGGGCGAGCACGGCATCAGCTTCGGCGCACCGAAGGTCGATCTACCGAAGCTCCTCGGATGGAAGAACAAGGTCGTCGGCAAACTGACCGGCGGGCTTACCGGGATGGCCAAGGCGCGCAAGGTCGAGGTCGTTCGTGGCTATGGGATGTTTCTGGATGCGCATCATGTCATCGTCGAGTTGACCGACGGGCCCGCCCAGGACAAGACCGGCGCGAAAAAAGTGGTGCGCTTTCAGAAAGCGATCATCGCCGCCGGTTCGCAATCGGTGCGCCTGCCGTTCGCGCCCGACGACCCGCGCATCGTCGATTCGACCGGCGCACTGGAGCTTACGTCAGTGCCGAAGCGCCTGCTGGTGGTGGGCGGCGGCATCATCGGCCTCGAAATGGGAACCGTGTATTCGACGCTGGGCTCGCGGCTGGATGTGGTCGAGATGCTCGACGGCTTGATGCTGGGTGCGGACCGCGACCTGGTCCGGGTGTGGGACAAGATGAACAAGCATCGCTTCGACCGCGTCATGCTCAAGACCAAAACGGTCGCCATCGAGGCCAAGAAGGATGCGGTCTACGTCAGCTTCGAAGGCGAGCAGGCGCCGCCGAAGGCGCAGCCCTACGACATGGTTCTGCTCTCCGTCGGCCGCAGCCCGAATGGAAAAAAGATCGGCGCCGACAAAGCCGGTGTCGCGGTGACCGACCGCGGTTTCATCCCGGCCGACGATCAGATGCGCACCAACGTTGCGCACATCTACGCCATCGGCGATATCGTCGCCCAGCCGATGCTGGCGCATAAGGCGGTGCACGAAGGGCACGTCGCGGCGGAGGCCGCGGCGGGCGAGAAGTCGTTCTTCGACGCGCGCGTCATCCCCTCGGTTGCGTACACCGATCCGGAAGTTGCCTGGGTGGGCCTGACCGAGGACGAGGCCAAGGCCAAGGGCGTCAAGGTTCAAAAGAGCGTCTTCCCCTGGGCAGCGTCGGGCCGCGCCATCGCCAACGGACGCGATGAGGGCTTCACCAAGCTCCTCTTCGACGACGCCACGCATCGCGTGGTCGGCGGCGCCATCGTCGGCACGCACGCCGGCGACCTGATCAGCGAAATCGCCCTGGCGATCGAGATGGGCGCGGATGCCGTCGATATCGGCAAGACCATCCATCCGCATCCGACCTTGAGCGAATCGATCGGATTCGCCGCCGAGGCGTTCGAGGGCGTCTGCACCGATCTGCCGCCGATACGCAAGAAGTCATGACCCAGGACGAGCAAAAACATCTGGTCGCCCGCGAAGCGATCAAGTACGTCGTCGACGACGCCTACATCGGCGTGGGCAGCGGCTCGACGGCCAACTTTTTCATCGATGAGCTCGCAAAGATCAAGCATCGCATAAAAGGTGCGGTGGCAGCCTCGATCAAGACGGCAGAGCGGCTGAAGGGTCATGGCATCCCCGTGCTCGAGCTCACCGCCATCGATACGCTCCCGGTCTATATCGACGGCGCCGACGAAGTGACCGAGCACGGTGCCATGATCAAGGGCGGCGGCGGCGCGCTGACCCGGGAAAAGATCCTCGCCGCGGTGGCGCAGAAGTTCGTGTGCATCGTCGACCAGTCGAAGCTGGTCGGCGTTCTGGGCAACTTTCCGCTGCCAGTCGAGGTGATTCCCATGGCGCGCAGCTTCGCCGCGCACGAGCTGGTCAAGCTCGGCGGGCATCCGCAACTGCGCCCGAACTTCATGACCGACAACGGCAACATCATCCTCGACGTCGCGGACATGCGCATCCTGAATCCGACCCAGCTCGAAATGAAGATGAACAACATCGTCGGCGTCGTCACCAATGGGTTGTTCGCCGATCGCGGGGCCGACATCATCCTGATCGGGACCGACACTGGCGTCACGACGCTCGACGCGCACAAGTTCTGATCGCACCGTTGTTGCGCCTCGTCCGTCGTTCGCCTTACCGGGCGCGGTCTCCGGCGTGAGCACCGATCGGATAGAATATCGGCATGACCAACCTCAACGTTCCCGGTCTGGACTTGCCCGCATACATGCGCGAGGTCGGCGAGCGAGCGCGTGCGGCCTCGCGCCTCCTGGCGCGCGCACCGACGGCGGCTAAAAATACCGCGCTGGAGGCAATCGCCCTGGCAATCATTCGCGACGAGAAAAGCCTGCTGGTCGCCAACGCGCAGGACGTTGCGGCGGCGCGCGGCGCGGGCAGCGATGCGGCGTTCCTCGATCGGCTCACTCTCGGCACATCGAGCGTCGCGGCAATGGCCGAAGGCGTGCGTGAGATCGCGGCGTTGCCCGACCCCGTTGGCGAGATCAGCGAGCTGAAATTCCGGCCGAGCGGCATTCAGGTAGGGCACATGCGTGTCCCGCTCGGCGTCGTCGGCATCGTCTACGAATCGCGGCCAAATGTGACCGCCGACGCCGCGGCGCTTTGTCTCAAGTCGGGAAACGCCTGCATCCTGCGAGGCGGCTCGGAAGCCTCGCATTCGAATCAGGCCATCGCGACACGCGTTCGCGAGGGGCTCGCCGTTGCCGGGCTGCCGGAGGACGCGGTGCAACTGATCGCGACCACCGATCGCGCGGTCGTCGGCTTGCTCGCGACGATGGACAAGCACGTCGACGTGCTCATTCCGCGCGGCGGCAAGGGATTGATTCAGCGTGTCGCCGACGAAGCGACGGTGCCCGTGATCAAGCACCTCGACGGCGTCTGCCACGTCTTCGTCGACGAGCATGCCGACGTCGACATGGCGATCCGCATCGCCGACAACGCCAAGACCCAGCGGTACAGCCCGTGCAATACGATGGAGACGCTGCTCGTTCACGAGCGGATCGCCTCGCGCGTTCTTCCCGCGCTGGCACAAATCTACACGGCAAAGGGTGTCGAGCTTCGCGGCGACCCCGGTTCCCGGGCGATCGTGCCTGCGATGAAGCCGGCGACCGAGGAAGATTGGCGCACCGAGTACCTCGGGCCGATCCTGTCGGTGCGCGTCGTTGCGTCGCTCGATGCTGCGATCGAACACATCGCTCACTACGGCTCGCAGCACACCGACGCCATCGTCACCGAGCATTACGGCAACGCGATGCGGTTCGTGCGCGAGGTCGATTCGAGCTCGGTGATGGTCAATGCATCGACCCGCTTTGCCGACGGATTCGAATACGGACTCGGCGCCGAGATCGGCATCTCGACCAACAAGCTGCACGCGCGCGGCCCGGTCGGGCTCGAAGGGCTCACCAGCCGGAAATGGGTTGTCCTGGGCAGCGGTCAAATACGGAAATGAGACGGACGTGAGACGGAAGTGAGCCGCAGACAAGACCGAAAATGGGACCCGTGGCAGATGCAAGTGACATTGAAGTGAGACGCGCTTGATGCGTCGGTAGCGCGGCGCGATGTCGTCCTCGGTTTCGATTTCCATTGCGACCAACACCGCGATCGCCGCGGCCAAGGGCTTTGGCTGGGCGGTGACGGGCTCGCCGACGCTGTTCGCGGAAACGATCCACTCGGTCGCCGATGTCGCAAACCAGGTGCTGCTCAAGGTCGGTGAAGTGCGCGGTCGACCCGGTCCCGACAACCTGCATCCCTTCGGACGTGGCCAGGAAAAATTCTTCTGGGCGCTGGTATCCGCCGTCAGCGTGTTCTTCATCGGCTGCGGACTCAACCTCTACCACGGCGCTCACTCGCTGCTCAACCCAAGCGTCATCGAGCCGTTTACGCCGCTGGTGCTCGGCCTGTTGCTGTTCTCGCTGGCGCTCGAGTCGTTCACCTTCGCTGTCGCACTGCGTGAGATCGGCGGCTGGCAGGGCATTGCCAGGAACCGCAACAACACCACCGTTCTGGCCGTGCTGCTCGAGGACGCAGTGGCGCTGCTCGGCATTCTGCTGACGCTGATCGTCGCCGGCGTGTCGTTTCTCTGGGGACCGCATCCGGCGTTCGACGCGGCTGTGGCGATCGCCGTGGGGGTGCTCCTCGGCGCGATGGCGCTTTTTCTGGCCGCCATCAACCGCCGCCTGTTGATCGACAGCTCCGATCCGCTACTCGATGGCGCTGCCGGACGCTTCCTCGCTGAAAAGGGATTGCGGGCGACGGTGAGCTCGATCGTGGTTGACGACGATCGCAGCGTGTTGTTCGTGCGCGTAGCGCAAGCCGACGCGCACGAACGGGCGGTCGAATCTCACGCGCTGGGCGAAGCGCTGAAGGCGCACGCGCTGGCGCAAGAAGGCAAAACGGTAGACGCCGTCTATTGGCAGTTTCCGGCTTAGAGGAGTCGATTGCTCAGAACGATCGCGGCAAGCCGAGCACGTGTTCAGCTACGTAGGAAAAAATCATGTTGGTCGACACCGGCGCGACCTGATAGAGCCTGGTCTCACGGAACTTGCGCTCGACGTCGAATTCGCAGGCGAAGCCGAAGCCTCCGTGCGTCTGCAGGCAGACGTTGGCCGCTTCCCAGGACGCCTTCGCCGCCAGCAATTTGGCCATGTTCGCCTCCGCGCCGCAGGGCTTGCCGGCATCGAACAGCGCCGCCGCGTGAAAGCGCATCAGGTTTGCCGCTTCGATCTCGATGTAGGTTTCGGCGATCGGAAACTGCACGCCCTGGTTCTGGCCGATCGGCCGGCCGAACACCACGCGTTCGCTCGCATAGCGCCGCGCGCGATCGACGAACCAGTATCCGTCGCCGATGCACTCGGCGGCGATCAGGGTGCGTTCGGCGTTGAGTCCATCGAGAATGTAGCGAAACCCCTGCCCCTCCTCGCCGATCAGATTTTCCGCCGGCACCTCGAGATGGTCGAAGAACACTTCGTTGGTTTCGTGATTGACCATATTGGCGATCGGACGCACGTTGATGGCGCCATGGGCGCCCGAGAGCGCGTCGCGAACGTCAACTATCAGCACCGACATCCCCTCCGACCGGCGCTTGACCTCGGAGCGCGGTGTCGTGCGGGCGAGCACTATCATCAGGTCGGAGTGTTGCAAGCGCGAGGTCCACACCTTCTGACCGCTGACGATGTAGCGATCGCCTTGCCGCACCGCCATCGTCGCGAGACGAGTGGTGTCGCTGCCGGTCGAGGGCTCGGTGACGGCCATCGACTGGAGGCGCAGCTTTCCTCCGGCGATCGACGGCAGCCAGGTGCGCTTTTGCGCTTCCGAGCCGTGGCGCAAAAGCGTGCCCATG
This sequence comes from Casimicrobiaceae bacterium, assembly GCA_035568975.1. GTDB lineage: Bacteria > Pseudomonadota > Gammaproteobacteria > Burkholderiales > Casimicrobiaceae > PALSA-1003. Next base: position 10,185 of record DATMNH010000227.1, read on the forward strand.
TTGTACATCTGGCCATGGCAGGCGCCGGCGTTGCCGCCGCTGCGGTTGATCTCTTCCATGATCACGGATGCCTCGGTCAGTCCCAGGCCCGAGCCGCCATACTCGGTGGGTATCATCGCCGCGAGCCAGCCGGCCCCGGTCAACGCGTCGACGAACGCCTCGGGGTAACCGCGCTCCGCGTCGATGCGCTGCCAATAGCCGGAATCGAACCGCGCGCACAATGCGCGCACGGCCTCGCGCAACTCCTGATGGCGGTCAATGGAAGGGATCGGATCCATCGGCCATATGGTACATGCAGCGCCTCACGTCGCTTTTGTTGCTTTCGCAGTGCCGGTCACGCGTGCGTTCCGGTGGCGCACTACCGTCAGCCAGAGCACCGCGCTGGCGACGACGGCAAGCAGCGGAAGCGCGCCCAGGTTCATCCAATCCCAACCGGCGGCGCTGATCAACGCCCCCGACGAAAAGGACGAGAGGCTCATCACCGTGAACACAATGACATCGTTCATGCCCTGGGTTTTTGCTTTTTCGGGAGCAGTGTAAGCGTCGATCAGCAGCGTCGTCCCGCCGGTGTACATGAAATTCCAGCCCACGCCGAGAAGAACCAGCGCGGTCCAGAACTGCCACACTGCAATGCCGGACAACGCCACCCCGACACAAGCGCCCATCAACACGATGCCGGCGGCAATCACCTTGAGCGGGCCGAAGCGCCGTATCAGGGATCCGGTAAAGAAACCCGGCGCATACATTCCCACCACGTGCCACTCGATGACAAACGCCGCCGCGCTGAACGGATGATTGCAAAAGCTCATCGCCAGCGGCGTCGCGGTCATCAAGAGGTTCATGATGCCGTAGCCCAGCGCCGCGGAGAGCGACGCGACGACGAACACCGGCTGACGTACGATCTGTGACAGGGGACGTCCGCCGCCGCGGGTCTCTTCCACGCTCGGCGGCGGTACGCGGACTTGCGACTGGACGCCGAGAGCGACCAAAGCAAAGACCGACAGAACCAGAAATGAACCCAGGAAGGGAACCGGCAGCAGGTCTTTTGCCCAAAGGCTCGCCTGAGGACCCAGGAAGCCGCCGGCTATGCCGCCCGCAAGCACCAGCGAAATGGCCTTGGCCCTGAATTCCGGCGCGGCCACCTCGGCCGCCGCAAAGCGATACTGCAGCCCGAACGCCGTGTAGATGCCGATCACCGCGGTCCCGAAGCAAAACAGCGCAAAGCTCCCGAGCCGCAGCGCAAGCGCGCACGTGGCGGCGCCGGCGACCGCGATCGCCGAGCCCGTCATGAATCCGCGCCGGCGCCCGACCTTGGCCATCCACAGTGCGGCGGGCATCGCGGCAAATGCGGAGCCGAGGACGAAGGTAGTCGCGCCGAGTGTCGCGAACGCCTTGTTTTCGACCAGCGCGTAGCCGACCAGGCCATTCATCACAATAAGGCCGGCGTTGCTGATCAGCAGCAGCGCCTGACAGCAGGCAAGGAGCGCTATATCGCGGTAAGAAGTTCGCATCCGCAAATCGAAGGCAATCAAGCTTGGGCGCAGCACCCGGACTTGCATCGCTGCGCGTACGGCACTATATCAGCCCATCACCGGAGCGATCCCCATGCAGGACGACATCCTCGATTTCTGGTTCGCACCCCGCGGCAGCGCGGAATGTGGCAAGACCCGCAAGCTCTGGTTTCGCAAGGATGCCGCGGTCGATCAATCGATCCGCGCGCGGTTCGGCGGCGCCGTCGAGACGGCGCTCGCCGGCGGATTCAGCGAATGGACCACGCCACGCGGCGCGCTTGCGCGCGTGCTCCTGCTCGATCAGTTCACGCGCAACATCTACCGCCAAACGCCGCTGGCCTTCGCCGGCGACATTCTGGCGCTCAGTATTTCGAGGGCCGCGGTCGCAAACCGCGACGATCAGGCGCTGATGCCGGTCGAGCGCTGGTTTCTTTACCTGCCTTTCGAGCACGCCGAAGACCGTGCCGCGCAAGAAACATCGCTGCAGCTGTTCGCGCGACTGCGTGACGAGACCGGCTTGTCCGAGCCCGTCGTCTGGGCCGAGCGCCATGCTGCGGTGGTGCGCCGCTTCGGCCGCTATCCGCATCGCAACGCCATTCTCGGCCGCGAATCGACGGTGGCGGAAATCGAGTATCTCGCCACACGCGGCCGCGGCTTCTAAGGCGCCCCGCCTGTGCACTTCCATCGTTCGAACATCGCGATAGTGCGCTGCCGCGCAACGGCTTTTTGAAACGGCAGGCTGCTGAGCTACCATCCGCTCGTGGGTATCATCGAGATCACGCTCGTATTGCTGCTCGCCGTCGCCGCGGTGGCGGCGCTCGGCAAATGGATCCCCATTCCATTGCCGATTCTCCTCGTTGCCGGCGGCGTCGGGCTCTCGTACCTTCCGGGCTTTGACGAGGTGCGTATCGAGCCTGACGTATTTTTCCTGCTGTTCATCCCTCCGCTTCTTTTCGCCGACGGGTGGTTGATCCCGAAGCGTGACCTGATGCGGGCGCTGCGCCCGGTGTTGCTGCTCGCGTTCGGCCTCGTTTTCCTGACGACCGTTGTCGTCGGCTTCCTGATGCACTGGCTGATCCCGTCCCTGCCGCTGGCCGCCGCGTTTGCGCTCGGCGCAGTGATCTCGCCCACCGACGCCGTATCGGTAACCGCAATCACCTCCAGACTCAAGGTCCCGTCGCGAGTCACCACGGTGCTCAAAGGCGAAAGCCTCATCAACGATGCATCCGGCCTGGTGGCGTTCAAATTTGCGATTGCCGCGGTTGCCACTGGTTCGTTCAGCTGGAGCGATGCAGCAGTGCAGTTCTTCGTCCAATCGGGCGGCGGCTTTGCCCTCGGTCTCGCGGTCGCGTGGCTGATCGGCCGCGTGCGGCTCGGCCTCACTCGATTTTGCATCGACGATCCGCTTATTCTCACCGTGCTTTCGCTGCTCACGCCGTTTGCCGCTTATCTTGCCGCCGAGGCCGTGCAGGTCGGCAGCATACTGGCCGTGGTCGGCGCGTCACTCTACGCCGGAGCGCACGACTCGCGCTTCATCGACGCGCCGACGAGGGCGCATTCGTGGGAAGTATGGAGAATGCTGCAGTTCGCGTTCAACGGGCTGGTGTTTCTCATTCTTGGCGTTCAGCTTCATTCGGTCGTCGAAGGTCTGTCGCGCGCTGCGGTGATCGGTCTTGCCGGATATGCGCTCGTCTTGTCGGTGGCGGTGATCGCGCTGCGACTGGTGTGGGTCTTCCCGGCGGCTTACCTGCCGCTCCTGCTGTCGAAGCGGACCCGCGATCGCGAAGGCTCGTTCCGGCCGCGGAACGTCTTCATCATCGGCTGGGCCGGCGTTCGCGGATCGGTGACCCTCGCCGCCGCGCTTTCGATACCGCTGACGACCGCAACCGGCGCTCCCTTTCCCGGCCGCGAGTTGCTGATCCTGCTCGCGGCAAGCGTCATCGTGGTGACCCTATTGGTTAACGCGACGACGCTGCCGTTTTTCATCCGGCTGTTGAAGATCCGCGGCGATGGTGTCGCCGCGCGCGAAGAGCGCGCGGCGCGGATCGCTACCGCGCAGGCGGGCATCGGCGCGCTTCGACAGCGCCTCTCGCAAGCGAGACACGCCGATGAAACGAGATTCACGCAGGCGCTCCTCACCCAGTACGAGCATCGCCTCAAGCGGCACTCGGCCAATGCCGACCGCCGGCAGCACCTCGACGCGCTGCATGACACCCAGCGCGATATCTGGCTTGACGCGGTCAAAGCCGAGCGCAAGGAGCTGATGGAAATGCGCGAAGCCGACGTCATCAACGACGAGGTGATGCGAGTGCTGCAGGCTGACATCGACCTCGAGGAAACGCTGATCGTGGGCGCGACGCGGCATGAACCTTAGGCCAAGCGCTCAGGTGTCACCGCGCCGATGATACGTACACTGGGCATCGTCGGCGGAACCTTCGATCCGATTCACTACGGTCATCTGCGGCTCGCCGCCGAGGTCAAGCTGGCGCTTGGACTTTCCCAAGTACTGCTCATTCCCGCAGGTATTCCGCCACACAGGCCGGCTCCGGTCGCCTCAGGAGTGGACAGGCTGGCGATGACGAAGCTGGGTTGCGCCGAATTCGCCGGACTCTCCGCAGATGACCGCGAGATTCGTCACCCGGGACCGAGTTACACGGTGGCGACGCTGCAGGCGCTTCACGCCGAAGACGTGACACGACCCTTGGCGCTCATCATCGGCAGCGACGCGTTCGCGGGTCTTTCAAGCTGGCACCGATGGGAGCAATTGTTCACCCTCGCGCATCTGGTGGTGGTGGAAAGGCCGGGCGCCCCGACCTTGCCCGAGGCAGCGCCACCCGCGCTGCAGGAGCAATGGAACCGGCGCCTGACGACCGACCCTGCGCGCCTCTTCCGGCAACTGGCAGGCTCGATCGTGCGCCAGAGCGTGACACCGCAGCCGATTTCGGCGACCGAGATTCGAGCCGCACTCGCCCGCGGCGCCTCCGGCCGGGCTGAAGTTCGCGGTTTGCTTCCGGCCGCGGTTCTGGCTTATATTGACCGCAATCAACTGTATCGGCCCCTTCCGGATGCGCCTTAACAAGATTCAGAAAACTGCAGTTACCGCCCTCGAAGACATCAAAGCCCGCGACATCATTGTTCTCGATGTCCGCAAGCTGACCAGCCTGTACGACACGATGATCGTCGCCACCGCCGAATCGAATCGGCAGGTGAACGCGCTCGCCCACCACGTCCGCGACGCACTGAAAGCCGCCGGCGCGACCATTATCGGCGTCGAAGGCGAGCAATCGGGCGAATGGGTCCTGGTCGACGGCGGAGAGATCGTCGTCCACATCATGCAACCGGCCGTGCGCGCGTATTACAACCTCGAGGAGCTGTGGGCGCCTCCCGCGGCACAGCGGCGCGCGAAGCCGCCGTTTCCCGCCGCCGCTTGAAGCTTCGCGGGCGACAGAGCCCGCGCCTTCACCTCCGATTCCATGAAGCTGCGCATCGTCGCGCTCGGCCACAGGCTGCCATCCTGGGTTGGCGAGGCGTACGCCGACTACGCCCGGCGCATGCCTCGTGCTTTAAGCCTGGAGCTCGTCGAGCTCAAGGCGGAGCCGCGCGATCGCGGCAGGAGCACCGAGCAGATGCTCGCCGCCGAGGCCGAGCGTATCGCCGCCGCGACCAGAGGCTTCCACGTCATCGCTCTCGACGAACGCGGGCACACGTGGACGACCGCCGAGCTTGCTTCTGCCCTCCGCGGCTGGCGCGATTCCGCGCTCGACGTGGCCTTCGTGGTCGGCAGCGCCGATGGCCTTGCCGAGAGCGTCAAGCATGACGCAAATGTCGTGATCGCGCTTTCCGCGTTAACATTGCCGCATGGGCTCGTCCGGATAATGCTTGCCGAGCAGCTCTACCGGGCAGCAAGCCTGCTGCAAGGCCATCCCTACCATCGCGAATGAACATGGAGATCGTCCCCGCCGAGCGGCCCTCGGTTTATCTCGCATCGAATAGCTCGCGCCGGCAGGAATTGCTGCGTCAGCTCGGAGTCGAATTCACGGTGCTTCCGATGCGCGAAGCAGCGGGGCGGCCGCGCGACATCATCGAGACGCCCGGCAAGGATGAGCCGCCGTTTGAATATGTCAAACGCGTTGCGCGAACCAAGGCGGCCGTCGGATGGCACCAAATGGGCAGACGCGGCCTCGCGCCGAAACCGGTGCTGTCCGCAGACACCGAGGTGGTGCAGGACGGCGCGGTGCTCGGCAAGCCTAAGGATGCAACAAACGCGGCGGAGATGCTGTGGCGCCTCTCAGGCCGGACGCACGAGGTCAGCACCGCGGTGGCCGTCCGCTGGAATACGCAGATCATGATTACCGTCTCGTCATCGCAAGTGACGTTTCGCGCGCTGACCCATGACGAGATCGAGCGCTACGTCGCCACCAGCGAGCCCTTCGACAAGGCCGGCGCTTACGCCATCCAGGGACGGGGCGCGGCATTCATCAGCCATCTCGAGGGGAGCTATTCAGGAGTGATGGGGCTTCCTCTTTTCGAAACTGCCGAGATTCTGGCCAAGATCGGGTTTCCGGTATCGTGAGCGCGCACGTGATTGCCCCCGATCCTTCGCAGCGCCGGCAGGCATGCGCAGCTTTTTCCGTCAGCGTGCCTCAGGCGCAGGAATCGCTCTCGCGATGAGCCACGAGATCCTCATCAACGTTACGCCACAGGAAACCCGCGTGGCAATGCTCGAGCAGGGAGTGGTTCAGGAACTGCACATGGAACGCTCGAGCGCTCGCGGCCTGGTCGGCAATATTTACCTGGGCAAGGTCGCGCGCGTGTTGCCCGGCATGCAATCGGCCTTCATCGAGATCGGACTCGAGCGCGCCGCGTTCCTGCATATCGCCGATATCTGGGAGCACCGCCAGAACGGCCACGGCCACGACAGCAAGCCGATCGAGCGCATCCTGCATGAGGGCCAATCGCTGCTGGTGCAGGTGATCAAGGACCCGATCGGGACCAAAGGCGCGCGCCTATCGACCCAGGTCAGCCTCGCCGGGCGGCTCCTGGTATTCCTGCCACAGGACTCGCACATCGGCATCTCGCAGCGCATCGAGGATGAGACCGAGCGCGAGAATCTGCGCGAGAAGTTGCAGCAGCTCCTGCCCGAAGGCCTGGCCGGAGGATTCATCATCCGCACCATGGCAGAGACCGCGAGCGAGCGGGAGATGCAAAACGACATCGAATACCTGACCAAGCTCTGGCGCGATCTGACCGAAAAATCCGGGACCGTTCCCTTCCCGTCGCTGATCTACCAGGATTTGAATCTCGCGCAACGGGTGCTGCGCGATATGGCGACCGAGGAGACGTCGCGCATTCTGGTCGATTCGCGCGAAACGTTTCAGAAGATGCAGGAGTTCGCCGCCCAATATACGCAGAACATCCTCGAGCGTCTGGAGCATTACGTTGGCGACCGCCCGCTCTACGACCTCCATGGCGTCGAGGACGAGATTCAGAAAGCCCTGGCGCGGCGGGTCGACCTCAAATCCGGCGGGTACCTGATCATGGATCAGACGGAGGCAATGACGACCGTCGACGTCAACACGGGAGGCTTTGTCGGTGGCCGCAGTTTCGACGATACGATTTTCAAGACCAACCTCGAGGCGGCGCAGGTCATTGCGCGCCAGCTACGCCTGCGCAACCTAGGCGGCATCATCATCATCGACTTCATCGACATGGAAAACGCCGATCATCGAACCGCGGTGCTGGCGGAATTCAACAAGGCGCTCGACCGCGACCGCACCCGCCTGACGGTGAACGGATTCACTCAGCTTGGCCTGGTCGAGATGACGCGCAAGCGCACCCGCGAGAGCCTGGCGCACGTCCTGTGCGAGCCATGCATGACGTGCGGCGGACGTGGCGAAATCAAGACCGCGCAGACCATCTGCTACGAGATCCTGCGCGAAATCGTGCGCGAGTCGAAGCAGTTCAACGCGCGAGAGTTCCGAATCCTTGCCTCTCAATCGGTGATCGACCTTTTCCTCGACGAGGAGTCGCAAAGCCTGGCGCAGCTCGGCGACTTCATCGGCAAGCCGATCTCACTGCAGGTGGAGTCGATCTACACGCAGGAACAATACGACATCGTTTTGATCTAGCGTACTGAGGCGAAAAATGATCGGCATCCGGCGCAGCCGCCGCAGGCGCTGAACACAGCGATGTTCGAAAAGCTGCGCTCCCGCGCACGCGACCTCGTCGCGAGGATCTTCGGCCGCAAGCCGCCCGAACCCGGCCACTTCGTGAGCGGAAGCAAATTCTCATGGCGCGGATGGCTTGCTTCGGGCCCCTGGATCTGGCCCGAGCGCGACTATCTCTTGTATGTCCCGCGGGGCTACGGCGGATGGCGGCGCCGGCCGCTGATCGTCCTGATCCACGGCTGCAAGCAGACGCCCGAGGACATCGCCGCCGCCACACGCATCGCCGCGCGCGCCGACGAGAACGGCTGGCTGGTGCTTCTACCGCGGCAAGTTGCCAAAGCCAACCCGTGGTCGTGCTGGAACTGGTTCGACACCGCCACCAGCGCCGGCAGGGGCGAAGCAGCGATCGTCGCGGCGCAGGTGAAATCCGTGCGCCGGGCCTATCGCGTTCACCCACGCAAGGTCTACGCGGTTGGAATGTCGGCCGGCGGCTGTCTCGCGGCGGTGCTGGGCTTGAGGCACCCGAAGCTCTTCGCAGGCGTCTTCGTCCATTCGGGAGTCGCGTGCGGCGCGGCGTCTGCTCCGCTGACCGCGATGCGCGTGCTCTCACATGGCGCCGACACCGACTACGAAAAGATCGCGGCCGACGCGCGTGCCGATGCGCCGCGCCGTGCACTGCCCGTCGCGCTGCTGGCGATTGCCGGCGCGGACGATGCGGCGGTGGCCGAGATCAATACCATCCAGCTCGTCAGGCAATACCTCGTCTTCAAC
>DATMNH010000228.1:0-16036 GCA_035568975.1 Casimicrobiaceae bacterium
CGGAATGCGTAGAGCGGCGCTGTGCCGTATCGCGATGTAGTCGACCTTCCAGTTGTGCTTCGCCAGCTCGGCGCGCGCTTGCGCCTCGAGCTTAGCGTAATCGTGACGCCTGTCTAGAATCTCGTCGGCAATCCAGCGTAGCGTGCGGTAGAGTCGCGGCGCCTCGACGCGCTCAGTCGGCGACAGGTAGTTGTTGCGCGACGACAGTGCCAAGCCGTCGTCGGCGCGAATGGTCTCGGCCGGCACGATGTGTATCGGCAGGTTGAATTGCTGCACCATGTCGCGAACGATCTCGAGCTGCTGCCGATCCTTTTTACCGAACACTGCGCTGTCGGGCCGAACCAGATTGAAAAGCTTGAGCACTACGGTACAGACTCCGTGGAAAAACTCGGGCCGAGACGCGCCTTCGAGTTCCGCGGCCAGTGGTGGCGGCATGACGCGGTAAACTTGCGGCATCGGATACATCTCCTGCTCTCGCGGCGCGAACAATACGTCGACACCCTCTCGCTCAAGGCCCGCACAATCGGCCTCAAAGGTGCGTGGGTAGCGGTCGAAGTCCTCGTTGGGACCAAACTGCAGGCGATTCACAAAAATGCTGGCGACAACGGTGTCGCCGTGGTCGCGCGCCTTCCGCATGAGTTGGTAGTGACCCGCGTGCAGGTTGCCCATCGTCGGCACGAATGCGACCTTGCCGGCATCGGCCAGCCGGGCATGGAGCTCGGCGGCGGTGGTGCAGATTTCCATATCGAGCGGCCGCTCAGATGCTGTGCTCGGAACCTGGGAAACTCCCATCCTTGACAGCGTTGACGTAGGCAACGATGGCGGCTTCGATGGTCGAGCCGCGGACCATGAAGTTGCGCACAAAGCGCGGCAGCTTGCCGGGGTAGATCCCAAGCATGTCGTAGAGCACCAGTACCTGGCCAGAGCACTCGGGCCCAGCGCCGATGCCTATTGTAGGCACGGCGAATTCGCGGGTAAGTTCCGCCGCAAGCGCCGATGGAATCATCTCGAGTACCAAGAGCGCGATACCTGCGGCAACGAGCGCACGCGTGTCTTCGAAGAGCTCCCGCGCCGATTGGTCCGTCTTGCCCTGTGCTTTGTATCCCCCGAAGCGATAGACCGATTGCGGCTGCAAACCGATGTGCCCGCATACGGGAATGCCCCGCGTGACCAGGAACTCGACGGTGGGGGCGAGCCACGCGCCGCCCTCGAGCTTGACCATTTGTGCGCCGGCCGCCATCAGCTGCGCGGCATTGGTATACGCCTGTTGCGGGCTCTCCTGGTAACTCCCGAACGGCATGTCCGCCACGACCAATGCAGCCTTCGCGCCCGCGGCCACGCAACGCGTGTGATAGACCATCTGATCAACCGTAACCGGCAGCGTCGTCGCGTGGCCACCGATAACCATGCCGAGCGAATCACCGACTAAGAAGACATCGACGCCCGCACGGCCTAGCAGCGCGGCAAAGCTCGCGTCGTAGCACGTTAGCATTGCGATCTTCTCGCGGTCGCGCGCCATGGCGGCGAGCGTCAAGACGGTACGTTGTGCAGTGGACACTGTCATCGTCGACGGCAGTCATATACCAGACCAATATCAGGCTATCAGATTTAGCCGGATGCCGCGCGATCCGCAGGACGACTCATGACGCGCATCGAGTGGTCGGCGGCACGAATGTGCTTCGTCAGGCTGCCGGCAGAGATACGCTACACGCCCGTCTCGGCCACCGCGCGCATCGAATCAGCCGGGCTAAACTCGGCCCGCAGCGCGAATGGCGGCCGCTTCTACTACAACCGGCATTGCCTCTGCTTGACCGCCGACGATCAAGCGAGCCCCGCTACGGTAGGTCAGGTAGGCCCAGGCCCAGTGGAACATCACCGAGAGCCGGCTGCGCAGATCGTTGAGAAATCCGATGTGTACTGCGCCCCAGAACCACCACGCGAGAGCACCGCGCAACCGCAGCCAGCCGAAATCCGCGACCGCCGCTTTTCGGCCGATCGTTGCCAGGCTGCCCAAATGGCGGTAGACAAACGGGCGAGGATTGGTGCGACCTTCTACGCGTGCCCTGATCAGTTTCGCGGCATGTGCACCCGCCTGCTTTGCTGCGGGCGCGAGCCCGGGCACCGGATTGCCATTCCAGGCGTTGGACGCCGCCGTGTCGCCGACAACAAACACATTTGGCATCCCGGGCACCGAGAGGTTCGCACCTACTTTCACCCGCCCGGCGTTGTCGGCCGCGACACCCAACCATTTTGCGGCAGGCGATGCAACCACGCCCGCCGCCCACAGCACGGTTCGCGACGAGATGCGTTGGCCGTTCACCATCGCGCCTTCGCCGTCGATCCCCTCGACCCGGCTGTTGACGAACACTTCGACGCCCAATTTTTCCAGAGACTTGCGAGTGGCTTCGGACAGATCCTCGGAAAACGTGGGCAGCACTCGGGGCCCTGCATGGACCAGGATTATCCGGGCCTGTGCCGGGTCAAAGCGACGGAAGTCATTTTCCATGCCCCATTTCGCAAGTTCGGCGATCGCGCCCGAGAGCTCAACGCCCGTCGGCCCACCACCGACAACGAGAAAGGTGAGCAGGCTTTGCCGCTCGCTCGGATCTTCCGTCGCCTCAGCTTTCTCGAAGGCGATGAGCAGCCGACGGCGGATCTCGGTGGCATCCTCCACCCGCTTTAACCCTGGCGCGAAAGGCGCCCAGTCGTCGCGCCCGAAATAGCTGTGCGCAGCCCCTGTGGCCAGCACGAGGTAATCGTAGGCTACTCGTTGATCTTGCAGCAGCACAGCCTGCGCCCGCGTGTCGATACCGCTAACCTCACCGAGCAAGACGCGCACATTGAACTGGTCGCGAAAAATGCCTCGCACCGGTGCCGCGATGTCGCCCGGCGAAAGGCCGGCGGTCGCAACCTGATACAACAGCGGCTGGAACAAGTGGTAATTGTGCCGGTCGATTAGCGTGACGGAAACCCGGGCCCGCGACAGCGCGACGGCGCAGGCCATTCCACTGAAGCCTGCGCCAACGATCACCACTCGCGGCAGTCCGTCGAGCGAGAACGCAGGTTTGCCCTCGAGTTGCGGAAAGCGGGCGCGCAAATAGCGGTCTATCAGCGCATCGAGCGAAACTGGCCCTGCTCCGTTGATCGCGAGCAGTGCAATGAGGGAAAGCCAGGAAGCGTGATCCGCGTAACCACCGGAGATCATGTGAAGCGCCCCTGAGGCAATGATAAGCGCCAGCGCGGCAAAGCGCGTACCCAGGCCGCCAATGATCAGGCTCGCCAGCGTCAGCTCGAGAGGCGAGGCGAAATGGTGAGCGGAGGTAAGTGGAAGCCAGGTGTTCGCGCTGGCTGACATTGCGACGGTAAATCCAGTCAGCACAATCGCGCCGCCCCCCCAGATTCTGATGAACAGCAGGTAGACCGGCGCGCCCAGACGCGCGAACCAGGCAAGCACACGTTGGACGCCGGCTGCAAGCGGTAGCGCGCTGTCGGCGAGTCCTCGACTCAGGAGACGGTCGAGCGAAAGTGCACCTGCGCCATGCACAACGAACCAGCCGTACAACGCCGCTTGGAACAGGTTGCTGTCCAGCACCACGTAGTTGAGCTGGACCACCATGGCGAGAATCAGCATTGAGGCGGCCGCGAACCGCGTCGCCAAGCCGACGGCGAGCAGCGCGGCGCCGAAGAACTCAATCGACACGCCGAGGTAGGCGGCGGTCACCGGATTCATCCACGCAACGGGATACTCATGGGCCGCAAGATAGAGCGCGTCGCCCCAATGGGCGAGCTTGACGACCGCGGAAGCAAAAAACATCTGGGCGAGCCACATTCGGAACAGCAGGTCCACGGCGGGACCCGCCGAACGCTCGAGAATACGGAAGATAGTCGCGGCAGCATCCACCAGACGCGCTATCCAATAGATGTGCGCAGCAGCTTCGCTCCTTGTATCAACCACGATTGAGTTCCTCGATGGTCGCCGACTTTGACTCCCCACCTCAACCCTCTTTCCCGAGTACGCTCGAGCTCAGGCTATTGCTTGTGCACATGCACGACGCCGGTCATGTACGGATGCAAGGTGCAGATGTAAGTGAAGTCGCCTTCACTGGCAAAAGTGTGCTCGAACTTGTCGTCGGTATCCAAACCTTTCGAGGCAAAACTCTTGTCGTTGCTGGTCACGGTATGCGGCGTTTCGTCGTGGTTGGTCCAGATGATCTTGGTGCCGGGTGTAATCGTGATTTCCTTCGGCGCAAATGCAAACTTCGCGATATTGAGATCGACGATCGGCGCGGAGGGAGCCGCCGCCGCGAAAAGCGCTGGCATCACGAAGGTTGCGCACAAGACCAGCGCGAGCATGGCGCCGGCGCGAAGCGACTGGGAGGTGTTGCGCGAAAAAGCGAAGTTCATAGTACTGTCCTTGTATGTATGTGAAATTTGCAAATAGCGCGTACTGCCGCGGGTTGCAACGCATCGAACACTTGCGTTCTCCATGCGACCGCGCATCCTGAGAGCCAGAGCGGTTTTACAAACGGCTCGTAGGCAAATCAGCTAACGAGCGGCGTGTCGATCAGCGCAAGTTCATGCCGTCCGCGGACCACGCTGAGCTGGCGCGTGCCGAGCAGCTTGCCGAGCTCACCCGCCGGCACGGTGACCGGACCGGGCTCGCCGATACCCGCCTGTCCGGGTGTGGGCAGCGGGTAGGCGAGCGACATCGCGGTGTGCAGGGCAATATTGCCTTCGACCTTCTGCAGCACTTGATGGATATGACCGTTTAGCACCGTAACCGATCCGAACGGACGCAACAGCGCCATCACCTGCGCGGAATCGGCGGTGCCCCAGCCCCAGGGTTCCCAAATCGTCCACAGCGGAATATGCGCCATCACCACGATCGGTGTTGAGTGCGAGACATGCGCGAGATCGCCTTTCATCCAGGTGATCTGTTCGTCGCCGAGCGCCGCCATGGTGCCCATCTTGAAGTTGAGCACGTTGTTCAAGGCGATGAAGTGCACGCCGCCCTGATCGAAGCTGTACCAGGCCTTGCCATTGCCATCGTGGTCGAAAAACTTCAGATAGCCGGTCACGCCGTCATCGATCGTGTCGTGTTCGCCCGGAATCGTGTGCACACGATCGACACGGAACTCCTGCAGTATTTCGCGTGCCTGGCCGAATTCCTCGGGTTTCGACAAATGGCTCACGTCGCCCGTGTGCACGACGAAGGCCGGCGCTTGCGGCAGCGCGTTAATGTCGGCGATCGCGCGGCGCAGACTGCCGACGACGTCGGGATTGGCTTCCTTGCGAAAGCCGATGTGCGTATCGCTGATCTGCACGAAGGTCAGCGCATTCGTCGCCGTCGCTTTGGGAGTGCCGTACGTTGTCGCACCGAGCGCGCGCGGCACGCCGCCGGCAACCGTCCAGACGACGGCGGCGCCGGTCCAGGTGGCGAGACAGCTCAATGCCCGGCGGCGGGCGGGATTGTGGCCGGGGCCGGCCGGGTCGTATGTGCTCATGTGAGGTTCCTTGTCGTGGAGGCGGGATGCCTGTACCGGCTATATCGACAAACCCTAGTGTCTATTCCCGATACGCGGCTTTGGTCGAACTGGCCAACACCAAGTCCGTCAGCCATTTGCCCAGTACTCTTCGATGAGCCGCTCGTTGCCAACAGCGTGCCGCGCGAAATTTTGCCAGAGATGAGCGCTACATATTCTTTGCCTTTGTAGCTGCAGCCAAAGCTCATCCGCTCTCTGTTTGCATTAAGACCGCTCATCAAGCTGTGTTATTCCCGAAGTCGTATTAGCCCATTTTTTTGGAATATCGGTTCGTGCCCAAGAAGTATTGCAGGTTGAAGACACCGCAAGAAAAGGCATTTCGGAAATAGCTCGGCAATGACATCGAGACAGCAAAATCAGGTGCGGTTTCGGTCCGCGGTCGCGTACTTCAACCAAAGGAGATCGTCATGTTCACGGTGAAACAAAACACTGCGTGTATCACACTCGCGGTGTCGATCGCTTTTTCTTTGCTTGCGGGTTTCGCAGCGGCAGATACCGGCCTCTCCAACTCTGGCCTCGGGGCACCTGCGAGCTTGATCGGTATTGCCGGCACCGCCGGTGCCGCCGAGCACTCCAGGTTCACCGGTGCCAACGGCATCACACTGCAGATCAGGTTGGCGCCGATCGGGGGAACGGGTCCTGGGTTGGCGGACCTTATTGAGCAGGGCGATCGAACCCGGGTGGTGGTGGGTATGACCAGCGTGCCATCCGATCCGGCCAATCCCAGCCTGATCGCCGAGATTCACAAAGGTACGTGTGGAGATCTGGCGTCGGCTCCCGTTTACGCCGTGGAAAACACTCTAGGCGGTTATCCCCCGGCTCCTTACTACGTGGGCGGCACGCTGCCGGTATCGCTCGCAGTGTTGCGCAGTGGCACCTACTCTATTTCGGTCAGGACTGGTCCGGAGGCGGGCGGCGTAGAGCTCGCGTGCGGCAACATCGCGTAGAGCTATGCGCGAGCCGTGCAGCGGTCACTTCGCGCCGAGATATTTGCCGAACGTTTGGCGCTCGCAGACCCTGTGTCTCCAAGCGACCACCTGGTCGGCCGACGACAAGGAAGTCGTCGGCGACGCGCCGACTTTTATCGCAACGGAATTTTGCAATGGAGAACCTTATGAAACCGAAATTGATCGTACTGACTGTTATTGCAACGATGTTGGGCTTCTTGAACTTGTCCGCAAGCGCTTTCACGCCTCGCAGTCCCATGGGCGAAGTTGTACCGCTATCAGGTGCGATGCGAACGATTCCGATCGACGCCAAAACCAAGTACGTGAATGTCACCGCGCATGAGACCGTCAAGTTCGTAACCAACGGTAATGCGTTCGCCATATATTTTAGTGGCAGCTCCGCGACCACGTTCGCCTTCGTACCTTCGGTGTTCGACTTGGATCAGCTCGCACCGGCTGGCGTCCTCGACCATAGAGTTACGGTCTATGTCGCGCCGGATCCGTTGTACATTTCTGGTTGACCCAAACGCGTTGCACGAGGTCTCTCGCATTATCTCGGCTTGCGAGCTTTGTTCAGTGGGCGGCGTACCGCCAGGCACGCGTGGCCGACGAGCTGAAGAGGCGCGCGATTTCGGGTTCGCCGGCGGGCATGCGCGCGATTTGCCCGCGGCGTGATCTACGGACCTTCCAGCAGCGGTCGGAGTTCCGTCACACGTGTGATCGACGACATCGTATACGCGACGGTCGTCGCGCCGGCCGCGGCAAGCTCGATGCGCTGCGTGTCGTCTGACGAGATCTTTGCCGCCGCGCCGTCAATCACCGCGCTCGACACCATGAACTTGACGCCAAGCTCGATAGCCCGCGCACGCAGCCGGTTGGCCGTGTCTGTCGCTGCGCCAACGGCCAGCAATCGGTGTGCATCCTGGAATCCGATGTCGCCCACCGCGGCGTGGCCCGCGTGGACAATGACCGTAAACCGCGTAGCGTCGCCGAACTCTCCCTCGATCCGCTTTTCGAGTGCCTCGAGCGCCCGCTCGACGCTTGCGGCGGCCTCAAGCGCACTCCGGCATGCGTGCGCGAAATCGTCGTTCAGTCCGAACAGCACGACTACTTCGTCGCGGCCGATCTCGCAGTGCGCTCCGTCTTCGGTACCGACAGTGCTCACGACCGTTTCGCCGAACAGCTGCGCAAAGTAGAGGACATCCTGCGGCAGATGTCGCTTTGCGAAGGCCGGACGACCGCACCAATCGACGAGCATTACCACAATGTCGCGCTCGACGCTGTTACGCACCGAAGTAGGCAGCAGCGTCGCCGGGGCCGCGGCGAGCAAAGGTACGACCGCTATATCGCCACGCGGCCGCAGCTGGCATGCAAGGCGTACGCTTGTCGGGGCACCGATGCGTGTCAGCGTGTGCGCCTCGTCTGCTTCCGGCGCTGGGCAATGCGCCTCGCCGCTCACCACACGCACCCGGCACGTCGAGCACCGCGCCCGCCCGCCACACATCGACATGTGTGGAATGTGGTGGCTCCGGCTTGCTTCGAGAACGGTCCATCCTCGCGGGACGCGCACGACCTGCTGCGGGTACGCAATCGCGACGAGAAGATTGCGGCGGCGCTCGACGAGCGCCCGGATCTCCCGCGCGGCGAACACCAACGCGATCATGGAGAAGTAGAGGGCAAGCGCGCCATCGCGCAGACGCGCGAGCGCCAGGCCTTCGGCAGGCGCCGCCGCGGGGATCATTTCCATCGTTGCGCGAAAAGAGGGGCTCGCCGCGAGCTCCTTGCCCATCGACAGAAATCCCAATCCGGCCAGGACAGGAAGAAGCATTGCGGCTGCGAACAGGACGAAGCGCAAACGCTGATATAACCGATGACGGCAGAACGCGAAGTGAAGTCCCAGGCAGCCATGCAGCCATCCGGGCACGAGCAAGGCGAGCTGACGCCCTTCACCGTTCGAGGTCCACAGCATCCACACTATGCGATGGTATTCGGGCGCGTAGCCGTAGAGCTCGTGGGCGAGGCGCGTTGCAACGGCGTGTCCGATGAGCAGCAGCGGAATGCCGAGACCCAACAGGATGCGAAGGAGATCAGCCGGCGGCATGCGCAACGTTCGTCGCCGATAGATCGCGACGAACGCGAGCGTGAGATGGGTCGCGGCCGCGCCGTAGAGCAGTATCGTGCCGGGCAGGCTCTGCCAGACGCGCACCCCCAGCGCAAGACCACTCTCTGCCGTCTCAATCGAGATGAGACCGAGCGCATGATTGACTAGGTGCGAGGTCACATAGACGAAGAGCACCAGGCCTGAGGCCAAGCGGATGTCGCGCTGCGTCGGGCGGCGCGCGAGCGCGCCGGTTAGTGAAGCCTGCAAAGTGTGACGCATTGCGATCTCCCAGCCAGGACGCACAAGGCAGGCATCCTCAACAATGGTGCCTTCGGCGACATGATCGCTTCCTCCTAATACCGTCCGGGTGTTGCTCTTATTCCCGCCGGAATAAGACCGTTGCCCCCATGGTCAGACAGGAAAGCGAGGAGCATCCGCTTGTCTGATGTGAAGCGTTTCGAAGAGTTGGTCTTGCCGCAGCTTGACGCCGCGCACAATCTAGCACGTTGGCTGACGCGCAATCCCGACGACGCCGAGGATGTGGTGCAGGAGGCGTGCGTGCGCGCACTCAAATACATCGACGCGCTGCACGGCAACAATGCACGGGCGTGGTTCCTGACCATCGTGCGCCACGCGTTCTACGACTGGTGCAAGCGCAACCGTCCGGCGGAGATTGCTCGCGACGACGGCAACGCAATCGAAATGGCCATCGACGATGCGGCCGTCGATCCCGAGCAGGCGGCGCTGCGCGGCGTTGAGTCGCGGTTGCTTGCGAACGCGGTTGCGGAGCTGCCGCTGGTTTATCGAGAGGTGCTTATTTTGCGTGAGCTGGAGGAACTGTCGTACAAGGAAATCGCTCGCATCGCTGACATTCCCGTTGGCACGGTGATGTCCCGGCTGGCGCGCGCCCGCAGCTTGCTGCAGCGCTCGCCGCTCTTACACGCGGCGCGCTAGCGCCTGGAGATGAAAATGGACTGCAAAGTGGGAATCCTCGTTGCTGCGTACGCCGATCGCGAACTTGATAGCCTTCGGGAACACGCCATCGAAAAACATTTACGAGGCTGTGCGGGATGTGCGTCCATGCACCACGACGTGCTCGCACTGCGCGCGCGGCTGCGCGCCGAAGTACCCTACTTCCCGGCGTCGCCGGCGCTGCGGGCGCGGGTGCGCGCCACCCTCGGAGCCATGCGTGAAGCGGTACCGTCTCGGTCGCGCCCCGCGACTAGCCGCTGGGGTTGGCTTACCGGGGGCGCGATCGACCGCTGGCGCTGGGTCACCGGGGGCGCGCTCGCCGGCTGCACGGCAACCATGCTCGCGTGGGTCCTCGGCACCGCGGTCATCGATTGGCGCACCAACGATGACCTCGCCACCGCGGTTGTCGCGTCGCACGTGCGGGCAACGCTTGGAAACCATCTGATCGAGGTCGCGTCCTCCGACCAGCACACCGTCAAGCCGTGGCTCTCGGCGCGGCTCGACTATTCGCCGCCGGTGCAGGACTTGGCCAACGAGGGGTTCGCGTTGACCGGAGGCAGGCTTGATACGCTAGAGCGGCGGCCGATCGCGACATTGGTCTACCGCTATCGGCAACACACGATTGACGTTTTTGTCCGTCCTGAGTCGGCTGATGCGCCGCTGTTGGCATTACGCACCGTGCGCGGCTTCAATGTCGTGCACGCAAGCGGCTCCGGGATGGATTGGATCGCGGTGTCCGACGTCAACGCCGCCGTTTTGTCTCCGTTCGTCCAGCGGCTCGCGCGCGCAGACGCCACGCCCTAGCCAGCGTCGCCACACAGCGAGGCGTTGGCTTCTGCCCCGAGTTCTCGCCCCTTCCACGGCGCGATTTGCAAGACCACTCGCTGACTTGGCCCGAAGCAACCGAGCTCTTGCCTGCGCCGCAGTGATTGGCGCTCGGCGATTCAGAACCGGTCGCCTTACCGTCACCGAGCTCTTGTTATTCCAAAGGGCATATCAGACACGTCGCTGCGGTCTGACAGGTATGCGAACAAGCGTCACCGATGGCACTGAAGCTCGAAACCCTGGTGCAAAGGCAGTACCGCCATCCTGGGACGCGCGATCGCTCGGCGGCGGAACTTCCGTATCCATGCCGACAGTACCGGTAGAAGCGTTACGTTGTTGTCTGCACCAGGACCCTTTCTCTTAACCGCAGCAGCCGTAAAGGAGCAAGCCATGTCCCGTAAACCATACTCACTGAGCAAGCAATTGGTAGTCGCAACGGCGCTCGCGCTGGGCGCGTCCAGCGTCGCGCTGGCTGACGACAGCAGCATGAGCCGATTCGGCGGCGATTCGTACGCCTACTTCAATCAACCAGTGCCCCGTACCGCGGCCGCACCTGGCTGGCGCCAGAGCCACCCGAATGGCCTGAGCGACCATGAACTGCAGGCGTTGTCGTCGTCGGGATTAGCCGCATCCGCGCCGGAATTCAATCCGCCGATGTTCGCGACCGCACCCGCAGATCCATCGTGGCGCCAGAGCCACCCGAATGGCCTGACCGAGCGTGAACTGCAGGCGTTGTCGGCGTCCGACCTGGCGGTGTGGCAAGCTCCGAATGGATCGGGGACCACGGCGACGGCATCCATCGACCGCCCCAACGGCGCGTGGACCCCGAGCAAGGAAACGTTCGCGGCCCGGTTGGCAAAATTCTTCCGCGCCGAAGGCGCACCAGCAGGTACCCAGTGGTGACATCGACCAGCTTGCCAGAGCGCATTCAATAGCACCGGGCCGGCACATCCGGCCCTCTTTCACCACCGTCTCGCATCGCGCTTCGGAGTCGCAGCCTCGAGCGCGAGCGAGGCATTCTTGCGCACGCCGATGTGACTAAAGCCCCAGCGAAGTATGCGTTCTAGGATGATCCCACTACTGTTTGGTCAAGCGTCAGACGCACCTGCGGCCGGCATTAGCAGACCATGACGTATTGTCCGGAAACAGAATCGTTACTTAGTCACCGAAAAATTCGCGACCATCCCCGCTTTATAGTGTCCCGGTTGGTTGCATATGAGCACGTACGAGCCAGGCTTCAGGCTCAGCGTGATCGCACCGGCCGCACCTGGTTTCAACTCCGAGATCTCGCCCAGGTGCTGAATTTGCTTCTCGATCACTTCGCCTTTCTTCTCATCGTATGGTAGCGATGGCTTCTTCGGATCGACCCTGACCACTATTACTTCATGGATCAGGTTCTTCGATTTGTTTATCGCGCGAAACTTTACCCGCCCTGCGGCGACCGTGGAGTGGTCGAGCGAGATGCGCATGTTACCGATTGCGGGATCGCTGCTCGAGTCCTCCAGCAGCACATTGACTACCGTCGTCGCCGCGACCGTGCCAGAAGAAAAGGCGGCCACCGACAGCAAGAGCACAACGCTCGTGAAAATCGCATTTATTCGCGTAATGTATGGCTTTACCATAAGCGCCATATCCATAAAGGGTTGTGAAAGTACGTCTCGCATCGGAGACGCTCGCAGCGCAACCATGGCAGTATAGCGTAGCCTCCCCGGACCCAGCATGCACCAACGTCCGCGCGCCCAATTACCACTTGAAAGCGGCGGCGCGGGCCACCATCTTTCAGCGATGGCCTCCTCCCGTCCCTGGGTTACCGCGTTGCCTTTCGCCGTCGCCGACGATGCGCGCGCTGCTGAGCCGGCGCGCCAGGTTCCGCGCGCGACGGATGCAGAGATGCTCGATGCGTATTCCAGCGCGGTCACTGGCGTTGTCGCTCAGGTCGCTCCCGCGGTCGCCCATGTTCGCGTCGAACGCGCTGCTCGCGATCGCGGCAGCCGAGCGGGTGCGGGTTCGGGATTCATCATCACGCCTGACGGGTACATGGTGACCAACAGCCACGTCGCCGGCGGCGCGAGTGCCCTTGAAGTCACCCTGCCCGATGGCCGCGTCGCAGCCGCGGAGCTGGTGGGCGACGATCCCGACTCCGACCTGGCGGTCATCAAGATCGGAGCCGCGGGCCTTCCTTACGTCCGGCTTGCCGACTCATCGAAGCTGCGCGTCGGGCAGATCGCTGTCGCCATCGGCAGTCCGTACGGATTTCAGCACACCGTCACCGCGGGCATCGTCAGCGCCTTGGGCCGGTCGATGCGAGGGCAAACCGGACGCCTGCTCGACAGCATCATCCAGACCGACGCGCCGCTCAATCCGGGCAATTCCGGCGGACCGCTGGTCGACTCGACCGGCGGCGTCATCGGCGTGAACACCGCGGTGATTCTTCCCGCGCAAGGGATTTGCTTTGCAATAGCTTCGAACACCGCGGAGCGCGTCGCCATCGCGTTGATCCGGGAAGGTCGCGTGCGGCGTGCTTATGTCGGAGTAGGCGGCCAAGACACCCCGATCGGGCGCCGCACGGTGCGCCACTTCGCGCTCGCGCACGAGTCGGGAATCCGGGTCAGCACCGTCGAAAAGGGTTCGCCCGCCGCCGCCGCAGGCCTGCAAGAGGGAGACATCATCGTCTCGTTCGGCAATGCGCCGGTGACATCGGTCGACGACTTGCAGCGCCTGCTCACCGATGCCCGCATCGGCGATGGCGTCGACATAGCCGTCGTCAGGCGCGATCGCCACCTCACACTGCGCATCACGCCGCGCGAATCGCCGTCGACCGCATCGACATCGACATATGCTGCGGAGCGACCCACGCCCTGACGGGACACAGATGCGATTACTTCGGGCGACGCGCACCCGACCGACGTTTGCTTCGCGTTTCACTTCTTCAGCGCTCGTGGCGCTGCGTTCCTCGTGCACTGGATAAGCGGACGAATTTGGTTCAGTCAGTGACCACTGCGAGCACAGCGAAGCCGCGGGCGATGCGCGACGAACCATCAATCTATCAACTCAGCCTGCACCCGTAGCGACTGCGGGATCGTGAGGCCGAGCTCCTTGGCAGTCTTCTGGTTTATCAGAATCGAGAAGCCAACCGGCCGTTGAATCGGAGGGCGGCAGGCCGAGTGCATTGCCACAAGGCGGAACATGTCCCCGTTGCACGGGGTCGTAGGACATGAGCAAGCCATCGCGGCCGAAGTCCCCCCACCGACGCCACTGCCCCACTGCCGGGCTGAGCGACTGAAAGGCTACGTGCGTTGCGGAAGAGTGGTGCGGCGGCGCACTACCGCTCCGCCTTTTCGCGGCCAGCCCATGGATCAGCGCCACGGCCTCCCATGTTTCCAAGGACTTGTCGAAGAACCGCACGGCGCCGAGCTGGCGGCTGAGATTCTCGTATTCGGTATTCGCGTGATTGGTGAGGACCACTTTGACCGCCTCCGGGACGAGGCTGTGCTCCTGCAGCGTCTCCAGCACGTCGAATCCGCTGCCGGAGGCCAGGTTGATGTCGATGAGGATCAGATCCGGCTGCAGGGCGAACAGATCAGCGATGGCCGTTTGCGCGTCGGCGCTGAAGCCGACCGGCTCCGCGCCCGCCGCGGTGATCGCCGAAGCGAGCAACCGCTGGATGATCGGTGAGTCCTCAACGATGTAGACCTGCAACGGTTTGGGCATTTCGTTCATCACACGCTCGTCGCGTCGACGATTGCGGCGTCGATCCGCCGTATTACCTGAGGCCCGGGTCGCGCAAGTTTGGGCTCCGCGAGTGATCGCAACGACTCAGCGCCGGTGTCACCGGGCGGTTGGGCCATGACGTTCGCCTCGAGCATCAACCCGATGCCAGCCAGCGCCCCAAGGATCGGTAGCGTGTAGAGAATGGCCGCCGTCGCGCCCAGTGCGGCGACAGCAACGACTAACGTCGCCACACCGATCAGCACATCGACGATAAATCGTCGCCGACGCAGAAACCCTGCATTGCCCATGCTTTTCATTGATGGCCGCTTTTCGCGTGATCCAACAGCGACCCCAAATGTAGGCCACTCGTGCCGCCGCAGCTATCAGCGCTATGCTGATTTACTTGTAGGACGGCATCCGGCGAGTACCGGCGTTTTATCCATTCCCGAACGACAAAAAGCGACCCATAGCCGTAGTTGGCGACAGTCGGCTATCGGGCAGTTCAAGGGAATGCAATTCGTAGAGCAGGCAAACGTCATTTGTTTGCTCACGCGTCTGAACGCGGAATGCTCAGCTAAGTGCGGGCACCTAGCGCGTCTCCCCTTCGCAGGCAAACGCAGTGCCGAGTTTATTCGATGACTCGGTCGGCGCGTTTCAGCAGCTCTGCCGGAATCGTTAAGCCGAGTTCGCGGGCAGTCTTGAGGTTGATCACGAGCTGGTGCTTCGAGAACACTTCAATCGCCGTGTCCGCGGGCTTGGCACCCTTGAGGATCCTGTCGACATACACCGGTACGCGCGGATAGGTGGACGTGTAACTGGTACCGTAGGACATCAGGCCGCCCGCGTCCGCCTGTCCACCCCAAAATATCGTCGGTATGCGACGCGCCGTGGCCAATTCCGCAACGGTCTTGGGAATGGCGAATACGGCTGGGACTTCCAGTACCACCAGCGCCTCGGCGCCCTCGCTGGCCATGGCCTTGAACGCAGCATCAAAATCGGGCTTCGGGCCGCGCAATTTCAGCACCTGAGGCGTAAGGCCGGCCGCGCGGGCGGCGGCCACGTTGGCACGGTCGATGGGCGCCAAACCGCTGGCGTCGGCGCCGGGAATGTCTGCGTCGCTGAAAATCGCGACCCGCGCGAGTTTCGGATTCATCTCCTTGAGGAGCGCCATGTGCCGAACAGGGAGCTCGGGATCATTGTTGGTGACCCCCGTGAGGTTTCCCCCAGGCCGCTCGAGCGTAGCCGCGACGCCAATGCCGACCGGATCGGCGACGAGGGCAAACACGATCGGGATCGCCTTCGTCGCATTTCGGGCCGCGTTTGTTGGCGGCCCGCCGTAGGTGACAATGACGTCTACACCCTTGCTGACCAGTTCAGCAGCGAAGCCAGGCAGACGGTCGAGCTGGCCTTCAGCAGCACGCACCTCATAGACGACGTCGGTGCCTTCCGAATAGCCGAGCTGCGTTAATCCCGTGCGAAGTGATTCGGTTTCTGGGCTCGGATTCTTACGGTTCAGGAGCACGCCAATCCGGTAATTCTTGCCGGCTTGCTGCGCGAGCGACACGCCCATGGACAGTACCGCAGTCGCAGTCGCTGCGGCACCCAGTAGTATCGTGCGACGGTCCATTGCATCGCCTTTCGCCTGTTATGGTTGGGTTTCTCGGTCTGACGCCGGGTCAGCTTACAGTATTCGCGATCGTGGAGAGGTACGAAGAAGCGTCAAACGCTGTTATCCGTTGTTTGAACGGCCGGTTTGGAGGTGGCATTTCGCCATCCCGTCCGCTTTCTGGCGATACAACTTTCAATTCGTTTCCGACAGCCTGTCTTAGTATCCATCGTCTCGATCCTCTTAGGCTTTCTGATCAGTAAATTGAGTGGCTGGTATAAATCGTTATACCGTTCCCATCGGGGTCCTTTACGCAAAAGATATGATGTCC
>DATMNH010000229.1:0-2081 GCA_035568975.1 Casimicrobiaceae bacterium
GCGGACGTAGCCATTCGCGCACGAGATCGGCAGCGTGGAGTGCGGTTCCGGATTTCTCCAGAAAGGTCGTGAAAATGCGTCTCGCCAGCCGGTTTGCTGCCGCAACAACAGCTGTGTTCATTTTCGCAACAATGGACTCGCCGGCGGAAGCGGCATCCGGCCCCTGCGGGGAAGCAGCCGAAATTCAGGTTTTGCCCTCACCGGTCGCTCCCTGGAAGGGAGCGCCGCTTCGCGTCATGATCATTGCCGAAAGGCCGCTCGAGGGTGCGATGTCGCTGATCGCTCCCGATGGAAGCATCTCGGCCAAATCGTCGGACCGGCACGGCGGTGGGCCTTATTTCTGGTTCGCTGAGGTCGGCGCGCCGGCCGCGGGGACCTGGCACGCCACGCTGGCGCTCGACCACGCGCCGGCGGCTTGCAGCACGGTCAAACGCGAAATCTCCGTGAGCGCGCGCAAGCCGGATTCTGTGCCTGTCCCGTCCGGAGCCTTCTGGCAGGTGCGCAACAGCTGGAATCATGCAACGGAAATCCTGTTCTCGGCATGGATCGCCAAGCTATTCGACGCGCCCTCCGATCAGGATCTGAATTGGAAGGCCTGGCATGAAGTCCTGCGCGACCAAACGCGCAATTTCCTGTTCAATTATCTGGGTCGCGGGGAGGACAAAGTGAAGTCGGGCCTTCGCCCCGACTGCGCCGATTTCGGCTACTTCCTGCGCGCCTATTTTGCCTACAAGATGGGGCTGCCTTTCGGCTATTCCAATTGCTCACGTGGTATCGGCGGCAGCGCCCCCAAGTGCTATCAATGGTTCGACATGGAGCACCCGGAACAGACGCGTCCGCCGCCGCCGCCCGAACAGGAAGTCGCCTCCGCGACGCTTGCCGCCGCTACACCGGCTGCGCAACCGCCGACAATTCTGAACCTGTTTGGCCGGCCGCAGTCGGCCGACGCGGCAGTACCAGCTCCGGAGCCGGTGGCTCCGCCGAAGCCGAAGCCAAAGCGGCCGACGAATTTCAGCGAATATCTGCGCGACGTCGGCGACGTTGTGCATACCGGCGCCGTGCGCGTCTCCGCGAGCTATGACAACACCGATTTCTACACCGTGGCGCTGACGCAGGAATCGTTGCGCCCGGGCACGATATATGCCGACCCCTACGGCCACGTGCTGATGCTCGTGCATCGCGTGCCGGAGGTGGACGGCAAGCCGGGCGTCTTTCTCGCGGTCGATGCCGAGCCCGACGGGTCGATCACACGAAAGCGCTTCTGGCGCGGCAATTTCCTGTTCGTGCACGATCCGGCGCTCGGTAGCCCAGGCTTCAAGCACTTTCGTCCCGTGGCGCGCGACAAAAACGGTTCGCTGCGGCGGTTGACCAACGCCGAAATCACCAACAATCCGCAGTACGCCGATTTTTCGCTCGATCAGTCGAAGATCAGTGCCGAGGAGTTTTACGATCGCATGGATGACGTCATGTCGCCCGAGCCGATCGATCCCGTGAAGGCGCTGACCGACGCCATCGCGAGTCTGCACGAGCAGGTGAAGACGCGTGTCACCTCGGTCGAAAACGGACGAAAATTTCAGGAAAAGCAGCCCGGCGAGATCGGTATGCCCAATGGCCCCTCGATCTTCGAGACGTCGGGACCCTGGGAGGATTACTCCACTCCGGCGCGCGATTTCCGTCTGTTGATCGCGATCGACGTTGTGCGCGGTTATCCCGATCGCGTCGTACGGCGGGCGGCGCACTACGCCATGCCGAACAACAAGAGCGTCGAGGACGTGAAAAGCGAGTTGCGGGAGGTGCTTGCGTCCGAGCTGGCCTCGCGAAAAATAACTTACACGCGAAGCGATGGCGCGCCGTGGACGCTGTCCCTCAAGGAGGTCCTCGACCGGGCTGTGGACTACGAGATGGCCTACAATCCGAACGACTGCGTCGAGGTGAGGTGGGCCGCGCCGGAAAACAGCCAGGAGGCATCGACCTGCAAGCGGCATGCGCCGCAAGCGCAGCGCGCGAAGATGTCGTCCGAGTACCGCACCTGGTTTCGCGAGCGGCACTGGCCGACGCATACCTAAATCGCAATGCTTGGC
>DATMNH010000230.1:0-5308 GCA_035568975.1 Casimicrobiaceae bacterium
CAGGCCGCACGCCAAGGCCGCGTTCCGGGTCTTGCACGCCGAGGACATCGGCGTGGGCGTGGCGCGGGCGATCCGGGCAGCTCTCTCCGGTCGTCCGGGCGGCGTCTATCTCGACCTGCCGGCGAAGCTCTTCCCGCAGACACTCGACGCGGAAGCAGGAAGGAAGTCGCTGATCAAGGTGGTCGATCCGGCGCCGCGCCAGATCCCGGCGCCCGACGCGGTGCAGCGCGCGCTCGATCTGCTCAAGGGCGCCAAGCGTCCGCTCATCATTCTGGGCAAGGGCGCGGCGTACGCGCAGGCCGATGCGGATATTCGCGCGCTGGTGGAAAAGACGGGCATCCCCTATCTGCCGATGTCGATGGCCAAGGGCCTGCTGCCCGACACGCACGAACAATCGGCTTCCGCAGCGCGGTCTTACGTGCTGCCGGAAGCCGACGTCGTCATGCTGATCGGTGCGCGGCTCAATTGGCTGCTGTCGCAAGGCAAGGGCAAGACGTGGGGCGGCGCTTCGTCCAAGGACTGGGGCGGCCAGAAGTTCGTGCAGATCGACATCTCGCCGCAAGAGGCGGACAGCAACGTGCGCATCGAGGCGCCGGTGGTCGGCGACGTTGGTTCGTGCGTGTCAGCCATGCTCGGCGCCATCGGCACGAACTGGCCGAAACCACCCGCCGAGTGGCTCGATGCGATTCGCGAGCGCAAGACCAAGAACATCGCGAAGATGGGGGAATCACTGGCGAAGGACCCGACGCCGATGAACTTCCACAGCGCGCTCAACGTCGTGCGCGACATCGTCAAGGCGAACCCCGACGCCATCCTCGTCAACGAGGGCGCGAACGCGCTCGACTTCACGCGCAGCATCGTGGACATGTACAAGCCGCGCAAGCGGCTGGACGTCGGCACGTGGGGCGTCATGGGCATCGGCATGGGCTTTTCGGTCGCGGCGGCGGTGGTCAGCGGCGAGCAGGTGATCGCGGTCGAGGGCGACAGCGCCTTCGGTTTCTCCGGCATGGAATGCGAGACGATCTGCCGCTATAACCTGCCCGTCTGCGTCGTGATCCTGAACAACAACGGCGTCTACCGCGGCGACGAAGTGAATACTAGCGGAGGAAGCGATCCATCGCCCTTGGTGTTCGTCAAGGGCGCGCGCTACGAAAAACTGATGGAGGCCTTCGGTGGCGTGGGTGTGATGGCATCGACGCCGGCCGAGCTTCGCAACGCGATGGAAGAAGCGATCCACTCGCGCAGGCCTACGCTCATCAACGCGGTCATCGACGAAAAGGCGGGCACGGAAAGCGGCCGCATCACGAGTCTCAATCCCAGCGCGAAGAAGAAATCGTAATGGGTCGCCGCGTTGGAGCGTCGTCGATGCAGCGGCTTCCCACAGCCCACGGTCGGCGCGCCGACGCTCAACGCGGCTTGGCGATTCGGTCGCAGTACCGGTTTCGTATTCGCTGGAATGACGGCATCGCATAGGGGAACGTAATGGGTAAGGCATTAGACGGAATCAAGATTCTCGATTTCACCCACGTGCAATCGGGTCCGACCTGCACGCAGCTCCTGGCATGGCTCGGTGCCGACGTCGTCAAGGTCGAACGGGCCGGCGAAGGGGACATCACGCGTGGCCAGCTGCGCGACATTCCCGACGTGGACAGCCTGTATTTCACCATGCTCAACCACAACAAGCGCTCGATCACCGTCGACGCCAAGAACCCTAAAGGCAAGGAGATTCTCGAGGCGCTCGTAAAGAAATGCGACGTGCTGGTGGAAAACTTCGCGCCAGGCGCGCTCGACCGCATGGGATTTACCTGGGAGCGCATCCAGGAGCTCAATCCGAAAATGATCGTCGCCTCGGTCAAGGGCTTCGGCCCGGGGCCGTATGAAGACTGCAAGGTCTATGAAAACGTAGCGCAATGCGCCGGTGGAGCAGCGTCGACCACGGGCTTCGACGACGGCCCTCCCCTGGTCACCGGCGCGCAGATCGGCGACTCGGGCACCGGATTGCACCTGGCGCTCGGGATCGTTGCCGCGCTCTATCAGCGCAAGACGACCGGCCGCGGTCAGCGAGTACTCGCCGCGATGCAGGATGGCGTGCTCAATCTTTGCCGCGTCAAGCTTCGCGATCAGCAGCGCCTCGCGCGCACAGGCGTGATGGAGGAATATCCGCAATACCCGAACGGCAAGTTCGGCGATGCGGTTCCCCGCGCGGGCAATGCCTCGGGCGGCGGCCAGCCGGGATGGATACTCAAGTGCAAGGGCTGGGAGACCGATCCCAACGCCTACATCTACTTCATCACGCAGGCGCCGGTATGGAAGGACATCTGCAAGGTCATCGGCCGCGAAGAGTGGCTGACCGATCCGCGATACGCGACGCCGAAGGTACGGTTGCCGCATCTCATGGAGATCTTCGGCGAGATCGAGGCGTGGACCAAGACCAAGACCAAGTTCGAGGCGATGGATCTGCTCAACGCGCACGACATTCCATGTGGCCCGATCCTGTCGATGAAGGAAATCGCCGAGGAGCCGTCGTTACGCAAGACGGGGACCGTGGTCGAGGTCGATCACCCGAAGCGCGGTAAATATCTCTCCGTCGGCAACCCGATCAAGATGTCGGACAGCCCGACCGATGTGACGCGCTCGCCCTTGCTTGGCGAGCACACCGAGGCAGTGCTTGCCGAGCTCGGCTACACCAGGGAACAAGTCGCCGAGCTGCGTTCCTCCGGCGCGATCTGAGCCGCAACAGCGAATACCTACCGCCGCAACCGGCGGCGTTCACCTACCAAAGGAAGAAAAATGGCGCATGACAAACCCGCGGTCAGGAAGATTCTCGACAAGGTCAAGACGGAGGGACGCACGTCGCTGACCGCTCCCGAGGGCAAGCTGGTCTGCGACGCGTACGGTATCGCGGTGCCAAAAGAAGGTGTCGCGACATCGGCCGCGGAGGCGGCAAAGATCGCATCCGCCATGGGCTTTCCCGTCGTGCTCAAGATCGTGTCTCCCGAGATCCTGCACAAGACCGAGGCAGGCGGCGTGCTGGTGGGCGTGAAAAGCGCGGAAGAAGTCGAGAAGGGTTTCGCGACCATCATGGCCAATGCCAAGAAATACGACGCCAAGGCCAAGCTTCTCGGCGTGCAGGTGCAACAGATGCTCGCAGGCGGCCAGGAAGTCATCGTCGGCGCCGTCACCGATCCTTCGTTTGGCAAGCTGGTAGCCTTCGGCCTCGGTGGAATCCTGGTCGAGGTGCTGAAGGACATCACCTTCCGCCTGGCTCCCGCATCGCGGGAAGACGCTCTGTCGATGCTCGACGGCATCGCCGCGGCGGAAATATTGAAGGGCGTTCGCGGCTCCGACCCGGTTCATCGCGATGCCCTGGCCACGCTGATCCAGCATGTCTCCGAGCTGATCTCGGATTTTCCGGACATCACCGAGATGGATTTGAACCCTGTGTTCGCGAGCAAGAATGGCGCCATTGCCGCCGACGTGCGCATCGTGGTCGACTTCTCGCCCGCGCCGGCGCGCTACCGCCCGAGCCACGACGACATCGTGCGCGACATGAACCGGATCATGAAGCCGGACGCGGTTGCCGTCATCGGCGCATCCACGGAAGAAGGCAAGATCGGCAACTCGGTCATGAAGAACCTGATCAACGGCGGTTACAAGGGCGAGATCTATCCGATCAATCCTACCGCTCCCGAGGTCATGGGCCGCAAGGCATACAAGAGCGTCAAGGATGTTCCCGGCGTGATCGACGTGGCGGTATTCGCGATTCCGGCCAAGTTCGTTGCGCAGGCGCTGATCGAAGTCGGGGAGAAGAAGATTCCCGGCGCGGTGCTGATACCGTCGGGCTTTGCCGAGACCGGCAATGTCGCGGGCCAGCTGGAGATCCAGGAGATCGGCCGCAAATACGGCGTGCGGCTGATGGGTCCCAATATCTACGGCTTCTACTACACCTGGAAGAATCTCTGCGCGACGTTCTGCACCGCCTACGACGTCAAGGGCCATGCGGCGCTGTCGTCACAGTCCGGCGGCATCGGCATGGCGATCATCGGGTTCTCGCGCTCGGCCAAAATGGGCGTCTCGGCGATCGTGGGACTGGGCAACAAGTCCGACATCGACGAGGACGATCTGCTGACGTTCTTCGAGCAGGACGACAACACCACGATCATCGCCCAGCATTGCGAGGATTTGAAGGATGGCCGCGCGTTCGCCGAAGTCGCCAAGCGCGTGTCGAAGAAAAAGCCCATCGTCATGCTCAAGGCCGGCCGCACCAGCTTGGGTGCGCGGGCGGCGAGCTCGCACACCGGAGCGCTGGCCGGTAACGACAAGATCTACGAGGACGTCCTGAAGCAATCCGGGGTGATACGCGCCCGCTCCTTGCGCGACCTGCTCGAGTTTGCGCGAGCGATTCCGGTACTCCCCACGCCCAAGGGCGAGAACGTTCTCATCATCACCGGCGCAGGCGGATCCGGCGTGCTGCTGTCCGACGCCTGCGTCGACAACAATCTGTCGCTGATGGCGATGCCACCCGACCTCGACGCCGCGTTCCGCAAGTTCATCCCGCCGTTCGGCGCGGCCGGCAACCCCGTCGATATCACCGGCGGCGAGCCGCCGAAGACTTATCAGAACACGGTTCGGCTCGGGCTCGAAGATCCGCGCATCCACGCGCTGATTCTCGGTTACTGGCACACGATCGTCACGCCGCCGATGGTGTTCGCGACGAAAATGGTTGAAGTGGTCGACGAAATGAGGGCGAAAGGCATCGAGAAGCCCATCGTCGCCTCGCTCGCGGGCGATGTCCAGGTGGAAGAGGCTGCGGAATATCTTTTCGCGCACGGCATTCCGGCGTACCCGTATACGACCGAGACGCCGGTCGCCGTGCTCGGCGCCAAGTACCAGTGGGCACGTGGAGCAGGTCTGATCTGACGACGTCCGCACCGGGATATTCGTCGTCCCCGCGAAAGCGGGGACCCATTTCGCGCCCGGCAACCTCCGGCGCGGCCCCGCTGGGGCGTCACATGTTGTAATCTCCGCCTGACGCGGCCGGTTTCGGGCGCGTTCCGCATTTCCCGCAGCCATGAACGCCAACTTGTACGCGCTGCTGCGCGATCACTTTGCCGAGCACGGCGAACAGCCGTGCATCCTTCATCCGGCCGGAGCGGTGATCCATTACGACGATCTCGATGCGATGACGGCGCGGATCGCGCACGTGCTCATCGCCGCGGGCTGCGAAAAAGGCGATCGCGTGGCGGCACAGGTCGACAAGTGCTGGCAGGCCCTCGCGCTCTATCTTGCTTGCTTGCGCGGCGGCCTG
>DATMNH010000231.1:0-5293 GCA_035568975.1 Casimicrobiaceae bacterium
CGGCATGCTGGCCCTGCGCTACCTACTTTACGACCTCATGGACGACATGGAGCGCAATGTCAGCGATCTTATAGGCCATATCATGACCGACGGACCGGGCGGGTAGATGGCCGGCGCTCGTGGCGGAGCTCGGTTCAGAACCATCTTGACGCTCGATTCTGGATGCAGATCGGCAGAGCACGGCCTGGCCTCAGGTGCGAGTGAAGGGGTCAACGGAAAATTCATCGGCTGCGCCGGAGCCCGCCACCCTCGCGCATCTTGGTCGCGGCATCGCCGGACTCGCTCTGAGAAAGCTTAAAAAAACTGAGTGCAATAGCAA
Source organism: Casimicrobiaceae bacterium (assembly GCA_035568975.1). Classification (GTDB taxonomy): domain Bacteria; phylum Pseudomonadota; class Gammaproteobacteria; order Burkholderiales; family Casimicrobiaceae; genus PALSA-1003. The sequence continues at coordinate 320 of DATMNH010000231.1, forward strand.
CGATGTCTGCCCCGCTTTGGCGGCGTTGGTTGTTTGTGGTGATGGAGCGACCGGCAGCTTGTGGCCGATTCTGTTGAAATACTCGATGTTTGGTCGAGGTTCCGCTGCCTGTGATCGCAGATCGCGGGTCTCGGTAACGGATTCCCGGTTGTTGAGGAAGTAGATTCGTCCCCGATGCTGCTTTATGCGGCTATTGGAACCGCTTCGGGTGCTGCAAACATCAGCCGCTTCGCCATTCGTCGTAGGTTTTGCGCGATGGCTGCGAGCAAGAACTCATCCTGCGCGCCGCTCGGTCCCCGGAGACGTAAGCGATCCAGCTTAAGAATGCGCTTGAGGTGGGCGAAGAGCATCTCGACCTTCTTGCGATCCTTGCGCGATTGCTTGTATGCATCGGTCTTGGCAACATTGCGAGCGACCTCTCGTGCTGATTCGTGGATGCTGCGAGCGATCTTGCGCATCGGGGTATTCGGACAGCAGCGCGCCTTCAGCGGGCAACTTGCACAATCGGACTGGCTGGCTCGATAGATGATGGTGCCAGCCTTGGTGATGTGGGTACGCAGGTTCTTGAACGTGCGCCGTTGCTTCCGCAGTACCTTTCCCTGCAGGCAGCGGTATTCGTCGGCCGCTTCGTCCCACTGGAAGTCGCTGGTGGATAGCGTCGCGTCGTGGCGTTGTGTTCTGTCCCACACCGGAATGTGCGGCGCGATCTGCTTCTCTTCGACCAACCAGCCGAGCATCGGGGCCGCGCCGTAGGCCATATCGCCGATTAGCCGCGCGGGCTTCAGGTCAAATCGTTCTTCGACCCGCTCGATCATCGTCCTGGTCGCCTTGATTTCGTCGGTCTTGTGAGCTGGCGTCGCTTCGACATCGACGATGATCCCCGCTTCGACATCAACCAGGTAGTTGGTCGAGTAGGCGTAAAACGCCGGACCACCCACCGCCGTCCACCGCGCCGCGGGATCAGTCGGTGAGATCGACGCCGGAGCGGTGCCCGGCTCACCCTGCTCATCCAATGCGGCCAGATATTCACGCACCGCCCGGGTCGCGTGCCGGGGATCGCGCAAGTCCTCCGCCTCCTCGCGCGCCGTACTGCGGCTGCGATTGGCATCTGCTCTAATCACACTGGCGTCGACCGCAAAGCCTTCGCCACCAACCAGTCCTTCCTTCATACACCGCTCGACCACGCTCTCGAAGACATGCCGAAACGCTTCGCTCTCACGAAAGCGGCCATGCCGGTTCTTCGAGAACGTCGAATGGTCAGGCACCGCATCCTCGAGGCCCAGGCGACAGAACCAGCGATACGCCAGATTGAGGTGGACCTCTTCGCACAGCCTCCGCTCGGAACGAATGCCAAAGCTGTAACCCACGATCAACATCCGTACCATCAGCTCAGGATCAATCGACGGACGCCCGGTGTCGCTGTAGAACGGTGCCAGATGGCGGCGCAGTTCCCCAAGATCGAGGCAACGATCAATCCCGCGCAGTAGGTGATCGGCAGGAACGTGATCGTCGAGATTGAATGAGTAGAACAGTTTCTTCTGACCGCCAGACCCTTGTCCCATCATTCCCGCTTCTCCCATTCCAACGCCTTGCCTACAGCATAGCCACCAAGCGCCCGCTTTCAAGGGAGTTTTTCAACGGTATAGGCCGCTCTCGGTCGATCGGGCGCGCCTCGATCTGACACTCGCTGCCACGTCAAATCTCGGGACAGGTTAAGGTACTCGCACCAGACCAGCAGACCAAGCCGCACGTCAGCGAGGAACACCGCGCAGAAGTTCGGTCACGCGGCCCTCCACACTGTTCAGCAGCGTCGGTAAGAACTCAGTCAGCAAAGACATTGCGAGCCAGCGACGGCTTTCCGGACCGAATCCCAAAAGGACCAGAAACGCGTATGTGCTTCCCGGAGTTCATGTCCTTAGCAATGAAGTAAACGCGGCGAGTCAGCACGCGTTTTCGCACGTTCATCCCGGACAAGCGCGCAGACCTGATCCTGTTGTCGCGACCCGCAGCGTGTATCGGGGCGATGAAGGCAACGATCATCCCGGCCACGACATCGCCGCCGAACACGAGTTCATGGTTCTCGGCGCAGGCGAGCGACGATGTCCTATCCGCTATGATTGACCGATAGCCAGTTGTCAACCTGGTCCATGCGTCGGCTCAGCACCATCGCCATCGACAGAGCGACTGAAACGCTCGTGGATCCCGCCCTCATCGAGCTCGCCGAACGTGTACGACGCCTCGAGCCACATGACGTTGATGATGCCGAATGCGAGGGCGGCCCCGATGCCAAGTATCCATGTGAAGTACCACATTGGCTCGTCTCCCGGGTTCAGTAAAGAGTGTGTTTGGCTTCCTGCACGTGCCGGGTGGTGATGGTGCCGCGCATGACGCGATACACCCACGTTGTGTAGGCGAGGATGATCGGCAGGAACAGCAGGACGACCCAGAACATGATTTGCAAAGTGCGCCGGCTCGATACCGCATCCCAAACGGTCAGGCTACTCGCCGGGTCGCTTGAGGAGGGCATGACGAATGGGAACATCGCCAAGCCGGCGGTGAGGATGACGGCCGCGACCGCGACGCTCGACAACACGAACGCAAGTCCGGCGCGATGCAAGCCCGAGGCGACGAGCGCAAACGCTGCAGCGCCGAACGCGGCGACGGGTGCCGCGATCGTCCACGGCTGAACGCGGTAGTTGGTGAGCCAGGCGCCAGCGACGCGTTCGACGGTCTTGGCGAGGGGAACGAACGACGCGTCCGCGCTTGGCATGGTCATTACACGATAGCCCTCGATGCCGGTCGCGATCCAAATCCCGGCCGCGGCGAATGCCGCGATGAACACCAGTCCCGCAAGGCGCGCGGCTCCTGCGGCGCGCGCCTGCACGGCCGCATCCGTGCGCAGTTGCAGGTAAATCGCGCCGTGCATGACGAGCATTGCCAGGCTGACGACACCTGAGACGAGCGCGAACGGATTCAGCAGGCCGAAAAAAGACCCGGTATAGAAAACGCGCTGGTCGGTGTCGAAATGGAACGGGACGCCTTGCAAAAGGTTGCCGAAGGCGACGCCGAAGATCAGCGCCGGCACCGCGCCGCCAGCAAATAGTCCCCAATCCCAGACCGACCGCCAGCGCGGATCGGCGACCTTGCCACGGTAATCGAACCCGACCGGCCGGAAGAACAGGGTAAACAAGGTGAGGATCAGCGCGACGTAGAAGCCGGAGAATGCAGCGGCATAGACCAACGGCCACGCCGCGAACAACGCGCCGCCCGCGGTAATGAACCAGACCTGATTGCCCTCCCACGTCGGACCGATTGAGTTGATGACGACCCGTCGTTCGTCGTCCGTGCGGCCGACAAACGGCAGCAGCGCGCCAACGCCCAGGTCGAAGCCGTCGAGAATCGCGAAGCCGATGAGCAGGACCCCGACGAAGAGCCACCAAATCACCTTGAGGGTCGCGTAATCGAAGAGGTAGATCATGACGCTGCGGACGCCGGAGCGGCGCCGGATTCGAGGTGGTAGCGACCGGTCCCAAGGCTCGATGGCCCTTGCCGCGCGTACTTGAACATCAGGTAGAGCTCGACCGCGAGCAGCACCGTGTAGAAGCCGACGAAGCCGGCAAGGCTGAAGTAGAGCTGACCGGCGGAGACAGACGAGGTCGACAGATACGTCGGCAGGACCTCGCTGATCGACCACGGCTGGCGACCGTACTCGGCGACGATCCATCCCAGCTCCGCCGCCAGCCACGGCAGCGGAATGCTCCATAGCGCGAGCTTCATGATCCACCGGTTGCGGGAGAGCGTGCGTCGCGCCAGCACAAAGAACGCGGCGGCGAATATGAACAGGAACCAGAAGCCCAGGCCCACCATCACCCGGAACGACCAGAATAACGGCGCGACCTGGGGAATCGTGTCGTCCACGGCAGCCTTGATCTGCTGCGGCGTGGCGTCGACGACGTTGGGCGTGTACTTCTTCAGCAATAGCCCGTACCCGAGGTCGTTTTTCACCTGGTCGAACTCGGCCTTGGTCGAAGCGGTCCGATCGCCTCCTTTGAGCTTTTGCAGGGCCGCATACGCCTTGATGCCGTTAACGATGCGAGCCTCATGCTCCGCTTTCAACTCCTTGAGCCCCTTGACCGGCGTGTCCACCGAGCGCGTCGCGATCAATCCCAGCATCCAGGGTACCTTGAGCGCATAGCGCGTCGTTTCCGTTGCCTGGTCCGGCCAGCCGAAAATGGTGAAAGCTGCCGGCGGTTTTTGGGTTTCCCACTCGGACTCGATCGCCGCCAGCTTGACCTTCTGGGCCTCGCCCGCGGTGTAGCCCGACTCGTCGCCGAGCACGATCACCGAAATCACCGAGGCGAGTCCGAAGCCGGTGGCGACCGCGAAGGAGCGGACCGCGAAGGACAGATCGCGAAGCTTCAGCAGGTAGTAACTCGAGATGCCGAGCACGAACATCGAAGCCGTTACATAGCCGGCTGCCAGCGTATGCACGAACTTCACACCCGACACCGGATTGAACAGCAGGTCGGCGAAGCTGGTGAGCTCCATGCGCATCGTGTCGTAATTGAACTCGGCGCCGACTGGATTCTGCATCCACGCATTGGCGACGAGGATCCACAGGGCCGACAGGTTCGAGCCGAGTGCTACGAGAAACGTCACGAGCAGGTGTCCCCGGTTCGAGAGCCGGTCCCAGCCGAAGAAGAACAGTCCGACGAAGGTCGACTCGAGGAAGAACGCCATCAGGCCTTCGATCGCCAGCGGCGCACCGAAGATGTCGCCGACATAGTGCGAGTAATACGACCAGTTGGTCCCGAACTGGAATTCCATCGTGAGGCCGGTTGCAATGCCCATCGCGAAATTGATGCCGAAGAGCTTGCCCCAGAACTTGGTCATGTCCCGGTAGATTTCCTTGCCCGTCATCACGTACACCGACTCCATGATGACGAGAATCCACGACAGCCCGAGCGTCAGCGG
>DATMNH010000232.1:0-2749 GCA_035568975.1 Casimicrobiaceae bacterium
GGAAAACCGGGAGGTTGGGACAAGCCTGAAGCAGCAGGCGATTCTCTTCCGGACGTCACACCACAGCGCCACGCTCGAAATCGAGCTGACGCGTCGCAACATTCCCTTCGTGAAATTCGGCGGCTTGAAGTTCCTCGACACCGCGCACGTCAAGGATCTGCTCGCGCTGCTGCGTTTCGTCGAGAACCCGCGCGACCGCGTCGCCGGCTTTCGTGTCATGCAGTTGCTGCCGGGCGTAGGTCCGTCGTCAGCGCAGCGTGCTCTCGATCTGATGGCAGGCCGACCCGATCCGCTGGGAGCGCTGACCGATATCCCGGCCCCGCCTCGGTCGGGCGATGATTGGGACGCTTTCGTACAAACCCTCCAGACTGTTCGCTCGGGCACGGCTGGCTGGCCAGCCGAGGTCGGACATGTACGTCGCTGGTATGAGCCGCATCTCGAACGCATTCACGAGGATGCGTCCGTTCGCAAGGCAGACCTGCTGCAGCTCGAGCAGATTGCCGCAGGCTATCCGTCGCGGGCGCGCTTCCTGACCGAGCTGACGCTCGACCCGCCGGATGCCACGAGCGATCAGGCCGGTGTGCCGGTGCTGGATGAGGACTACCTGATCCTCTCGACGATTCATTCTGCAAAAGGACAAGAGTGGAAATCCGTCTTCGTGCTGAATGTCGTTGACGGCTGCATTCCCTCCGATCTCGGCAGCGGAACAACGGCGGAAATCGAGGAGGAACGCCGGCTGCTCCACGTCGCCATGACACGGGCCAAGGACAGTCTGCATCTTGTCCTGCCGCAGCGGTTCTTCACCCACGGCCAGAGTGTGCACGGCGATCGGCACGTTTACGCGTCACGAACACGCTTCATCCCAGCGGCCCTGTTGCCGTTGTTCGAATGCACGACATGGCCGATCGTCGTCGCTGCCGCGTCCGACCGGCCGGACCCAAGACAGGTTCGCCTCGATGTCGGTGCGCGGATGCGCGGCATGTGGCGGTGAGAAGCGCAGAGCCTTGGTTTATTCCCTGACGAAGGGCCCACAAGTGTTGCTGCGCCTGCCGGGAGGGCGGTTGACGCCGATGGAGCGAAAGCCCCTCGACGATGCCGACCTCTCGCAGTGGACGGTACGCCGACCGGCCGATCCGGCTTGCGCGGCGGGTGATGGCCGAGCCCGCAAAACTTCCGTTACCGGCTCCGGCCGGAAGTGGGACAGCGGACGCGCCGATCACAGAGGTGATCAAGTCCGGCGAAGACATTCGTGGTCTTCAATGCGGCATGTCGTGACACAGCAGCCACAGATTGCTTGCTGGAATTCGTCGCAAGCGCGCCAAATCTCAGGACCGGGACGATCGACCCAGGTCGCTCGCCGCTCGCTCGACGCAGCGCTCAAACGCGACGAGCAACGTATAGCGTTCCGCATGAGGTGCAGCCGCAGCAAACAGGCAACCACCTGACCCGATCACGCCGCCCGCCAGCATGAGATTGTCGTGCAGCGCGAAGGCTTCAACGGCCATGCCGTCGGGATCCTCGTTTTCGCCGGTCGGGCGCACGCGCAGAGCGCCACTGCGGAAGGCGGCGACGCGATCGAGGAATGGCCGGTCATCATTGCTATAGGCAAAGATCGGTCTGCCAAGCGCGCGCATGAAGCCCATCTCATAGGCGGATCCGACATCGGCGCTGGGCCCGCGGAATGGCGTGAGATTGACGATCATGGCATTGCAGGTCCGCATGACGCGTTCCATCGCGCGGCTGATCGCGAGCCCCTGGTCGGGACGCGACAAGGCCGGATCACAGGCATCCTCCTCATCGGTGGGAAACACACCGATGAGCCCGTGTTGCTCGCAGATGGCGCGCTTTCGCGCTCCGATCTCGCGCGCATTGGACAGAAAGACCTCAGGCCCGGCGAGATAGATGCGCGTGCTCATCATGCGGTCACCTGCAGACTGGACCGGCAGGCATTGTCATGCCACAGCGTGAGGGCGCGGTGAATCATCGGGCGGTGGCGACCGCCAAATCTCCGCCGGTGCACATCGGCTCTGCCCGGCACAGAGGGTGCACGCAGTTCGCAGCCAAGCCGGCTCAAAACCTCATACATCCCACATGCGGGGGTGATTGCGAGGCCGGGAGAATGTGACCCATCGCTTTGACGGCATTCAAAACCCTTGGGGCCAACGGTCCACGTCCATACCGCATCGCCGCACAGCTCTCCGGTGCTGCGACGATGCCCCAACGGTCGAAGCACAAGCAGCAATGCCGCACCCTCGCCATGCCAAGCACCGCGACTGCGACGATGCCCGTATTCTGGAACGGCCGGAGCGTCGGGAAGCCGCTGGCGCGCATGCAGCCATCTGCCGCGCTACAGAGGAATAGGTACAGGGACTGAGGGACCGCATTCCCCATCAACGGTCGCAACGTCGTGAGAGCCGCTTTTCCGCTGGTGGGCGGCAAATCTGACACACTGTGGCGGATAGGCAACGCAGGGCAACGGACTGCGATGATGGGGCCGGATGTCTCTTGCGCCAGCTCCTGCATCTGGCGCACCGGGACGCTCAGAAGCTAATGGGAGCCATGATTGATGATGTGGCACGTAGTTTTCGCAGAGCGCGGTGGGCTGCCACAGTCTCGCGCCGCACGGTCACGGGATTCCGCGATCCGCGTGGCATGCGAACTCCTCAGCCAGTCGTGCGATGTTCGCAGAATAATCGAGCCTAACGGCTCGTTCATTGAACGGCCCGAGCTGGACGAACATTTTGATGGA
>DATMNH010000233.1:0-8934 GCA_035568975.1 Casimicrobiaceae bacterium
ATCGACAACAAGGTGCATGGCGGGCGTCCGGGCTATGACGTGGTGACGCCGTTCAAGATCGCGGCAGGCAACCGCTATGTGCTGGTCGATCGCGGATGGGTGGCGCAAGGTCCGACACGCAAAGACCTTCCGGCGGTGCAAACGCCTGCGGGTGTCATCGAAATCGTGGGTCGCGCGACCCCGCCTGGTCGCTACCTCGAGCTCAAGGCCGACACCGGAGCGGGTGTACTGAGACAGAATCTCGACATCGAGCGGATCGCCGCGTCGTCCGGGTTGGCCTTGCTGCCGTTTGTCGTGGAACAGACCGATCCGGTGACGCCACCCGACGATCTGCTGCGCGAATGGCCGCAGCCCGACTTCGGCGCCGAGAGACACCTGTCCTATACGGTGCAGTGGTATTCGCTTGCCGCGCTGGCGATCGTGCTCTGGCTCGTGCTCAACTGGCGACGCCGTTTGGAAGACGTTTGACGCCGCCGCTCAAGACCCGGGGCCGGCGCACGCTGTTGATGCTCGCACTGGTTTGCGCGGCGCCGGTCGTGGCGTCTTACGTCGCCTACTACTGGTTCCGCCCGCCGGGACAGGTGAACTACGGCGAGCTCGTCGAGGCAAGGCCCGTGCAGGAAATCGTCGGCACGCTGCCCGACGGCGGGAAATTTCGTCTCTCGGATTATCGCGGCCGATGGTTGCTTCTCGCGGTCGACGCGGGCCCCTGCGAAGACGAATGCCAGCGCAAGCTGTACGCGACCCGGCAGGCGCGCACGATCCAGGGGCGCGAACAGGACCGGGTGGTGCGCATGTGGCTGCAGGCGACCGACGCGCCCGCCCTTGCGCCGCAATTCCTGGCGCAGCACCCCGGATTGATCGTCGCACGGGTCGATCCGGCCCAGTGGGCGGCATTGCCTGGCGTCACCGGTCCGCGGAACATCTATTTGATCGATCCGCTGGGCAACATCGTGCTGCGTTATCCCGCGGATCCCGACATCAAGCGGATGGCCAAAGATCTCGAACGCCTGCTGCGAGCTTCGCGGATCGGCTGAGGGCGCCGCCAATGGTAAAATTCCCTGTCGCGCCCATACCGTCCGCGCGAGGCTTCCCATGATCGCACTCGCCCTCGACCAGCATCGCCTGCGCCAGTTTCTCTCGCTGACCAAGCCGCGCGTGGTATCGCTGATCGTGTTCACCGCGGTAATCGGCATGTTTCTCGCAGTGCCCGGTTTGCCGCCGCTGAAGCCGATGCTGTTCGGCACGTTCGGCATCGCTCTGGTCGCCGCAGCGGCCGCGGCGGTCAATTGCCTCGTCGAGCAGAGGATCGACGCCAAGATGGCGCGTACTCGCGCGCGACCGCTGCCGCGCGGGGAGCTCTCGACGCAACAGGCGCTGATATTTGCGTCGGTCGTCGGCGGCGTGGGCCTGGGTCTCCTTTACGCACAGGTCAACGCGCTGACCATGTGGTTGACGCTTGCGACCTTTGTCGGCTACGCGGTCATCTACACCGTGCTTCTCAAGCCGGCGACGCCGCAGAATATCGTGATCGGCGGCGCCTCCGGGGCAATGCCACCGGTTCTCGGATGGGCCGCAATTGCCGACGACGTGGCGCCGCAAGCGCTGATCCTGTTCCTGATCATCTTCGTCTGGACGCCGCCGCATTTCTGGGCACTCGCGCTCTACCGTGCGAAGGAATACGCGAATGCAGGCTTGCCCATGCTGCCGGTGACTCACGGCCCCGCTTACACGCGACTGCAGATCCTTCTGTACACCATTGCCTTGTTCGCCGTTTCGCTTCTTCCCTTCGCCATCCGCATGAGCGGCTGGATATACCTGGTCGCCGCGGTGGTCCTGGGCGGCGTTTTCATCGGCTACGCAGTGGCGTTGCGCAGGCGTTACAGCGACCGGCTGTCTCGGCAGACGTTCAGGTATTCCATCGTCTATCTGGCGGGACTCTTTTCGGCGCTGCTTTTCGACCACTACTGGACGTGAAGCGACCCTTCGCTATTGTCGCCGCGGCATTGCTGGCGCTCTTTGTCGCGGCATGCGGTCCGGGGAGCCCTCGGTTCCAGGCGTCGGACGTCACCGGCGTGACCTTCGGGCGCGACTTCAAGCTCACCGATCACAATGGCAAGCCGCGGACGCTCGCCGACTTCCGCGGTAAGGTGGTCGTGATGTTCTTCGGCTACACGCAATGCCCCGACGTGTGCCCCACCACGCTTTCGGACCTCGCCGCGGCGCTGCAAAAGCTGGGCGCGGATGCCGAGCGCGTGCAGGTGCTGTTCGTGACCATCGACCCGGAGCGCGACACGCCGGAATTGCTTTCGCACTACGTTCCCGCATTCAATCCGACGTTTCTCGGCTTGTCCGGAGACGCCGCGGCGACTGCAGCGACCGCGCGCGAGTTCAAGGTCCTGTATCAGAAGCAGCCGGGACCGACGCCGGGCAGCTATTCCATGGACCACTCCGCCGGTACGTTTGTCTTCGACGCGCAGGGGCGCCTGCGCTTGTTCGTGAGCCACGCCCAGGGTCCGGAACTCTTCGCACACGACATCCGCGAGCTGCTGCGCACCACGTCTTAGATGGCAGGGCCCGCTATCGCTCGATCAGCTCGATCTTGTAACCATCCGGGTCCTGCACGAAGGCAATCACCGTGGTGCCGCCTTTGACCGGCCCCGCCTCGCGGGTGACGGTGCCCCCTTTTTCGCGCACGGCGCTGCACGCCGCGGCTGCGTCGGGAACCTCGATGGCGATGTGTCCGTACCCGGTGCCGAGATCGTATCGATCGACGCCGTAGTTGTAGGTCAGCTCGAGCACCGCGTGCTTAGCCTCGTCGCCATAGCCGACGAACGCCAGTGTGTATTTTTGTTCCGGCCGATCGGTGGTCCGCAGCACCGTCATGCCGAGCACGCCGGTGTAAAAACCGATCGATCGCTGCAAGTCGCCTACGCGAAGCATGGTGTGAAGAATGCGCATCCTTCCTCCGACTGTTCGTCAGGACCCTTAAAACTCGACCAATTCGTAGTCTTCCTTGCGCGCACCGCAATCGGGACACGTCCAGTTTGGCGGAACATCTTCCCATTTGGTGCCGGGTGGAACTCCGGTGTCCGGGTCACCGAAGGCTTCATCGTAGATGTGGCCGCAGATGAGGCACATGTATTTTTTCATTGGATGCGAATGCGATTGGAGTAAACTCATATTTTACCAAGTCCATCCGGGCCATGTGGTACGTCGGATGCAGCTCCGATGCCGCTCTCGAAGCCCGCGCCGCAATGTCCTCGCCGACCGATCAGGACCCGGATTTTCCGCCTCTCGTGATGACGTTTGCCGCTTCCGATCCCTCCGGAGGCGCAGGCATTCAGGCCGACATCCTGACGCTGGCGAGCATGGGCTGCCATCCACTGTCGGTGCTGACCGCGATTACCGTTCAGGACACGATGGGCGTCGAGGCGATGCAGGCAATTGACGCCGACTGGGTCGCCGACCAGGCGCGGTGTCTGCTCGAGGATATGCCCGTCGACGCGTTCAAAATCGGCGCGCTCGGCAGCGTCGAGAATATCGCGGCTATTGCCGAAATCCTTTCCGACTATCCGGATGTGCCGTTGGTGCTCGACCCCGTCCTGGCGTCGGGCAGGGGCGACGAGCTCGCCAGCGACGAGATGCTGCACGCGATGCGCGAGCTCCTGCTCCCGCAGACGACGATCCTGACACCCAACAGCCTGGAGGCGAGACGGCTCGCCGATACCGACGACGAAGACGAGCCGCTGCTTTCGGTTTGCGCGCAGCGCTTAATCGAGATCGGCTGCGAATTCGTTTTGATCACCGGTACCCACGAGCCCACGCCGCAGGTGGTGAACACGCTTTACGGAAAGAACGGCGTGGTGAGAACGGACACCTGGCAGCGACTTCCGGGCATCTATCACGGCTCGGGCTGCACCCTCGCGTCGGCCATTGCGGCAATGCTTGCCAATGGGCTCGAGCTTCCCGAAGCGGTGCGCGAAGCGCAGGACTATACGTGGCACGCCCTGCAAAAGGCCTATCGCCCGGGCATGGGCCAGTTTCTGCCGGACCGTCTGTTCTGGGCACGCGACGGCGAAGCCAACGCCGAGCCCGACGTCGACGCCGGCGAAGCGACAAAGTCGGCGGCACAGTCCGATACGCAGACCAGAGCTCAGTCGGGTGCTCAGTCGGGTGCTCAGTCAGGTGACATCCACCGCCATTGAACGCATGGCTCTGGCGCTGCACGTGCGCACGCGTATGCCGCTTTCGGGGCTCTATGCGCTGACTCCCGATTGCGTGGACACGGATCTGCTCGCCGAGCGCGTGCGCGCCGCACTCGCCGGCGGCGCAACCGCAATCCAGTATCGCAACAAAACCGCGACGCCGCCCCTGCGCCTCGAGCAGGCGCGGATGCTGCGCGACGCGTGCGCCGCTTCCGGGGCGATGTTTATCGTCAACGATGACGTGGAGCTCGCGCTCATGGTCGAAGCAGACGGTGTGCATCTCGGACGCGACGATGCGACGCTCACCGCAGCCCGCCGGCGCCTGGGCTCGCAGGCGATGATCGGCGTGTCGTGCTACGACTCGCTGGTGCGTGCCGATGCCGCGGTCCGCTCGGGCGCCGACTACATCGCCTTCGGCAGTTTTTTCGTCTCCGTGGTAAAGCCGGAAGCGGTTCGCGCCTCGCTGGGACTGTTATCCGCCGCAAAGCTGCGATGGAAAGTTCCCGTGGTCGCCATCGGCGGCATTACCGTCGCGAACGCGCCGTCACTGATTGCGGCCGGTGCCGACGCAGTAGCGGTGATCTCCGATATCTTCGGGCTCGCCGATCCTCGTGCCATCGAACGACGAGCGCGGGCGATCGCAACCCTGTTCATCGATGGGCGGGGTGTTGCCGAACCATGAGCTCACGCAATGAACAACTTTTCGGTCGCGCGCAAATCGTCATTCCCGGCGGGGTCAATTCGCCGGTGCGCGCGTTCCGTGCAGTGGGAGGCACGCCGCGTTTTTTTGCGCGCGGCGAGGGCGCGTATGTTTGGGACGCGGACGGGAAAAGGTACATCGACTACGTAGGCTCGTGGGGCCCTGCGATCCTCGGCCATGCGCATCCTGAAACCGTACGCGCGGTGCAGGAAACGGCAACAAACGGCCTGTCCTTCGGCGCCCCGACGGAGCTCGAAATCGAGATGGCGGAAACGCTGTGCCGCCTCTTGCCGTCGCTGGAAATGGTGCGCCTGGTGTCGTCCGGAACCGAGGCGACGATGACGGCGCTGCGGCTGGCGCGCGGCTACACCGGGCGGCCGAAAATCATCAAGTTCGAAGGTTGCTACCACGGCCACTGCGACAGCCTGCTGGTGAAGGCTGGCTCCGGCGCGCTTACCTTCGGGCAGCCGTCGTCGGCGGGGGTGCCCGCGTCGATTGCCAACGAGACGCTGGTGCTCACCTACAACGATCTCGACCAAGTCGTGGCCGCGTTCGAGGCGCACCCTGGCGAAATCGCCGGCATCATCGTCGAGCCCGTTGCCGGCAACATGAATCTGATCCTGCCCAAGCCAGGATTCCTGCAGGGTCTGCGCGATGTCTGTGATCGGAATGGCGCGGTCTTGATTTTCGACGAAGTCATGACCGGTTTCCGGCTGCATCTGCAGGGTGCGCAGGGACTGTACGGAATCGCACCCGATCTGACGACGCTGGGCAAGGTCATCGGCGGCGGCATGCCTGTGGGCGCTTTCGGCGGGCGCCGCGCGATCATGGAAAAGATCGCGCCGCTGGGGCCCGTCTACCAGGCGGGAACGCTATCGGGCAACCCGGTTGCGGTCGCCGCCGGACTTGCCACGTTGCGGGCGATCCAGGCACCAGGCTTCTATGCGCGGCTCGCCGAGCGCACGCTCGCACTCACGACCGGACTTGTGGATGCCGCACGGCGTGCGGGTGTCGAGTTCTCGGCGCAGGCCATCGGTGGCATGTTCGGCATCTATTTCGCGCGCACCGTGCCCGATTCTTTCGCCGCGGTCATGGCTTGCGACAAGGATCGCTTCAAGCTTTTCTTTCACCGTATGCTCGACGCCGGCATCTACCTCGCTCCGTCGGCCTTCGAGGCCGGATTCGTCTCCGCCAGGCACAGTGCAGCCGACGTCGACGAGACCGTTCGCCTCGCGGAAGAGAACCTGCGCGCTGTCGGCTGAGGGAAGCCATCGCTAGGACAAGCCGAGTTCCCAGGCCGTGAAGAGCTTCGCATAGTGCAACCTCACGGAATCTTCGTCGGGCAACGATACGTGGTACCAGTGTCTGTACTTTCCAGCCTCCGAGTTCAATTCCGGGAATTTCGCTGCGAACGCCGCTTGCGCCGCGTTCCATCCCGCATCGAAGTTTCCACGCGACTGATGGATCAGCGCCAAGTCGCAGGCAATCGTCAGCCGGGCGCCGGCAAGGTGCGCGCGGTAGCTGAAATCGAGATCATACAAATGAAATCCCGGGATACGCTCGGTGTCGAAGCCGACGCGCTCGACCCATTCGCGTCTGGCTGCGATGAATACGCCATCGAGCGCCTGTGCATGCCCGATCCTTGGTCCATGCATCGAGGTCAGCGCGAGCTCGTAGGATCTATCGGCGGGCGCCTTGTGGGTGATGGCGCCATGGAGATGCGGATGCCCCGACCAGAGTAAGGCCGGGCCTGAGACCTTTGTCGTGCCAGCGACGCCGACGATGTCTGCCTCCGACATCGTTTCCGCCAATCGCGCGGCAAAATCGGGCACGGCGAATCGGAGGTCGTCGTGCGAGAAAACCACAATCTCACCGCTGGACTTCTCGAATCCCCGGGCGTAGCCGTCGTACATCGACGTGGCATCGCTTATGCGAATTCGCTCGTGTGCCCAGTCGGCGAAAGCTTTCTCGTACTGTGCATCGACTTCCGCATAGCGTTGATCGTTTTGGCTGACGATTATTACGGAGAGCGTTTGCGGCTGCGCCGGCATCTCCCTGGACGGGTAAGCTGAATTCGCGACAAGCGCGGCGATGGGGCATTCGTGCAAAGAACGAACCAGCTTGTTGGTGAATGGAAAATCGAGGGGATCACGAACCGAGGCCCTGATGCCGGCCGCCAGCGCCGTCGTCCAATCTGCATCTGCCCGCGCGATTTGCCACAGCGCCTTCAATGTCCGCGGATCGACCCCTGCCTCTCCTGAAGTTCTGATGGCGCTGCGCAGTTTTTCGCAAGCCTCTCTGTTGCGGCCCATTCGCGCGAGGGCAACCGCCTCGTTGTGCAATTGGCGCGCAAGTTCAGAAACACTAAGCATGAACGCACTGTCTCTTCGATCGAAAAGCGGCAATGAGGGCGCGTGAAGCGCGGCAGGTTCGAATATTACCTTCGAATGCTGCGCGCTCCGGGTCTCGGCGCGGAGGGGAGCCGCCGGAGAAGCCGTCTTGTTGCGGTGGACTGCATGGTTGGACTTCGAGCGGCTGATGCGCCCATGGCTGACAGGATGAGCGCGTGTCGTCAGGATGGTAAAATTTCTTTGCTACCCACCCGCCTTGTACCTTCACTGATGACAAGTGAGTCGCTTCGCGTCTCCGGCCACTGAGGCCTGACGCGGACCACGCGCTGTCGACGCCGCTATGGCCCGATCCCCTGACGAGGCGCTTGCGGAGGCATCCGCGCACCATGCCGCGGGCAACCACGCGCAGGCGCGGCCGCTCTACGATGAGGTGCTCGCTGTGGATCCGAACCATCCGATGGCGCTGCTGCGCGTCGCCGAGCAGGAACTCGCGCAGGGGCGGCCCGACGACGCAGCGGGTCGCATCCAGCGCGCCTTGAACACAGCGATAGGTCGCGGGCAATCCACGCGCGACCTCTGGTTCGTGCTCGGCCGCGCGCACATGGCGCGCGGCGACTGGCAGGCGGCGGAACGTGCCTTCACGGGCATGCTCGACGCGTCTCCAGGCGACGGTGCGGCGCTCCTGAGCCTTGGTTGGGCGGCGCTCGCCGCGGGCGATCCCGCTCGCGCCGAATCGCCGTTGCGCGAGGCGGTTACGCGGCATCCCGGCTTCGCCCCGGCGTGGGCGAATCTCGCCGTTGCGCTGGCCGCGCAGCAGCGCCTCGACGAGGCTTTGGCATGCGCGAGGACCGCGGTCGAGCGCGCGCCGGAATCGATCGCGTCCTGCCAGGTCTTCGCCGCCGTTGCGATCCAGAGCGGTAATTCGGAGGCCGCCCTGCCGGTGTGTCGCGCGGCGCTCGCGCGCTCGCCGGGCAATCCCGTGCTCGTCGCTGCGCTCGCGGACGTGCTGAAGGCCACCGGTGCGCGTCTGGAGGCACTCGCGCTTCTGGCGCCGCTGGTTGCCGATCCGCGCGCGCCCGCCGAAGTTCTGGTGAGCTACGGCGCGCTTTGCGTCGAGTCGGGACAATTTCCCGAGGCGATCGAATATCTCGAGCGAGCGGCTGCATCGGGGCTTCGGAATCCGCGCGCCTGGGACAACCTGGGCGCGGCGTACGCCATGACCGAGCAAGTCGAGCGTGCCGCCGCAGCGTTCGCGCGCGCCACAGAACTCGACCCAAAGCTGTCACCGGCGCTCTGCCACCTCGCCGAGGCGCTGCGCAAGCTTTGCGACTGGGACGGCCTGGAGCGCGTTGACGCTGTTTGGCTCGACCGATTCGACCGCGCAGACAGCGATCCGCGCTGGAACCCGTTCATCGCGATCTTCATGCCTACGTCGTCTGCGCAGCAACTGCGCGCCGCGGAACTCTGGTCGCGGCACACGCTGCCTGCGGTGGCGGTGGGTGCGCCGGCGTTGGTGCGCAGGCCGGGCTCGCGCCTGCGCATCGGTTACCTGAGCTCGGACCTGCACGACCACGCGACCGCGCGCCTCGCGGCGGGCCTGTTCGAGCGGCACGATCGCTCGACGACGGAGATCTGCGCCTATAGCTACGGGGTCAATGACGCCAGCGCGATGCGG
>DATMNH010000234.1:0-19594 GCA_035568975.1 Casimicrobiaceae bacterium
TATGCCGTGGGCAGCGAGGAAGTTGACGGCACGGCTCCGTCGCGAGACGGGAGGGTGCTGCCGTAAACGCCGTTCTACCGTACGACGCAAGAATGCCGCGCGACGGCGGCGATGTCTGTACGGTGCCGCACAGATGTGCTATATGCTGGCTCGCGCCTTGCGCACGTTTGCGTTTGGCAGCCGTCTTGGTCGCGCCGCGGGAAGTGGCCAGCACGCGCAACGCGGGTTTTGCGCCCGTCGTCGCGGCCTTGTGCTACGAAGCTGGCGGAAAGACACACGAAGGTGAAGCGCCCGGCATCAGCGTGTTCTGCAAAGACGAACACACGCAACGGCCCGCAAGCCAAGCACGGTTGAAACGGACCTGCGTTTGATCAAACGGGAGGGCGCGGGTTCAACAAATCAGGTTAAACGCGACCTCGACGAGCAGTGCGAAACTTGGGAGCAGCGCGCACCGGTTCATCGCTCGATGACCTCATCCGCGCGCTGCCGTACCGCCTGCGGTATCGTGAGACCAAGCAGTCGCGCCGTTTCGAGGTTCACGGCCAACGCTACCCTGGTGAGCGACTCCACTGGCAGGTTCTGAGGGCTGGTTCCAGTGAGAACCCGCTGGACGTATTTTGCTGACAGCCGGCCGACTTCACGGTAACTCACGCCATAGCCAACGAGAGCTCCTTGCGCAGCGAGACCGGGATCGGCGAACATCGTCGGTAACCTCCTCGCCCTTGCTGTGTCAATGATGAACGGAGCCTGGCCCGCTACCATAGCGTCGCTGGTGTAGAAGTAGGCGTCCACCTCCTGCGGCTTGAGCGCCTGGAGACCCAGTCGGAGTTCGTGCACGGATGCGACGTGTCGCTCAACAAACTCAATGTCTAATTGCCGTGCCGCCTCCCCCGCCGACTTCGCCGCCGCAATGGCGGTCGGGTTGCCAGGATCGTAGAACGTGACGACTCTGTGGAGGTTCGGGAGCATCGCCTTCAGAATCTCCAGACGCTTCGCGGTGAGATCAGCCGACTGGTGATAGTGGATGCCCGTGAGACGCCCACCAGGTCTCGGGAAGCTGTCGACCAATCCGCTGCCAACCGGATCACTCCCGACGGCGAACACGATCGGGACCTCAGTTGTCGCACGTTTCGCCGCGGTAGTGACGGATGTGGCCACACTATATATAAGGTCGACTTTCCCTCGCTCCAGGCTCCTTGCTTCTGCCTCGGCCACCTTCGAATCACCCTTTAGATCGCGAATTTCCAGGAGATAGTGCTTGCCCTGTTCAAACCCCAACTCCCTGAGCCCGTCTTTGAGTCCATCGACTACCGCGTAGAATGGGCCCCCTTCGTGAATAATTCCGACACGATAGACCCTGGCCTGTTGTGCTTGGGCGAGATGAGCGGAAACCAGAACAAGCGCAGCTAACAAAGGAACGATTATTTTCTTACGCATGGAATATTTCCCCGACAAGCCTAGCGTTACCGGTTCCTTCCCCACCAGGTAACTTAACTTGGTCGCTGGGCGAACGCAACGTGGTGCCGAAAGCACCGATGTACCTTCGTCGACCCTCCAATCACTCACCTGGCGGCGAATGGAGAACCGATCATACCTACTTGCCGGGTGAAAGGCGCGTGCGGGCCGCGGCGGCTGGCGCGTGATCGGCCTCCCGCGGGCTACCTCGTCCTCGCGATTCGCCGGGGAAGAGGGCCGGCCGCAACTACGAGTACCAGATCAAGCTCTTTCCCGCAGCCGATCTCATTCACGCATTTATTTGTAGTCTGCCTTGATCTGTTGATTCAACTGATTCTCTTCCGCGTTCAGTTGCCCCTTTTGGGTCTTGGTAATGTAGCCCCCATTAGCGGCAGCGTCGGCTTGCTCCTGTTGGCGAATCGACCGTTGCTGTTGCTTGAGCGAAGATAAGTTACCGCCAAGCTTACCGGCGTCGGCGTTCAGCGTGCCGCCGATCCGGTCGTCGCGATGGAGCACCTCGGCGCGCCTCGGGTGATCTTGTTCGAATTGAGTCTTGGGCGGCGCGCCCTTATCGGCGCTGACCTCGCTCCGCAGCGTATTCTCCTCGCCATTGAGCTGTTTCTGTTGGGCCTTAGTGAGGTAGCCACCATTTTTTTGCATGTCGTTCCGCGTCTGATTCCGGATCGCTGCATCCTGCTTTTGAAGCTGGTTATAGTGTCCACTGAGATGTCCGTAGTCCTTGTTCATCTCATGGGCAAGATGTCTATCGCGATTCATCACTTCAGCATGGCGTGGGTGGGCTTCTTTAGCCTGGGCTGGCATCCCCAGGACAGCAACGAGGCTCGCCACGATTGCTACGCACAGTCCGGCTGTGGTACGTGGGATTTTCGTGTTTCTCATCTGACACTCCCCGGTTCAAGAGGCATTTGTCGTGTATAGGCTAACACCGGTATTTGCGCCGCCACAATGGGAATATTCACACCGATCCCTAAGCGAATCTTTACCACACCCGTCATTCGAGTTACTCAAGACCGGATCGTCGGGCTGATGCCGGTTCTATCCCGCCGGCGAGCGGCTTCCCTTTTCCTGTGGCCCATCACGGACCATCCGCCGAGGAAGCGATTTTTGGTTACCATGGCGTTTGGCCACTCGAATGCCCCCGCAGGTAACCCCTGTGGGCGCCTCACGCATGCTCACCGAACGCCTCTTTCCTTCCGCCTTGCTTCACGCCGACCCCGCGCGGCGGGTCATCGCGGTGGCCAAGTTGCCGCCTCAATCGAACGAGCTTGCGGTGTTGCTCGCTACCGATCCCGCGCCGGAGGTCCGCATCGCCGCGGCGAAATGTTGCGACAATTTGAGCGTACTCGCCACAGCCTGGGAAAACGAGTCCGATGCGGCCGTGCGTGCCGTGCTTGCGGCGGCATTGGGGACCTTGTTGTCGGAAAGCCCGGATAGCGCTCGAGCAACGGCATTGCTGGGTGCCGCGCAGTGCACCGATGCGATGCGTGCTGATGTGGCGCGCCGCGCTCCCGATGTGGAGCGTCGCCGCAGCGCGATCGCCGCGATTCGCGAGGAAGCCTTACTCGTCGAGCTCGCGCTCACCGCCGAGGACGCGAAGACGCGTATGGCGGCCGCCCAGCACGTTCGCACCCCGGACGGGCTGCGCAAGCTCGCCGACGCCGCCAGGGACAAGGATCGCGGTGTGGCGCGGTTGGCCCGGAAACGGCTCGATGCGATCGAGAATCGCGAAGGCGGCGCGGCCGAAGCGGATGTCATTTTGTCGCAACTTGAGGCGCTGGCGAGCAAATCCGGCCCGATCCTGACGAGCGTGATCGAGCTCAATCGCCGCTGGCAAGCGCTGAACCTGAGTGAGGACCCTGCGCGTCTGGCGCGCTGCGAAGCTGCCCGCCAAGCACTCCAGGCGCGCTTCGATCGCGAACACGCAGAGCATCGCACGCGTATGCAGTTCGAGCAGCGGCTGAGCGAATGGCTGGGGAGGGCAGATCCGCCCGCCACGTCGGGTGAATTGGAGCTTCTGCGCAGCGAAGTTGCCGCACTGCGCGCAGCGGGCCAGAACTACGCGAATGCCTCGTCCAGCCTCGATGAGGCGGAGCAGCGCATCGAGCGGTGGGCGCAGGAGCTCCAGGCGCGGGCAGGCGCCGAAAGGCTCGTCGTCGAAGCCGAGCAGCTCGCTGCAGGCACATCCATTGATGACGCGAAGCTGCCGGAGCGGTGGCAGGCCCTGGATCAAAGCATTCGAGCGCCCGCGCTGACGCGTCGTTTCGAGACCGCCCTGACCGTGATCCAGCAGCGCAGGCTCGCGCAGATACGGGCCGCAGAGCAGGAAGCCGATTCTTCGCGGCAGCAGCTGCACACTCTACTGAATAGCGCAGAGCAGGCGCTTGCCGCCGGTCAACTGCAGACAGCGCGTGCGGCAGCCGAGGAGATCAGGACGCGCAGCCCCGGCGCCGGTCTGCGGCCAAAGCCGACCCTGCAGCGGTTGAGCCGTCTGATGCAGCAGCTAAAAGAACTCGAAGGTTGGGAATCGTTCGGGCAGCACCAGGCCCGCGTTCAACTCTGCGAGCGCGCCGAGTCTGCGGCCACGCTGAAGCTGGATGCTCCGCACCTTGCGGCGGAAGTGCAGAAACTTCGCCACGAATGGAGTGCACTCGACAAGCAGCGGGGTGGCGCACCCAAGGCGCTATGGGAACGCTTCGACCGCGCCTGCGAAAAAGCCTATGCACCCGCCGCTCGGTATTTTGCGGAGCAGGCGGCACTCCACAAGCAGGTCCGCAAGCAGCGCGAGGAATTCATCGCCGCCGCCGCAGCGCAGGCGCCGACGTTGCTGGTTGATCCGCGCGACTGGCGCGCGATCGAGCGCTGGCTGCGTGAAACCGATCGTCGCTGGCACGAGGGCGATCTGGGCAGTGTCGATCCCAAGGCCTGGAAAGGTCTTGATGCAAGGCTCAAGGCTGTACTTGCGCCGTTGCGCGATGCGTTGTCCGCGACGCGAGGCCAGGCGAAGGCGCGCCGCTTGGCCTTGATTGAGGAGGCCACCGCATTAGCAGCGAAAGCGCTGGAGCGCGATGCGCCGGCGCAGGTCAAGGCCATCCAGGCCCAATGGCAGGCACAGGCGAGGGAACTGATGCTGACGCAGCGCGACGAGCGCGCGCTGTGGGAGCAATTTCGCGCGGCGTGTGATGCAGTATTTCAAGCGCGTGAGACTAAACGCCAGCAGGAGGACGTTGTCAAGCGCGAAGCACGCAGTGCGCTGGAAAGCATCTGCGTGCAGCTAGAGCAGCTCGCGCTAGCGCCAAATAAGAACGAGCAAGACTCGCGCCGAAGGCTGCGCGACCTGCAGGAGCAATGGATGCGCGGGACGCGTACGTCCGATTCCGCATTGCATGGCCTGGACTCCCGCTTCACAAAGGCAAAGAAGGCGGTCGAGGTCGCGCTGTCAGCGCGTGCCCGCGAGCGTGAAACGGAAGTATGGCGAACCCTGGCAGCGAAGGAACGCCTGTGCGACGAGCTGGACCGCCGGCTTTGCTCGGGCGAAGGCACCGCAGACGCTGCGGCGGTGCTTGCACAGTGGACCGCGTTGACGGCGCTACCTGCCGCGTGGGAGAAAGCCATGGTCGGCCGGCGTGACGTGGCGCTGCGCGCGCTCGCCGATGAAGCCGCGGCGGGCGCGCACGTGATGCGGATCGAACGCGGTGCCGAATCGCGCGGCGAAATGCTGCTCGAGTTGGAACTGCTGCTCGGTCTCGAATGCCCGCTGGAGCTTCAGGCGGAGCGACGCGCGCTACGGCTGAAACAGCTGCGCGAACGCTTTCAAGGCGCTGCGACGAGCGGCGCCAGTAGCGCTGACGAGCGCCTGCTCGCTTGGTGCGCGCAGCCAGGAGTCGCTGACGCGCGCGATCGGCAGCGCTGTGAAGGCGTGTTCTCGGCGATCGAGCACGCGCGCTGACGCAAGCGTGCGAGAGTGGGGATGCCGCGGGGCTACGGCGAGCCTTAGTCAGCCGGCAACGTCGGGACAGCCACTTGCCGCGCTAGAAAGTGCAACTCGCTGGTGCCGGTCCCACCCGTGCGAGGTTGATGCCCCCGGTCTGCCCAGCGTTGGATCCGGCGATGAACGAGAACGATAGCGTCGCCGCATTGCAACTGGTGAAGGTCAACTTTCCAGTGCCCACCTGGCCCGTCGTCGGCGCCGGCGCGATGCTGTTGAAAAGACCACCCGTAGTCTCATAAAGCGACAGCGGAATCGAACGCCCGCCGGGGACATAATTGGCCTGCCCCGTGTACCAGCGCTGGCCAGCCGCCCCAAGCGCTTGTCCATTGACCGCGTAGGTGTACCAGGCGAAAAACAGCACCTTGGCGAGGGGATTGAGCTCGATTACGAAGCCCTGTCCCGACTTCGTCGGATCGAACCAGTTTCCCGACAAACCGAAGTCGCCGCTGGCGCTCGTGCTACTGGCCAGCGCGCAGCTGACATTAGGGGTGAGACGCGTCAGTGGCACCGTTCCGCTTCGACCAGAGCCATCGGTGAATGTGTAGTTCAATTGCGCGGTCGTGCAGTCGCTGAAGCTCAAACCCACATCGCCTACTTGCACGGCATAGGTAACGGGCAGAGCGTTGAAGTTGCCGCCGACATTCTGGTAGAGGGGAAGGACTGCCGCCGAATCACCCGCCCGCGCCTCGCCGCCAAACGTGTACCAGCGGCCATGATCGGCGCCGCCGCTCGCTACAGCGTCGAACGTGAACCAGCCGCCCTGCAGGAACCCAGTGCCCGGCGCGACGAGGTCCGGGAAGACTTCGATCTCCATGCCTTGGCCGCTGGTAGCCGGCTGGTACCACGAACCGGTCAGGCCTTGTTGATCGATGTTCGGCGCGCTCGATCCGATGCTCATTGAGAAGGTCCGCCTCATGAACGTTCGCTTGCCCGTGTCGCATCCATTGAGAAAGAAAGCGTACCCCGATTGCGCAATGTGGCCCGATGTCGAACCCGGCGACACGAGTGATGGATACCATCCGTCAAACGACATCCCGTCACCCGTCTGACCCGGGCACGGATCGATCAGCGCGAATTGTGAATTGCGGACCAGCTGCGGAACGGTCCAGTCCTGTAAATCGAGACTGGTCGCGGTCGAGAAATACCAAGCGGCTTGCGCTTGCGGCACGGAGCGGCACACGAAGGTCAGCAGGAAGATCTCGAGTGGGTCCAAGTAATAGATCGACGGCATCGCTTGCCCTCCGACACAGCCACCGGACGGAAGAAAGCCGCTATCACTTCCGCCGATGCCTGGCGTGCTGAATGCGCCGTTGTTCCATTTCGAAAAGACTACTTGGCCGTTCCCGCCCAGGAGCGCGCGGGCGATCCGGATCCTTCCGTCCGACGTTAGCCCTGGACCGAGGGGAGCCACGTAGGTGACGTACAGGTAATTTCCGTCGACGATGGCGCTGGGGATCGCGTTGCCCATTGCGGCGGGCGAAGGCTCCGCGGCCGGTTCAGGAGCGGCGAGCTTCAGCACCGGATAGCGATCGGCGTTGCCGAATTCGGCGTTGGCCGGTGGCGGCCATGTCTTCCCGTTGTCCGAAGATCGTGCAAATCCGACCGTAGCGTAGAAGGGCTGCTGCCAGACGCCACCCGGGCAATGATTCTCGGCTTCGTAGACCATGATCAGGTTGCCGGCGGGACGGGTCGGGTCCTGAACGACCGACCCCGGCCCCGCATAGTTCTCGTCGAATTCCGAGTCGAACGCGGGATTGCAGGTGGTGAAGCGGACGGGCACCGACATCACCTGATTGGAGTAACCGGATGCAAAGGTGAAGGTCTGCAGGTCCGTGGTTTCGAGGACGACGGCTCCGGAAAATCCCCCGGTCAAGCTGCTTGACGCGAAGAAGCGATATGCGCTCGAACCCGGTGCCGGCGGAAAGATCGTCGTGTGCTCATCGGGCAGGCTCGGTAGGTTGGAGGGATAGTTGAGGGCCTCGTCCGGGCCCACGGACATCGTTATCGTCGGTTGCGCCCCCCAGACCCGACCGGAGCTAACGGCCAGTGCCACGACGAACACGGCAACGGTGCGAATTGAACTCCCTATTGCAGACATGTGACACCCCCTCAAATGCGGTGGAGAATGTTCTTATCCCTCCTTATTGAGTCGCAGCAGTTCAAAGAGACATTTATGTAGCGCTGTTTATGAAGCGCGGCAAGTTCGAAATTGTTCGAAAATGTTTCAACGCTCGCGCCCGCCCAGAAATTCTTTTCATTGAGCGACGCTCGGCTGTGCGACTTCCTGCGGACACCGGATGCGAAGCGGTCTCGTCAACGAACGTGGGCGCTGCGAAGCGTCGCCTGCCGCTCCCTGGTATGCTCGTCGACGTGTCGGCAAGCGGTCGGACGGTCGCCGAGATCTGAATGAGTATCCAAGGCTTCTCGCTCCTCGCAGGATCGCCCGTACCGAAGCCTGTCCCGTCGGACATGATGGAGGCGCTGGAAGCCGTCGAAATCGTTGCGGCGATCGGGGAGCGCGGGACATTCCGGCTTAAGTTTCGCCTCGACCGCGGCTCGACGTTACCTGCGCGATTTTTGCTCGGGACGGGCGACCTCGTACGCACGGTCCTTGTGGTGGGCGTGGGCAAGCAGCCCGCTGTAGCCATGGATGGGGTCATGGTCGAACACTCGGTATTCACGAGCGGCGAGGAGCGTTTCCTGGTTATTGCAGGCGAGGATCTGACCCTCCTCATGGACCGAATCGACGCTACGGGGAGGCCATATCCCGGCATGGCAATCGCTACGCGCATCCAGTTGATACTCGCAGCCTATGCTCTGTACGGCGTCACACCCGAAGTCATCCCCGCGCCGCTAACGGACCTACCCGCGCCCACCGAGCGCATCTTTCATCAGCGCGGCACCGACTACGCTTACATTCGATCACTCGCCGCGGAAGTCGGTTACCGCTTCACGCTCAATCCGGGACCGCTGCCGGGCGCGTCGGTAGCCTATTGGGGTCCCGAGCCCCACGCCGATCGCTCGCGGCCCTCGCTCACCATCGACTTCGAGCGACCGGCCAATGTCGACAGACTGGAGTTGCGCTTCGACATGATGCATCGCGTCGACCCCGAAGCGACTATTCTCGACCCCGCCTCCAAAGCCCTTATCCCGGTGCCGGTGCCCAATATCGATGTCCTTCGGTTACCACTGGGTGCCGTCGTGCCGCCGGCCCAAAAGCGTACGCGACTGCATCAGGCGGCGAAGCTCTCGCCTTTGCAAGCCGCTGCCAAACTGCTTGCGGTCGCTTCGCGTTCAGCGGAGTCGATGACCGGATCGGGCGTGCTGAACGTGCGACGCAACGACCTGCGGCTGCGCGCCGGAGAGCTGGTCGATGTCCGCGCTGCGAGCAAGCCCTTCGACGGTCTCTTCGCTGTCCGTCGCGTGCACGACAGGATCACTGCCCAGAGTCACCTCCAGGAGTTCGAACTCGTCCGCGCCGGGATCGGCGCCGCACCATAGGGGCTACGTCATGAACTGCGAGCAGCGCCGTTATTTTGGAAAATATCGGGGAATCGTAGTCAACAATCTCGACCCGGAGCGCCTCGCTCGCCTGCAGGCCGATGTGCCCGACGTGCTCGGAACCGCGTCCGGCACTTGGGCGATGCCCTCATTGCCGTTCGCGAGTTCGAACGCCGGCGTTGTCGCGGTTCCGCCGGTGGGCGCGGGCGTTTGGATCGAGTTCGAGCAGGGGGACCCCGACTATCCGATCTGGAGCGGCTGTTGGTGGGGTTCAGCGTCCGAAGTCCCCGCGGTAATACTCTCTGGCCAACCCGGAGTCGGTCAGATCACACTCGTCACCCCAGGACAACATACGCTGGTCATCTCCGATCTTCCGGGCATCGCCGGAGGTATAGCGGTGCGTACCTCCGACGGTGCTCGCATCTGTTTGAATGACAATGCGATCGCCCTCGATAACGGAAAGGGAGCTGCGATCTCGCTGGTCGGCAACGGCGTGAAGATTCGGGGCGGCGAGATCGTGATCGACACTGGGAAAGGTGCTTCCGTAAGGCTCGTTGGCGACACAGTGGCAATCACCGGCATCGTCACCTGAACCGGATCACATGCAAAAGTAGTGTTTGTGCCCACGATTTTTGGAATTCTGCGTGACACCCGATCTGACACCAGCATTTTTCGTCACTCGCGCGCGTTGGTGATCACACTTGTGCGGACGCTAGCGTGAACTGCTCAAAATTCAGAGCCCGGCTATAGGTCATCGTTACTCCTGTTGGATAGCGGACATGAGCGATCTCCACAATTTCATACAGGAATATTCACGGCTGTTTGTCCTCTCCGGAGCGGGAGTCAGCACCGATTCGGGTATCCCGGGCTATCGTGACGCCGAAGGCCGATGGAAGCGAACGCCGCCGGTTCTTCTGCAGGATTTCCTCAACAATCAATCGGTGCGGCAACGTTATTGGGTACGCAGCATGGTCGGCTGGCGGATCGTGGCCGGTGCCTACCCCAACGCCGCTCATCATGGGCTCGCTCGGCTCGAGGCGGCCGGACGACTACAACAACTGGTCACGCAGAATGTTGACGGGCTCCACCAGCGGGCCGGAAGCAGCGACGTCATCGAGTTACATGGCAACCTTCGCCGGGTACGCTGCCTGGATTGCGGCGCAATTCATTCGAGGGAATCCGTTCAAAGAACGCTCGAGGCGGAAAATCCCGCTTTCTTCGGCGCTAGCGCGATGGTCGCCCCTGACGGAGACGCCGACATCGAGTGCGTCGACGCGTTCCGTGTACCTTCGTGCGCGTGCTGCGGCGGGGTGCTGAAACCCGATGTGGTATTTTTCGGGGAGGGTGTTCCAAAGCATCGAGTCGATGCCGCGGTTGGGGCACTCGGACAGTCAGAAGCCGTGCTCGTCATCGGTTCCTCTCTCATGGTTTACTCGGGATACCGCTTCTGCGAGTGGGCCCACAACATGGGCAAACCCATCGCGGCGA
Organism: Casimicrobiaceae bacterium; assembly: GCA_035568975.1. Taxonomy (GTDB): domain Bacteria; phylum Pseudomonadota; class Gammaproteobacteria; order Burkholderiales; family Casimicrobiaceae; genus PALSA-1003. The sequence continues at coordinate 10,454 of DATMNH010000234.1, forward strand.
TCAATCTCGGTCGAACGCGTGCCGATCATCTTTTTTCCCTGAAGATCGAGCGCTCGTGCGCCCATGTGCTTAGGTCTCTGATAGAACAACTGGGCATCAGCTAGCGGCGTCCCTGCTCGTGCCCCCTCGCAACTCGGGAGAGATGCTCGCGTTCTCGCCAAAGGTCCGGGCTGACGCCGGGCGCGCCGGCAGCGCGGCAATAAGCGAACCCCGCGGCCCAGGGCGCCTGGCTCCATGCGTTAGAATTCCACGTCATCGGGTTGCATCGCCGACCCCTGCCACTGGAGTAGCACCGTGACCGCCACCGAAACCGCGCACGCGGGGCGCGAGACGCTCGGCTTCCAAGCCGAGGTCAAGCAGCTCTTGCAGCTGATGATCCATTCCCTTTATTCCAACCGCGAAATATTCTTGCGTGAACTGATCTCGAACGCGTCCGATGCCTGCGACAAGCTACGCTTCGAGGCGCTGCACAACAGCGCATTGTTCGAAGACGACGCAGAACTTTCGATCCACGTCGACTACGACGCTACGGCCCGGACGCTGACCGTTGCCGACAACGGGGTGGGAATGTCCCGCGACGACGTGATCACGAACCTCGGTACCATCGCCAAATCCGGCACGCGCGAGTTCTTCTCCCAGTTGACCGGCGACCAGCAGAAGGATGCTCACTTGATTGGGCAGTTCGGCGTGGGCTTCTATTCGTCGTTCATCGTCGCCGACAAGGTAACCGTGCTGACCCGCCGTGCCGGTGAATCGCCGGAGCAGGGCGTGGAGTGGGAGTCGGACGGCGGCGGTGAATTCGCCATCGAGATGGTGGAGAAGCCTCGCCGCGGCACAGAGGTCACGCTGCACCTGCGCGAGGGCCACGACGATCTCCTTTCAGGTACCAAGCTGCGTTCGATCATCCGCAGGTATTCCGACCACATCGCCCAGCCGATCGTGATGCCCAAGGAGGCGTGGAAAGAGGGCAAGGATCAGAAGCTCGCCGAGGAGGAGACGGTCAACCAGGCTTCGGCATTGTGGGCGCGCCCCAAGAACGAAATCAGCGACGAGCAGTACAAAGAGCTCTACAAGCACGTCGGCCACGATTTTGACGATCCGCTGGCGTGGATTCACGCGCGGGTCGAGGGTCGCCAGGAATACACGCAGCTGCTCTACGTTCCTTCGCGCGCGCCGTTCGACCTGTGGGACCGCAACGCCCGCCACGGCATCAAGCTCTACGTCCGTCGCGTCTTCATCATGGACGACGCCGAGCAGCTGCTGCCGGCCTATCTGCGGTTCGTTCGCGGCGTGGTCGATTCCAACGACTTGCCGCTCAATGTCTCGCGCGAGATCCTGCAGGAGTCCAAGGACATCGAGGCCATCCGCGGCGGCTGCACCAAGAAGGTATTGGCGCTGCTCGAAAACCTCGAGGCGAACGAAAAGGACAAGTACGCGAAGTTCTGGGGCGAGTTCGGCCGCGTGCTGAAGGAGGGCGTCGGGGAGGATTTCGCCAACCGAGAGAAGATCGCCGGACTGCTGCGCTTTGCGTCGACATATGCCGATTCAGCTGACGAAAAGGTGTCGCTAACCGACTACCTCGCCCGGGTCAAGCAGGGCCAGGACAAGATCTATTACATCACGGCGGAGACGTTCAACGCCGCGAAGAACAGCCCGCATCTCGAAGTGTTCCGCAAGAAGGGCATCGAAGTCCTGCTGCTGTCGGACCGTGTCGACGAGTGGGTAGTGGCCCACCTCACCGAGTTCCAGGGAAAGGCGCTCGTGTCCGTCGCCAAGGGCGGACTCGATCTGGGCGCACTCGAAGACGAGGCCGAACGCAAAGAGAACAGTGGCGAGGCGAGCGAGCTCAGGGAGCTGATCGACAAAATGAAAAGCAGTCTGGGCGAGCGGGTCAGGGACGTTCGCGTCACCCGTCGGCTGACGGAGTCACCAGCCTGTCTGGTCGCCGATGAACACGATGCGAGCGGTAACCTGGCACGAATGCTCAAGGCGGCCGGTCAACGCGTGCCCGATTCCAAACCGATCCTCGAGATCAACCCGAAACATCCATTCGTGCTGCGGCTCAACGCCGAGGACAAGGAATTCGACGACTGGGCCGCCGTGTTGTTGGATCAGGCGATCCTCGCCGAGGGCGGACAGCTCGACGATCCGGCGACGTTCGTGAAGCGGATCAACCGGCTGATGCTGGAGGGCAAGTCAGACAGCGTCATTCGTGGATGAGTGTGGCCATCGCCCCCGCTCTTCTTCCGGGCCGCGGCACTGAGCGGGATCGCCAAGCTTGCTGTGTATACGGTCTGCTCACGCCGTATGCCGCCCGTTCCGGGACTAAGATTGTCCAGCTGACCGAACAGGAATGATGCCGTGATCGTCAAACAAATTTGGACCGCCAACGCCCAACGCAATTTCAACTACCTCGTCGCCTGTAGCGAAACCGGCGAAGCCCTGGCCGTCGACCCCTTGGATTCCGAGAAGTGCCTAAAGGCCGCCAGGGAAGCGGGCTGGAGTATCACCCAGATCTTGAACACTCACGAACATCGCGACCATACGGGCGGAAACGAGGCTATGGTCCGGAAAACCGGGGCCAAGATCCTCGCGCACGAGAACGCCAGGGACAAGATCGCCGATATGGCCCGAGGCTTGCGTGCGGGAGATGTTGTCAAAGTGGGCAAGACGGTGGAACTCGAGGTCCTGGATACGCCGGGCCACACCATGAGTCACGTGTGCTTGCTGTCGCACACCGAGCAGCCGGTACTCTTCTGCGGGGATACGCTCTTCAATGCCGGCGCCGGCAATTGCCACAGTGGCGGTCATCCGGCAGAGCTCTACAAGACTTTTTCCGAGCAGCTCGCCAAGCTGCCCCCATCGACATTGATTTATCCGGGCCACGATTATATGGAAAACAATCTGCGTTTCACGTTGAATCGCGAGCCCGACAACAACAGTGCCCGGCAGATGCTCGACCAGCTCGCGGGTCAAGACCCCAATGGCGCCTATGTTTCGACGCTCGAAGTCGAGGGACGCATCAACACGTTCTTCCGGCTGACCAGCCCCACGGTGATCGCGAAATTACGCGAGGCTTTTCCCGATTTGCCCGAGAAGCCCGACCAACGCACGGTGTTCTTGAAGCTTCGCGAACTGCGCAACACCTGGTGAATCCCGTGTGCAATTCGGCTACAGCGGCACGCTTGCTCGTATCGCGATTGTTCACCCTGCAAAATGTAAAAGGAGGAAATCATGATCAGGATTGTGGGTTTGCTTCTCGTCGCCGCGATTGCCACTTATGGCCTTCACGCCATCGCTCAGATCCGAGCGGATACCCGCCCGTCAATGACGCCAATCGGCAGTTCGTCGTCCAACGGAATTTCGTTTGCCTGGTTTTACGATAGCACCGAGCGAACGGTTCTCGTCTGCCGCATCGGTCAAGCTCCCGGGGATACCGTGGATTGCAGGCCGAAGACGACACTGCAGTAGTCTCGAATGGATGGCTGCTTCCGGTGCAACAGCGGGCATCGGCTAGATTGTGTTGCCGACGGAGACGCCCGATGACTTTGGCCGGCCGAAAATTCGTCGATTGTGTGCGCAGCCCGCAGATACCACGGATTCTCCGCGTCGCGGATCCGTCATGGTTTTGCTGCGCGTGTGCGGGCCGCGCGGCCTGATCGCGTCACGGGGGCCATGGTGCCGGTTTTCACCTCGACTTCGCTGAAGGGCGTCGAACCGGTCGCGGGCAGCGGCTCCCTGCTCGTCGTCTGCCTGTGCGCTGCCTGGTGCGATACCTGCAACGAGTTCCGCGCGGCCTTCGAACGCATCGCCGAGGCGCGGCCGCAGATGCTGTTCCTGTGGCTCGACATCGAGGACGACGCCGAGCTCGTCGGCGAGACCGATGTCGAAAATTTTCCGACGCTCGCGATCTATCGCGGAGACGCAGTGCTGCACTTCGGCGTCTCGCTTCCGCAGGAAGCGACCGTCGCACGGCTGGTCAACGAAATGGCGCGCCGCCAGGTCGGCGTCGACGATGCGCCGATTCCGGTGCGCGATCTTGCGTCCGCGCTCAGACGCCAAGTCGGCTGGCGTGAGTAGTCGCGTGAGACCGCGGCCGGGTGTTGGTGCGCTAATATTCAATCGGAGTTGGCGTGAGCTCGGTAGCTTGACGTAGAGTTGACGCCGCGCTAGGCCTAGCTCCTGTAGAAACGCCGTGCCGGCCGGTGTCAAGTTTGCTTTCTTCTGGACAGGTTGCGGATATGTCTCTCGCTTCATTTGTACAGGCTCATGCCGCCAACGCCGATTGGCATGTGGCCCTGGCCCAGAGCTGGAGGCAACTTGAAACCCAGATCGCGGCGCGTGCCGCGCAGCAGGGAGAATCCGCCCTGTTCACGCTGGGTTGGTGTTATCTGAGCGATTACTACGCGCCGGCGGCCGAGGCGATCCTCGATGAGCTGCGCCTGCGCTTGCCCGGCGTGGCTTGGGTCGGCACGATCGGTGTCGGCGTGGCCGCCAGTGGCGTCGAATACATCGACGAGCCGGCCCTGGTTCTGATGGTGGCGCCGCTCGCGCGCCCATCGTTCCGGCTGTTCTCGGGCCTGCAGCCGCTTCCTCCGGCATCGTCCGGATTCGTGGCCCATACCGCGCTGGTTCATGCCGAGGGCAGCACGCCTAACTTGCAGGAGTTGTTGCATGAGTTGAGCACCCGCACAGCCACCGGTTATCTGTTCGGCGGACTGTCGTCGGCGCGCAACCGGACGGTACACATCGCCGATGGCGTGTTCACCGGTGGTTTGTCCGGCGTGGCCTTCGGTCCCGAAGTCGGCCTGATCTCGCGCGTGACCCAGGGCTGCCAGCCGATCGGACCGTTGCGCAAAGTCACCCAAGCCGAGCGCAATTTCGTGGTCAGCCTGGACGGCAAGCCCGCGCTCGATTGCGTGTTGCAAGATCTGGGGCTCGACCGAGACCTGTCGGATGACGAGTTGTCGCGGGCGCTGTCCACTACGCTGGTGGGCTTGATCACCGCCGCCGAGGACGTGCCGACGCGGCCCGGACAGTTCGGCGCGGATACCGTGGTGCGGCACCTGGTGGGTGTGGACCGGCAGCACCAGGTATTGGCGATCGCCGAGCAGATCGACCCCGGCATGCACTTGGCTTTTTGCACACGCAACGCGGACGCTGCACAGCTCGACTTGGTGCGCATCGCGACGGAAATCCGCGACGAAGTAGAAAGCGGCGCGGCACGGCCTATGGCGGGCGCGGTTTATGTCAGCTGTTCGGGACGCGGCGGCCCGCACTTCGGCGCGCGGCATGCCGAGCTGCAGACGGTGCGCAAGGCGCTGGGCGACGTGCCTCTGGTCGGCTTTTTCGCCGGCGGCGAGATCGCGAGGCATCACCTCTACGGCTACACCGGCATATTGACGGTGTTTACCACGCCCGGCTCAAGGTGAGAACGTGACAGGGTGGTTCACTTTGTTGGAGTCGGGCCGGCATCCAACGTACTCATCGGGATTTGGATTCGACTGCCACGCATCACGGCAGATTCGCCTTGGGTCGCCTCTTGTGGCCTCTCGTGAACGGCTTCTTGCCCTGCGCGCCTCCACCGGACTTAGGATGACGGGCGGCGGGTCCAGGGGTGTTTCGCTGAGCGCCTTGCTCAAGAGTTTGCTCTCGATTGGCGGAAGAGAGCTTAATTTCGAGCTCGTGGATCTCATCCCACTGGGCGTCAGTTCGCTGGCCCTCCGGTATGGCCAGAAGCTCTTGCAGGCGACGGTGGGGAGAAGTCGGTTGTGGGGCATTCATGACCATATTATCCCATCGTTTGGCCGGTGCAGCCCCGCCAGGCACGAGCCGCCGGCCTGAGTGAAGTTCGCCGGTCCCGCTCATGAAACTTCCAGGCGTCCTCGTGAGCGGCATTGCAGGCATGTCGGGACGTAGACCAGTCGTAATTGCGCTCCGTCCGGCGTCGGTGCAAGCTGCCCCGTTGAATAGGAGCCGCTGAAATAGACGTTGCGCGGCCTGCGGCGCAGCTGGTAGCATCACGACGAAATTGCTTCTGCGGGGATTGTAAGCAGACTCCCCGTCTCCAAGACGCCTCTGGCGTCCAAGTTCTGCTCCTGGCCCTGGATCACAAATCCATGGGGGAGCGTGAATGTTGGACATTGCCGCAAAAATTCGTGTATCGAAATCACTCCGTCAGGGCGCGTGGCCGGCTCCAATCGGGCTTATTCTGAGCCGCGCCGGCGCGAAAGCGAGAGCCATGGCACGGTCGCCTTTCCCGCGGACATCGCAAGGTCCCGTTTGCCGCTTGATGGATAGAGATTCGGGCTCACGCTCAACGCGCGTGCAATGAGCTTGGTCCCGCCGCCTGCACTGATCATTCGCGGAAGCGAAGTCGCCGCGCTGATGGATCATGCCGCGTATTTGACAGCGGTCGAGGCCGGGTTTCGAAGCTATGCGAACGGCGATGCCTGCGTTCCGATGCCGATGCACATTCCAGCGCAGGACGGCGGCTTTCACGCCAAGGGCGCTCTCGTGGTGCTTGATCGACCCTACGTCGCCGTGAAGGTGAACGGGAACTTCCCGGAAAATCCTCACCGTACAGGATTACCGACGATCCAGGGTGCCGTGCTGCTCTTCGACGCGGCCGCCGGATCGTTGCTTGCCGTCATCGATTCGATCGAGATCACTTTGAGAAGAACCGCCGCAGCCAGCGCGCTGGCTGCTCGGTATCTGGCGCGTGCCGACGCCGATTCCATTGCGATCTGCGGCTGCGGCGATCAAGGGCGGTCACAACTGGCAGCATTGGCCGAGGTCGTAACGCTGAAGCGCGCCTTCGCCTGGGACATCTCCATGGACAAGGCGCGTGACTTCGCACGCGAGATGCGCGGGGCGTTAGGGCTTGAAGTAACGGCGGTGCCCCACGTCTACGACGCAACACGGCGAAGCGACATCATCGTGACGGCAACCAGCGCGCAACGGCCATTCTTAACCAAGGATTGTGTTTCAGCAGGAACTTTCGTTGCAGCTGTCGGTGCCGATAGTCCAAACAAAAGCGAATTGGCAGCCGAACTGTTGGCCGCGTCGAAGGTCGTCGTGGACGTGCTTGCCCAGTGCGCCGTGATGGGTGATCTCCATCACGCCCTCGATGCGGGACTGCTTAGCGCCACCGACGTCCATGCGGAGCTCGGTGATCTGGTCGTAGGGCGCAAGCCAGGCCGAACAAACCCGCGGGAAATCACAGTGTTCGATTCCACGGGTGTCGCGGTACAAGACGCCGCCAGTGCGGCATGGGTCTATCAACGGGCAGTTGCCAGGAATATCGGCATGCCGATTTCACTCGGTGCTGCGTAAGCGCCGCTTACACGGAGTTCTCTGATGCTCAAATTCTTTACCTCGCAACAAGGCAGTGCGATCCCGATTACCCCGATTCGCGAGGCAGTCGGGCATGACAATCGACCGCGCTGTATCGACGTAAAAGGCCCCGGCGATATCTCACCGGAGCCTTCGGCATCTGAAATTTTCGACCGCGGCTAAAGCGATCCTAGTTTTGCTGGCCGGGTGGCGTGGAGCTCTCCGGGAACGGCCACACGTTATTGGTGAACTTCAGCAGAAGGAATCCATTGTCTTGACACGTCGTCCACAAGGTGCCCGCTGCGGCATCGAGGTGCACTTGCGCATTGCACCAGTCGGGTCCGCCGGCTCTCCATTGGCCGATGGAAAGGTGGTTTGATCCCGGGCTCGACGTGGTCGTTCCGGCCGGATTGTAGTAGGCGATCTCCTTCGGCCTTAGCGGATCGCGGATGTCGAACACTCGAATACCGGAATTGAAGTAGCCGCATGCCAGCGTCGTCGCGTTCTGCCTATTGTCCACGCTGCAGTAATGGCTCCCGTAAGTAAAAATCGCCAGGCCCGCAATGTCGGGGCGAACGATGGAACACGATTTTGGAGCGTGCGTCTCGAGCGCAACCCGGGATGCGATCGACGGATTGGTCTCATCGCTGATGTCGATGATCCGGGCCATGGGAAACGCCGGCATACCGGCGGCGCATGCGGCTTCGAACTGAGTCGAACTGGTGGTCCCGCCGGAGCCTCCTTCGTCGACGAAGATGACGTAGGGCTTCCCGGCGATGGTGACGGGTATCGTGTGCTGCGCGACCGAGCCGTCCTTCCAGTACAGTTCGCTGATCACTTTGATCTGCGGGTTCGACTTGCGCTGCTGGATATCGGTCAGGTCGTAGATCACGAGTCCGTTGTTCGCCGGCACGGTCGGATCCTGCAAGGTGGCAGGTGTGACCGAACCGATCGACACGAAGTATCCGCGCGTGCCGTCGTCGCTCACCGACAGACCGTGGGTACGCGCACCCGTCGCGACCCGCGGCACATTCCAGCTCGCCAGGAGCTTCGGCTTTGTCGTATCCGAGATGTCGACCGCGTAGTAGTTGTTGGGCACCGTGCGGCCGCCGCCATAATACGTGAGGCCATCGGGCGCGAACGAGCCCTCGTGCCCGACGATCGGCGCGGTGACGCCGCCGTCGGTGCCGGTTCCCACCGGGAGGCTCGAGAGGAGCTGCGGGCTGCGGCAATCGCCCGATATGTCGTAGAAGTCGACTTCGGGCCCGCCCGCGCCGTTGTGACCGTTGTCGGCGCCCAGCAGTTGCCGGCGTTCGTTGACCTTGAGAGACTCCCACGGATCAAGCATCGACGTGGTGCTGAGATATGCTGTCGGGGTCGGGTTGGCCGGGTTGGTCAGGTCGATGACGGGGACGCCAACATTCGTTCGATTGGCGGTCGTGAACGCGGTGCCGTGATAAGCGCAAGTGTGACCCGCCCGGTCCTTGAACTCGGCCGTCTGCCAGTTCGCACCGTCGCCTCTGCTCTGGCTCACGAGCTGCAAATTGCAGTTGAAGCCGTGGAAGCCGGATGCCCGCAAATACGCCGGTACTTGCCCTTGCAACGCGGTTTCGGGATGATCGCCGGGGCCGCATACTGCTCTGGGTACGGTGGCCTGCAGTGCCGCCTCGCCAATGGTCGGGCCGCCGGCAGATGCGGGTAACACAATGCAAAAAAGCGCGATCAGACCGGACGTAATCGACGTGCGATGCCAACCAAGCACCCTCGATATCTCCATGGTTTCTCCTCAACAAGTGTTCTGGTGTT
>DATMNH010000235.1:0-24911 GCA_035568975.1 Casimicrobiaceae bacterium
AAAGGCGGAGACCAATAGTGCAACTGAATAGTTCATTGATTGACCGTCGTCCCCGCGAAGGCGGGGACCCATTTTGACCTTGTGTGACCGCACAATGGATTCCCGCCTTCGCGGGAATGACGAGCTAAAGATGCATTTCCATAACTCATTTGCGTAATGCTCACCGGTCAAATCGGATGCGTCACGCGACGCAGGAAGTCCTGCGTTCGTTCCTGCTGCGGCGCGCTCAGCAGGTCGCGCGCCCCGCCCTGCTCGACGATCTTGCCGCCGTCGATGAAAATCACTCGATCCGCCACCTCGCGCGCGAAACCCATCTCGTGCGTGACCACGATCATCGTCATGCCGTCGTTCGCGAGCACGCGCATGACGGCGAGCACCTCGCCGACCAGCTCGGGGTCGAGCCCCGACGTGGGTTCGTCGAAAAGGATCGCCCGGGGACGCATCGCCAGGGCCCGCGCGATTGCCACACGCTGCTGCTGGCCACCAGAGAGCCGGTGTGGGTAGTCATCTTCCTTGCCGGCAAGGCCGACTCGCGCCAGCAGTGCGCGCGCGCGCTCGCTCGCCTCGGCACGTGGCTCACGTTTTACGTAGACCGGACCCTCGATCACGTTCTCGAGCGCGGTACGGTGCGGGAAAAGATTGAATCGCTGAAACACCATCGCGACCTTTTCACGGATCGCCACGATGTTGCGTGCATCGCGATCCACGCGTTGGCCCTCCACGGTGATTTCGCCGGCGTCGTAGGATTCGAGGCCATTCACGCAGCGAAGCAGCGTCGACTTGCCGGAACCCGAGGGCCCGATCACGCAGACCACTTCGCCCAACCTCACCTCGAGCGAGATCCCGTCCAGCACGAGGTTGCTCCCGAACGACTTGCGCACGCCGTGGATCGCGATCATTTCGGCCCGAGCTCCTCGAGCGAGATCCCATCTAGCACGAGGTTGCTCCCGAACGACTTGCGCACACCGTGGATCGCGATCATTTCCGCCCGAACTTCTTCTCGAGCCGACCGACCAGGAGTATCAGCGGCACGCACATCACCAGGTACCAGACCGCCACCAGCGTGAAAATCTCGGTGTTCTTGAACGTCGACGACGCGATCAGCCTGCCCTCGAAGGAGAGCTCGGCCACGGTGATGATCGAGGTCTGCGACGTGTCCTTCAATAGCATGATGCACGTGTTGCCGTACGGCGGCAGCGCGATCTTGAACGCCTGCGGCAATACCACGCGCCAGAGGATGAGTGCGCGGCCCATGCCAAGCGACTGGGCGGCTTCCACCTGTCCCGGATCGACCGCCTCGATTCCGCCGCGAAACACCTCCGCCATGTAACAGGAATACGCAAAACCGAGACCGATGACGCCCGCCTCGAACGCCGAAAGCTGGACGCCGATTTCCGGAAAGACGAAGTAGATGTAGAAGAGCTGGACCAGGATAGGGATGCCGCGGACTGCGTTGATCAGCACCTTGGAGAAGCCGGACAGGGCACGCACCCTCGACACGCGCATCAGCGCCCACACCAACCCAAGGAGCGTGGCCACGACCAACGCGCACACAAAGACCTCGACCGTGACCAGCGCACCCTTCGCCAGCAGCGGCAGGTATTCCGCGAGATCGTTGCGGGAGAGCACGGCAGTTTGGACGGCTTAGGAACGTCAGCTTATCGAGCCGTACCAAACTGGTTGACAAGGCCGTCGTCCCCGCGAAAGCGGGGACCCATTTTGACTTTGTGCGGTCGCAATTTGGATTCCCGCTTTCGCGGGAATGACGACTTGGTCGTGCATTTGGCGAGCGGGCAACTTATTCAGAGCTTCGCCCAGCCGCGCCGGTTTACTTGAGTCCCCAGTTCGCGAGGATCTTGTCGATCGTGCCGTCGGCCTTCATCTTGCGCAACGACGCGTTGACCTTGTCGAGCATCGCCTTGTCGCCCTTGCGCACCGCGATGCCGACGCTGCCGACGAGCATCGACTTGTAGTTTTTCGCGACGCGGGCCTCCGGATATCCGCCCTGGGCGATCTGGTACGCGACGATCGGATAATCGGCGAATCCAGCCTTGATGCGGCCGATGTTCACGTCGCGAATGATGTCGGGGATCGAGTCGTAGACTTTGATCTCCTTGAACAGGCCCGAATCCGTAAGGGGCTTCACGTAAGCGGTGCCGATCTGCGCACCGACGATCTCCCCCTTCAGATCCTCGAGCGTCTTGTAGTCCTTCGGGTCCTTCGCCGACACGACCAGCCCGTCGCCATAGGTATAGATCGGGTCGCTGAAGTCGACGATCTCCTGGCGCGGTGCCGTGATGTACATCGCCGCGGCGATGACGTCGATCTTGTTCGCCTGCAGCGACGCGATCAGCGTGCTGAAGGTCATGGGACTCACTTCGGCGGTGAAACCCTGATCCTTGCCGATCTCCTTGATGATATCGACCATGATCCCGGAGATCTGGTTGGTCTTGGTGTCGAGGAACGTGAAGGGAATGCCAGTCGGCGTCGATCCGACACGCACGACCTGCTGGGCGTCACTGGCGCCGCTCAACCCGAACCCGAGAGCGGTGGCGACAAGGATGCGATAGAACAACTTGGCGAACATGGCGAGATCCCCCGGAGGAAGCACGACGACGTTATTGCGCGTCAGGGCACCGGATGGACACGGGTGCCGCGAAATTAAAGGCCGCTTTCGCGGGAGATCGCGATACCTGCAACGGAACGCGCTTTATGGCTTGATTGCAACGACCTTGCCGTTTCGCGAGATGTAAATTGGAGTGCCGTGCATTCGAGCCGTTTCGCGCGCGCGAAGAGCTGCGCGACGCAATCCCCGCTCCACGGCTCGAGAAAATTCGCTCGGTTTTGGCCGTCGTTGGGTTGTATTCGATTTCAAGGACCTTCCTCCAGCAATTGCGCCTCTGCTCGAGAATTATCATACACCGACCAGGCATTTGCCAGTGGACGATAGATGCCCACAAAATTTGTCCAGCTGCGACCAAAGCGCCGAAGCACGACATCGCGTGGGACATCGTGCCACGCCGTCATCCGCGCGCAAGCGGGGATCCATTTTGACCTTGACGGTCGCAACATGGATTCCCGCTTTCGCGGGAATGACGATGTTGCGGAGCGGCGCAATGACGATGCTGCGGCCACGTTCGTCTTCAGATAGCGCGGCGTTTCGCTTCACGCAGCAGGCTCCTCGACAGACGGTTTGATAAGCGACTCGGCCGGAATACCAAGGTCCCGGTGCAAGCGTCGAATCATCTGCAGCGTTAGGGGACGCTTGCGGGCAAGGACCTCGTAGACGCGATTGAGTTGGCCGATCATCGGTACAAGGTCCTTCGGTCCGAGACCCGCCTGGTCCATGCGAAATTTGATGGCTTCGATCGGGTCCGGTAGCTCCATCGGGTAACGCTTTTTCTCCCAGGCTTCGACCAACGTAACCAGCACATCGAGTCGGTCGCCGTCGGGCGTGCCTGACCGCGCTGACATTAGCGACTCAATCTCCTTCAGCGCGGCGCGGTGGTCGGCCTTGGTCACGATAGGCTTGATTTCCATTGCATTACTCCTAAATTGTCTGCGCGTCGATCCGGTCGTATTGATTGTGAGTCCCGATAAAGCGCACATAGACGACCCGATACGAGTAATTTATCCACACCACCAGCTCGAAGCGGCGCATGGGCGTCACCGCAACTGCATGCCGAACATCGCCGCGACTTCGCCGGACCAGGCGCCGGCGGTGTTGACGAAGGCATCGGCCGCAACGCGCTCGCCACTCGCGAGCACGACAAGATAATTTGGGGCTGGGACACCGGGCAGACAGGCGGCCCGAAATTAGACGCCACTTTCGCGAGAGACCGCGACAAATGCGAGGGAACGCGCGCTAAGGCTTGACCGCGACGACCTTGCCGTTACGTGAAATATAAATGGACGTGCCGTGCATTCGGGCTGTTTCGCGCGCGCGAAGCCCAGCACGCCGCAGCGCGCGACCCACCGCTCGGGAAAATTCATTGGGCTTCAGTTGTCCCTGAGGGGGTTTTCGTGTCATGGTCCTTGCTCCAACAATTGCGGTTCCACTCCGGAATTATCATACACCGACCAGGTGTTCGCCAGCGGGCGGTAGATCCGAACAAAGTTGGTCCAACTACGGCCGAAGCGCCGCAAGACGACATCGCGCGGGAGTCGGCGAGGAACACTCGTCCTGCGGTCACGGCGGCAATTTCTGGTTTCAGCGCGGAAAGTCCAGCAGCGATCAAATCGGCATTGACGAAATGGACGACGTCGGTGTCCTTCGGCAGAAATTCGCGCGCGAACGTCGTCTTGCCTGCACCGTTCGGGCCGGCGATGATCACGCAGCGCGGTGAGGTGAGTTTGCTCATCGTTACGGAATCATGACCGTACGAAAGCTAGTAACGGGCGGTAGTCTCTCGCGTCTGCGGCGCGCAATGCATGAAGGTATCGCTGCCGCACCTCGCCGTCGGCTACCAGGTTTCTAGCGCCCCAGCTGAAGCGCAACGCGTCGTACTGCACGAGTAGCACGTCTGCCATGGTTCGCGATAGGCGACCGTTACCGTTCGCAAAAGGATGAATCCAAACCAGCTTGTGACTGAAGCGTGCCGCAATTTCATCGAGCGGATAGCTCTCATGTTTGAGCTGCGCTTTGACATCCTCGCAAAGATTGTGGAGCGCCGGCTGAATATCCGCAGGATCGAGCCCAATATTCTTCCCACTGTCCCGAAAAGTTCCAGCCCACCGCCAGGTATCGCCGAACATCCGCTTATGCAGGCCGCGAACGAAATCGCTTTCGATCAACCTCTTGTGCTTGCGCGCAAACGCCCATCGTTCGCCTTCGAGGATGTTCGCCAGCTCCCACTCGTTAAGCTGCCCCTGCGTCGCGATATGGGATGGAATCAGTCCCGCCGCTTCATCCGGGTCGAGTGGTGTTGCACCCGGTGGATACTCGAGTTCTATCGCCACAGATTCCGTGCGCTGCCGGTGAGCAACGTGTCTATGAGTTCTTTGCGCTGACGCTGACGGGTTCGTTTGGAAACACCCTGATCTTCCAATTTCATCGAGTGCGTCGTCGGCTTCAACATGGCATCGGCGATGGCTTCGGCACGGCGAGTTCGAAGGTCTTCAAGTGAACCCGTTTCAGGCGCTAGGGCATAAACCAACCGGCAGCCCATGGCGCGCGCGAGTCGGTCCAGGCTGTCCAGGGTAATCCTGCGTTCTACCTCGGCTTTTTCGAAGTCTTGAACCGATTGGCGGCTAATGCCGAGCTTGGCCCCAAGCTGACTCTGGGTCATACCGAGAGCTTCGCGAATGCTGCGAATCCAGCCGCTACGTGGCGGGGTTGCTGACTTTGCCGTCGGATAGACGCGCAGGGCGTCATCCAATTGCTGGCGCTTGAGGTTGCCCTTTTGGTTGACCATGTGGCACTCGCGTGACAGGTTATGACCTGCTGAATAACAATATTATGCAGGTTAAAGCCGGCTTTATGCAAGCAGTTTGTCAGGCCATAGCCTGTCCTCAGGACAAGGTCCTAGATTTGCGTCTTCGTGTAAATGAAGGTACGGCGGGTTGTGAACTTATCAGCGAGCACTTACTTATAGAATACCTTCCTCCGCATAAGGCTCACCCGCCTCCACCCGCTCATACCCCAACCTTCCTAAATCGATCGTCTGATACCGCCCATGCACCACCAGCTCCGCGATCGCTCTCCCCGCGGCCGGCGCATGCATCATCCCGTGGCCGGAAAAGCCGGCGACGGTGTAGAGATTCGGCACGCGGCTCCAGCGCCCGATGACGGGATTGCCGTCCAGCTCGTTCTGCTCGTAGAGCCCTGACCAGGTGCGGTGACACTTGGCGGCTTCGAAGGCCGGGAATCGATGCGCCACCGCCGGCCATACGACCCGCTCGAAGTAGTCGTGATCGACCTCGAAGTTGAAACCGCGACGCTCGTCGCCATCCACCAGGCCTCCCGAGAAGCCCTTGCCCTCCGAACGGAATGCAAGACGGGCCACATCCTTGACATAGGGCAGGCGCTCGATCGGCGACCCGGCGGTGAAGTAGTGCTCGAAGCGGCGCATGGGCGTCACCGGCAGCTTCATGCCAAACATCGCCGCGACTTCGCCGGACCAGGCGCCGGCGGCGTTGACGAAGGCATCGGCCGCAACGCGCTCTCCACTCGCGAGCACGACGGCTCGAACCAACGCCTTCTCCATCTCGGCAGCCACGACGCGATCCTTCACATAGACCGCACCCAGCTCGACCGCTCTCCGGCGAAAGCCCCACAACAGTCCGTTCGGATCGCACCAGCCGTCGTGCGGGGTGTGCGCTCCCGCTCCCAGATCGTCGACATTCATCGACGGAAATTTGTTCTTGAGCTCCTGCGGCGTGAGCAGATCGACCAGGCAACCTTCAGAGCGCTGCCTGCGCACATTGCGCTCGAGGTCGGCAACGTTGTCTGGAGGGACGATGAAAAGATAGCCGCCTTCGACCCAATCTACCGGCGCCGGACGGCCATTGGCCGCCATCGCCTGCTCGAACGCCTTGATGAAGCCGATGCTGTAGAGCGACATCGCGATGTTTTCCGGGCAGGTGAACTGGACGCGGCAGCCGCCGGAGGCGCGAAGTGTGGAGGCGAACTCGTAGGTGGGGTCGGGTTCGATTACGCAGAGGGAGAGGGTTGGGGATTCTTTTAGGAGGAAGTAGGCGATACTGGAGCCGATGATTCCGCCGCCGATGATGGCGATGTCGAATTTGGCCTCGGTTGGGTGAGCCATGGAAGGTTACGACATTGGAATGCGGTTACTTTTGCGGCCGCTTCATTCCTCACCGAGCTTGCTTCTCGCACCGTCACGCGCGGTCAGTTCCGAGTCTACTGGTACCGGGGGTCAGGAGCCCGCGAGCTCCAAGAATCGCAGATGGCGTCGGTCCAGAAAATTCCGATTCGGGCGATTGCTCATCCTTCGTGGAATGAAGATTTGTTTGTCATGAAGGCCTTGCAGCCCATGCTTAAGCATCGGTCCATCACGCTCAAGCAGCACATCTTTCCGAATCTGAATTGTGTAGTCGGGCCTAACGGAAAGGAAGTACTTGTCGAATGCGGCATGGTGAAGCTTGCACAATGCTATGCCGTTTTCGACAACAGGCTCACCTTCCGGGTCGCTGTCCGCAACAATATGAGCAGCGTCAAGCAGCTCATCGTGTTTTAATCCGCACAACGCGCATTGTTGTTGGTATGCGCTGATCACTCGCTCGCGAAATGCTTGCTGGTGGATCCGAACCTTAGCGATGGCCGTGAGATAACCGCGTCGGATCGGAGCCTCTACGTCGACTGAATCCGACATCGTGAAAGGGCCAGCCAGTTTTCGAAATGCAGCGTCGTCATCCAGTGCTACCTTGAAAGTAAGTGACGTTCGATCGTCGCCCACGACGAAAACGGGCCACAGCGGCAAGTATTTTCCAGGGATTAGGCCGTGGAAATACACGAGTGGAACACGGCGAACCATTGCCTCGCGCAAACCGACATTGTCACGATGGTTTGGGTCTGTGCCTCGGTATTTGTAGTTCAATAGCTGGTCCGGGCCGAGCGAATCTCGATAAGGTCCCTCAGGCGCCGTGGTAATAGAAAGTGGAACTTCCATGCCCTGAGGCTTGAATATTCCTTGTGGGCTAACCAACGGAATGCGCTCTCCTTCAACTATGAATCCGCGCGCTAGTAGCTCGCGCGACAGAACCGCCCCATGGAGCGCGACCTGCTCCGCGAGCCAAGCGAAAGCTGCCTGTCGTATCGTTGCGTCTAACATCTTATGGCGGAAGTGTCGGCTATCTTGGCGTCGGTTGCCAAACCTAGCATGGCATGTGGCAGATGCCTATCCGACAAAGACATGCTCGTTGTGCCATCGCAAAAAATCGGTTGCGGGGCGTTCCTCTACGCGCGCGGGCATTGCTTTCACGTGATGGCCGTGATGCGCGTAATACTCATGTCCATTTTCGAACTCTTCGCGGATCCTCCGACTGACCTCGACACAAAGGTCTTCCGTGAGCGTTATGTAGCCATCATCGAATAAAGTGTGAAGATCTTCCCGCAACAGAATACCGTTGCTGATTGTGTGCGGGCCGTCATTCGCGTACGGTCGGATATGCGCCGCCTCTAGGACCGGCAAAGTTCGTTCGCCCGTAATAGCACACCGTCGACTGTATGCTTCTGTGACAAGCACTCGGAAAGCCCCCTGTCCGAGGCGCGCTCTCGTTAGGTATTCTGCGCCATATCGGCGGGCACCGCCGGCAAGCACGCTAGACTGAACCAATCCACCAACGTGTCCGTCTACCGCGTTCCATAGCTTGAGCCCTATCGTCTCTGCAGTGTCGTACGTCTTACCGCGCACTATGTTCCGCGCCCAGTCCTCCGGAACTGGAATCCAATCTGCCTCGGCGAAGAAGAACGGCGCGTTCAGAACATTGCAGCCGATCTCCGGATCCCCGCGAATCGGCGCTTTCCGGTATCGCTCGATCCGCCGCTTTAGATCTGCATAATCTGAGACGCCATTCTTCTCGCCGAATGCTTCCCATGCCAGCCGCGCGGGAAGTGCACTGAACCGGACGAAGAATCCGCCGCCGACCACAAAGTTACTCGGAGAATGCAGCTTGAATAGAAACGGCGTGCCGGGCTCCAGGAACGTCGCCACCGGAGCCGCGGATGGTTGCCAAAAGTTGACCTCATCCGGCGCCTGCGTGCGCAGCCGGTCGAACCATGCCCTGTCGGTTACGCCAACCCAGAAGCGCATCGCGTTTAGGCAGTTCCTTTTGCAGTAGGCACTTCTAACGGTTCAAGCGTGTAGGTAGCACCAAATAAACTCACCTGAGAAGTCGACAAATGCGAGCACGATTGACTGGAGTTCGTCAACAATATGATTTACGTCTTCCTCAAGGTCTCCGTCTCTGGGAAGTTGCCATATTTGCCTGACAACTATTGTATCAATGAGGTCGTCGGCGATGCCCCATCGCCATAGATGCATAGAACTGCCGCGGGTGACGCTCGTTGCGTTGCTAACGGGACGACTCGCCCTATCCGCTATCCCCCGCAAAATGAGTTGGCCGCCTTTGTCGTAGTGAAATGTTAGGTTGTGGCGGACGCGGACTACGATTCGTTCGAACGCGGCTCGTTTCGGTCCACCCGGCAAGTAGCCCTTTATCAATGCAAGCGAGTTCTGCGCTTCCTGGTCGCATCGCGCGACTGCCGCACTTAGTTCCGGAGTAGCTAAAAGCGATTCCAAGACCACGAATCCTTCCATTAGATGAGACGATTCTAGTCGCGAGTAGTACATCAGTGCGCCTTGGCGTTTGAATTTGAGTTTTCCAATTAACGCGTCTCTTGCCCATTGGATCCCCTCATTTGCCAATGCCATGTCGTTGCAAGCCATCATGAGCTTGATCACCGTCGCCGCGCTCGGACCCCGCAGCTGCAATTGATCGAACTTGAAGTAGCGTGTAGTGGTGGACATGCCAGGTCGCCACAAGTGCGATACGTCGCTAGACGGGCATCACTAATCAAACTCGGGTACTCAATGCCGCCGACGCGCCTAGTGACGATGCGTTAGTCGAGGATACTTAAACCAGCACTCTTAAGAACTCAGCCACCACACGAAGCTCGTCGTCTCGCGCCGATAAGATAGTCAAGGGTTTGAAATCAGCGTGAGTGCTGTCCGGACTCAACTGAATTGACGCGTGCCGCCACGATCCTTCCTCGTCAGTCACCTTTTCGCTCAAATACAACTTGACTGTGTACATACCTCCCAGATCGTCATCGTGAATGCTTCGATGCTGGACAACAACGATCTTCCCGATTCTTGATCCTGTCGGATTGGCCTTAAACAAGCACCATGCTCCATTTGGAATACGACGGTTCATCGACTCCCCAAGCACCTGCGCGACGAACAATCCCGGTTGCGGATTGATCAATCCGGGAATTTCGACCCATTCCGAATCGGCGGGATCAAAAGACTGGCCGTCACTGAACGCGCCTGCCGCAAATTTCAGATTAATGAGGGGAACCATGTTGCTACCTCTGCCCACGCGTTTGTGCACACGCTTGAATGGCAACACAGCGTTCACGACTAGAGCTTCTGAAGGCAAAGGAGGCGTCTTCAATCCTGTGACGGGCGCGGCACTAAAGGGCTCGATCGCTAGCCGCGACCTGAAATATTTCGCAGTCTCCGCATCAATACAGAACACGTAGCATCCCTTCATGCCCCTTGTCATTAGAGTGCGATACGTGTTCTTGATGATCTGATCGGCGCGCCTCTCTGCCGACATCGGATCTAACGCCCAAAGCTTCTTGTACCCTGAGAGCGATTTGTCAGACTTGGCGCGCTGTTCAGGCCGAGTTACGACTTTACCGTCCCTAACAATTAAGTCCGGTCCAATAATCACCCCAACGTAGTCCAGTTCCAGCCCTTGGCTGGTATGAATACACCCGACCTCATCAACCGACTGCGGCGCGACGATCCACAGACTTCCGTCGCTAGTTAGATTCCATCGCTTCCTATACCCGTGCTCAGCGATAGCGATGTCGAATTGGTCAGGGTGTTTTTTGCTCGCCCATTGCCAACAATACCCAGCGACCATGCGCGCCTTGTTACCAATCTTGTTCTTCCCTTCAATCAAATCATGCAAATCTTGCGGCGAATCCAGAACACGAAAGTCAAATTCCTTCAGGTCTAGGCGCTCGTTAGCCGTTGGTCGAACCTCAAGAGTGTTATCTAACCAAGCGAGATAGCCGTCGGAGCCATTGCACCGAAACTGAGACAGTAGCTCTAGGTTCGTCACTTGGGCACATTGCTCCTTCGCCCACTTGTCGATTTCACTTTTGCTGCCTATATCCTTCAGTGTGACTCGCTGATCATCATCAACAAACAGAATCGTGCATTTGGCAGCCGAGATGAGTTCCTTGATTTGGTTGTTCCCGAGGTTCGAATAAAGCCCAGATTTCTCGTTGAGTCTGTGGGCTTCATCGACGATTAGGACGTCAAAACAGTTTTCTTCAGTGACCGTGAACGCGCCTGAGCCAGAGAATAGATTCGAAATCTCGGTCTTTCTCATTACGCCCGTAAGCTTACTTTCGTACACGGATCTTGGCGCAGCGTTTTTTGAAACGTATCGGCAAACAAGTCCGAGCTTGGACAACGTAACAAGCAAGTTAACCGCCACGACGGACTTGCCAGTGCCTGGTCCCCCTTCGACGATCACCACTTGTTTGTTCACTGCTGATGCGCCCCGCGCGAGCGCGATGGAGGTCTCGTAAACCACCTTCTGATCGTCGACGAGAACGAATTCCTGGTTTCCTTTGATCATCCCAACCAAGCTGTCTACTAGCATCTTGGATGGACGAATGCGTCCGTTCTCAATTTGGTAAATCAGGTTGGAATCATCCCCGAACTTGACGTATTGCCTGACAAAGTTGCGTAATCGCTCACGTTCGAGATTACCCTTGAGGAACAGCGGAGCCTTGTCGATGTGCGGGCCGTAGAAGGCATTGTTGATGACGTTGTCAGATACATAGTTATGCAAGTATGCGCATGGTTGAAGAAGGAGGCCGCCTTCGTATACCGCCTCGTTGAATCCCTTCAGCAGCGCCGCATAAGACCACGCTTGATATGACGGGTGGCTTACTTCCTGTTCACCAGCGGACAGGCGGGTGATCACGATCGCATCCTTGGAAGTGCGTTTGACTTCGGACCACTGCTTGAGCTCTACTATGATCACGTTCGCGCTGTTGTCAGCACCGCGCCCGGTCAACAGGAAGTCAATCCGTTTGCCGGTCTGCGGAATGTTGTACTCGATCGCTACTCCTGAATCCTCCGGAATGTCATCGACGTGGAGGACTTTTGCCATACAGAGAAGGGACTCCTTCCACGACCGCACCTCAGCGGGACTGACTCTGCGCTTGGTACTTTCGTAATAAGCGGCACAAATGACTTCCTGGATGTCTCGCTTAAAACAGTCATCCAGAAATCCCGTCTTCGTCGCCTGGTAAACAATCAACTCGGGATCCTCGCTGTTCGCGGCTTGCGGTCAAAGCTCCGTGTACTTTTTGCTCGTACCGCGTGACTTATCGATAGGATATTTCTCGGCATTGAGTAAAAGCTTACGTCGCGAAGCCGCGATTAGGTCAAAATCGAGTTTCTCAGCGAGGCTTAAAAGATAGAGAAAGATATCTGCTGCCTCTTCGCTTATTTCGTTTCGCTTGTCGAGCGGTAGCGCATAACTTTGTGCTTCCGAGAGCCACTGGAAGTGTTCTAGAAGTTCTGCCGCTTCCACGGATAGTGCGCATGCAAGGTTTTTGGGGGAATGGAATTGATCCCAATCTCTCTCGTTGGAGAACTCGCGCACGGAGTCCATCAACGATTTCAACTCTGATGTCATAGCGGGAAACTCCCCACTGTTTTCCAACGATTACACGATGGGATCTGCTACTTTACCGGGGTTTGGTCCGATGAGCGAAATTGAATTAGAGCAG
This sequence comes from Casimicrobiaceae bacterium, assembly GCA_035568975.1. Taxonomy (GTDB): domain Bacteria; phylum Pseudomonadota; class Gammaproteobacteria; order Burkholderiales; family Casimicrobiaceae; genus PALSA-1003. The sequence continues at coordinate 12,506 of DATMNH010000235.1, forward strand.
AGCAAGCGGTCGCTTGCGAGTCGATCACCCTCACCTCACGCATCGCGCAGTCCCAACCGCATCTGCAACTGCCTGCGGTAGCGCCGGCTCAATCGCAGTCGTGTGCCATTGGTGAGGACCACCTCGGTTGCGCCGTCTTGATTGGTCTCGAGGCGTCCGACCCGGTCCAGGTTCACGATGGCTGAGCGGTGGATCCGGCAAAACGCCGCCTGCTCCAGTTCTTCTTCGACGTCCGCCATGCTTCGGCGCAGCAGGTGGGTTTGCGTCCCGGCGTGGAGGGACACGTAGTAGTCCGCGGCTTCGATCCAGTCGATCTCGGAAACGCTCAGGAACAGCACCTGGCCCGCGTTCTTGATCGCCACGCGCTCGATCGTTCGCGGCGCTGCGTTTCGCCGCGCAATGCGTTCCTTCGCCCGCGCCAGTGTCAGGTCGAACCGGGCGTTGTCGAAGGGCTTCAGCAGGTAGTCGAGCGCTCCCGCCTCGAACGCCCGCAACGCGTACTGGTCGTAAGCGGTCACGAACACCAGGGCCGGCGGCATCAGGGCGCCGAGCTGTTCCAGAACATCGAAGCCGTCGACCTCCGGCATCTGCACATCGAGAAACACGAGCTCCGGTTTCTTCTTGCGAATTTCCGCCAGCGCCTCTATGCCCGACCTGCATTCGCCGACGATTTCGACGCCAGGATCCCGCGCCAGCAACACCCGCAGGTTGCCGAGCGCGAGCGGCTCGTCATCGACGATGAGCGCGCGGATCTTCCGGCGCTCCTCTCCCTGCAGCACCGCTCACTGCTCCCGGAACGGCATCGAGATCGACACGTTCACGCCGCGCCGGCCTTCGTTGCCGACCTTCAGCGTGGCATCGTCTCCATAGAGGCCGTGCAGCCGGTTGCGCACGTTGGAGAGTCCGATCGCCGCGCCATTTGCCTCCCAGTCCGCCGGCAGTCCCGGGCCGTCGTTGTAGACGGAGAGCGTCAGCTTGCCATTCGCCCGAGCCGCGCGAATCTCGATCGCGCCTCCTTTCGCTCGCGCCGCGATGCCGTGCTTGACCGCGTTTTCCACGATCGGCTGCAGGATCAGGCTGGGCACGATCGCGCGACCGGTATCGTTTGCGACGTCGATTTTCACTCGCAGGCGATCGGCAAATCGTGCGCTCTGGATGCCCAGATACATCTGCGCGAACTTCAGCTCCTCTGCCAGGGGCACTTCCTGCCGACCGGAATCCTGCACCAGGTGGCGCATGAAATCGCTCAGCCGCGCGATCATTTCCACCGCGCTCTCGTTTTGTCCGGTACGCACCAACCCAGCGACGCCATTGAGCGCATTGAACAGGAAGTGCGGCTCGACCTGATGCCGCAACGCGGCGAGCTCGGCCTTGGTGAGCTGCTCGGCGAGTCGCGCCGCCTCCACCTCTTGCCGCGCCAATCGCTCCCGCGAGTCGAGCATGTACCTGGCGATCAGAATGCAGCAGTAGAGAATGAGCGACGACCATAGCTGGTCGTAGAATTTCACCAGCCACAAATCCACGTACGGCCCCGGCGGAACGTTGGACGTCCACGGATTGAGCACTTCCTGGAGACCCGCCATCCAGGCCGCAGCGACGAGACTGATTGTCGCCCAGAGAGCTGCGTGCCTCATCCACGCCGTCGGCGAGCGTACCGGCAGCAGCGGGTAGCGGCTGCCCATTTGCATTACCAGGGGTGTGACCAGCGCCCATGGTAGCCACGAGAGCAGCAGCATCAGCCACAGGTTCATCCATGCGTGGTGCATCCCCTCCGCGCGCATGACCACCACGTTCTGCGTCGCATCGAAGAGACCCAGTCCGCACCAGATCGCCGCAATCCAGTACCACTGCGGCGGCTGTGCGGCTATCGGCTTCGCATTCATGCCGGGCATCTTACGCCGGCATCCGGTGCCTGCAGCGGGTCATGCAGGGAATCGACTGCTCCCTGCAGCGAGCGGTCTGTGCGTGGAGCGCGTTGCGGGCCACACTCTCGCCATGCGCACCCAACTATTGCTCGTGCTTGCCGGCTCGGCACTGCTCGCTTCCCTGGCCGCCGCCGGCGAGGCGCCGACCCCCATCGCCGCTCCGGCCTATACCGCCGACGGGCAGCTCCGTCTCCCCGAGGATTATCGCCAGTGGGTGTACCTCGGGACTGGCTTTGACATGAGCTACAACCCCGCGATGCGTATGGACCACCACATGTTCGACAACGTCTTCGTCAATCCTGACGCCTACCGATCCTTCCTGCAGACGGGTACCTGGCCGGACAAGACCATGCTCGTCCTCGAAGCTCGCGGCGCGGAGAGCAAGGGCTCCATCAACAAGGCGGGCCAGTACCAGGGCACGGTGATGGGGCTGGAGGTTCATGTAAAAGACGAAGCAGGCTTTGCGGGAAAGTGGGCGTTCTTCGTCTTCGACGAGGGGAAGCCCGCACCGATGATTCCGCAAAGCGCGGACTGCTACTCGTGCCACAGCGATCACGCCGCGGTGGATACCACATTTGTCCAGTTCTACCCCACGCTGCTCGCGATCGCCACCGCCAAGGGCACCCTCTCCGCGTCTTACCAAAGGGAGAGCGCACCGGCAAAGAACCGAATGAGGAGATAACCGTGAACCGCTACCAACCCTCGAGCCCGCGCGTCGCTTTCGGTATCGCCGCGGTCGCCATGACGGCGATCACCATCAGCGTGGCGGTGGTCATTCCGGCAAGCATCGACTCCGACAGCCGTGAACCTCGCGTGCTGGAGGCGTTGAGGGTCACTGCGCCAGCGTCTGCCGGTGTCGTCAACGACGCCGAGAGCATCGACGTCGTCGCTGTACACGAGTCAGCGTTGCCCACCGTCCCATGCACGTCGAACAAAGCGAGCCGTTCGCCAGAAGGGTGAGTATGCTGGCCGGCTCGAATGCTAGTCGATCACCTCGTCCGCGCGCACGATCGATTATGCCGAGAGCTTCTCTTCCAGCCACACCTTGATCAGCGACTGGTAGGGTACGTCTCGCGCATTCGCAGCGGCTTTGATTCGCTCGAGTGTGTGCAGCGGCAGGCGCAGCGAGATGCTTTGGGTCGACGGCTTGAGATTGGGCAGCCGCACGCGCTTTGCGCTCGACCAGTCGACCAACTCCGCACTGTCGCGCGCTTCCCAGAATTTACGCTCCTGTTCTTCCGATTTGAACCGTGGAAGCTTAGTCTTCGCGGTCATAGATTTGCCTTTCCTTCCGATGCATATCGCGTGCGGAAACGACTCTGATCAGCGTTCCTTCTGCTCGTAACGTGAACGTAATGTGCAGGTGCCGTCGGTCGAGTGTCGTGCCCAATGCGTGATAACGCGCTTCGTCGACCGAGGGCCTTGGGTCCGCCACCATGAGCAATCGGGCGTCGAAAAACACCTGCTCGGCTTCGCTTTGCGAGACGCCATGCTTTTTATTCTTTCGCGCGTTTCCGGCGTTCCATTCAAACCCGACAATCCGGGCCAGATCGATCATGAATTGTATATTACTGTGATATACATCGATGTCAAGCCATCAGTCGCCAGTCTCGTGCCCGTCGCTTTCCGTTAACCACAAGAGCTCTGCACTCAGCGGTCCAAGCCAAGTCTGGCCTTTATAGTTGGCGCGAAACTCGGTGCCGACAGGAAAGCGCACACCTTTTACGATCCAATCGTTTGCGTCCCTTAGCTCGTCATTCCCCCGAAAGCGGGAATCCAGTGTCGTTTGACGGTCGCAAAATGGATCCCCGCTTTCGCGGGGATGACGAGCTTAAACTTGCGAAGCGATCCCTGGCGGTTCAGGCCGCGGCGCGTTCCAAATCCCTCAGTCGGCTACCCAATTCGAACCTAGACCGGAAGGCTGATGCGCAGCCGAGGAATTGCGATAATGGATACCTTCGACGTTGCTCTTGAAGGACTATCACTGATGAAGACGCTCCGCGATCGCCGCCGCAAGCCCACGCACCCGGGTGCTATCTTGCGCGAGGACGTCCTACCCGCGTTGCGGATGTCGCAGGGCGAGCTTGCCAGTCGCCTGGGTGTGTCGCGAGTGACGGTCAATACGCTCCTGCAGGAAAAGCGCGACCTGTCGATCGAACTCGCTGCGCGCATCGCCAGGTTGCTCGGTCACTCACCCGAAAGCTGGATCCGCATGCAGGAAGCGCTCGATCTTTGGAAGCTCGCGCAGGACCCGTCACGCCTGAAAGGCATCGAACCGCTGCCGCCGAGGCGCATCGCGGCGTAGGCACAACGCCGCTGGTCCGCGCTTCTCGGGAACAACGAGAATCTTGCGGAGCCTCCCTTATTCATCATTCGCGCGAAAGTCTCGCTGATTCGTCATTCTCGCAAAAGTCTCACTGATTCGTCATTCCCGCGAAGGCGGGAATCCATCGGCTTTTGACGGTGGCAAAGTACACCCGATACGCATTCCGTCGCCTCGTAGGGACTGGGACCGGCGTCAGTATCGCCTCAAGCCTCAAGCACAACCCCACCCCCGACACCGCCTCCCACGTGCGTACCCACCGGTTTCGTGAGCCACACGCGGATGATGATGCCGTTGTGCTTGCCGGCGGGCGTTTCGTGGTCGATGTTGGTGATCCACCCGCGATTGAACGAGCTTCGCAGCAGGTCGAGCATGCCCTGGCGCGCCGGCAGGTTATCGTCGTTGCGGAGCTGGAATCCGAAGGCGTCCTTGGGGCGCCCGACGAATTGCACCACCACCTCGACATCGATGAAATCGTTCGCTGGTCCGAAGCCGGAGCCCAGTTCGTGCACGCGCAGGAGGCTTAATTGACCGCTGAGGGTGAGAGGCATGGTGTCGCTCCTTCTGGCTTAGTGCTGTGCTCAGTGTTGTGAAATCACGCGCACGATCTGTCCCGTCCGACAGCCGGTGCGGAGAAACTCGAGCCGCACGCGCCGATTGTTGTCGAACGCATCGCGCAGCTCGAGCAGCTTGCCGTCCGCGTCCGGGCGCTCGTCGCCCGTCCGTAGCTGGAAGCCGAACGCTTTCTCCGGCTCCGTATCGAGCAGGACGATAACTTCCGCGTCGAGCTCGTCGTCCGGCGGACCAAAACCCGTTTCCAGGTCGTGCACGCGCAGCAAGGTGATGTTGCCGATGGCGACCTGCAGGCTGTTCATCGGGTAATCCCAGTCCGGCGGGAATGGACTGAGCCGTAAGAGGCCGCTGTTGAACGTCGTCACGTAGAGCGCGCGCGGACACGATCGATAGTCGTAGGTCAGACTGTTCGGCCGCAGCGCCATCGCCTCGGAGACGAGGAGTGCCGACCAGCGCACACCGTCGTAGGTCGCGAAGACCCCCGAGGGGCCGGCCGCGAAGCGGGTGCCGGGACGGTACGGGTCGAACTGCATGTCGCGCAGCAGCGCCTCGGCGGGGTTCTCATCCTCACCGACGTTCATCGGGAATGCGCGACCCTGGGTGAGCTGCGATTCGAGCGACGCATCGATCACCCAGCCCTGTCCGCCGTCGTCCGAGCGGAACACGTGCGCGTCCGAGAGCACATAAAGCAGCGACGGCCGGTACGGATCGACGAAGAACCGGCGCGCGTTCTGCGGCGCCTCGGGCACCGCGCCGGGCGGTCCGAGCGACGCGGCGAAGATGACCAGTGGCGGCGGCGGCACGATCTGCTGCCACGCCGGCAGACCTTGCGTCCACTTCCACAGGAACATCTGACCTTCGTCAAGTGTGTTGCGATTGCCGTGCACGACGTCGCCGAAGTAAAACACCGTCGACTGATGCCCGCCGGACGCCTGCACGATGGCGGCATCGAAAACAGGCAGCGGCGGCCCGACCTGGAACGACTTGACGTTCGGTCCGTCGGCAGCGGCGGTCGATTCCCAGTCCTTCGCGCTCGAGATCTGGCTCAACTTCCAGGTGCGCATGAGGAACGCGGCGCTTGGCGTGAAGCGGACGATCATCGTGTCGCCGTCGGGAAGCGGCGCTTCACCGGGAATGGTCAGGATGATCGGGCGGTAGCCGAAATTGACGAAGTTGCTGACCACGTTCCATGCCGCGAGCTTTTTGGTTGAGGGCGGCACCAGCGGCAGGTTCACCGGCCCGGGAATCTCGTGGCGATCGCCAGTTTCGACGGCGAGATCGGGTGGTCCGCTGCCTCCGTTTATGTAGAGAAAGATCTGCCGGAAGACGTTGTTGGGCCCCTCGCTGCGCGGGGCGAACACGATTGCGCGCGACGGCTGCGCCGGATCGGAGAAGGCGCAATCGTTGTCTCCGCCGTTGTAGTCCTGGGTCACCCACTGCACACCACCGTTGCTGGACGAAAAGCCGGCGTTGTCGCCACAGCCGAAGCAAAGCGTCGGCGCTCCGTTGGCTCCAACCGGATTCACGGCCAGGTTGATGACATTCAGCGTCGCGATGTTCTGGCCAGCAGACCACGAGCTGCCGCCGTCGGTGCTCAAGTAGGCGCCGCCGTCGTTGATGAGGATGGCACGGCCGCGCGTCTGCGGGCTGCCCGACGCAATCGCCGGGAAAAAGTCGGGCGTCAGCGCGAGGGCGTGCGGGTCGACGTGACAGTGGCCGTCCTCCATCCGATGCCATGTGCTGGTGCTGAACGGCAGGTTGTGCGCGATGTGAACGGTGCGCCGGTCGGAGCAGATCAGGAAAAACTGCCGGTCCGGCGTGACGTGCGGGACGATGAAGTTGGAGCCGCTGTCCGTCGGGCCGTCCGGAATCACCGGCGTGGACGCGAGCTGGGTCCAGATGCCGGGGCCGACCGGCAATTCGAAATAACTTCCCGTCCACACCCTGAAATCGGCCTGCGTGAGAAAGACGATGTGCGGGTCGGTGGGATGCACGGCGAGCGAGCGGGCCGCCTCGGTGACAAAAACCGCCGTCGCCGGACCGAGCGTCAATCCGATCGGATCCTTCGACCACGTGTCGCCGCCATCGCGCGAGAACCAGACCCCGGTGCCCACCACGAACACCCAGCGCTCCCCACCAAAGCGCGTGCCGGTGGCGACATGCCAAAACTGGTCGTCGCTCGTGGAAGGTGTCGGCGTCAATTCCGTCCACCCCGTCCCGCCGTCCTGGCTGCGCAGGATGCAGGCGCCTGCCGCCGCGAAGATCACGTTCGGCTCGTCGGGCGCGATCGCGAGCTGATTGACCTGGAACACGGTGGTGACGTTGTTCACCGTCCGCGTGACCTGCCGCACCAGCGTCCACGATTGCGCGCCATCGACCGAGCGATACACGCCACTCTTCTCCGGCGAGCGGGCGTCATGGCCGGTGGCCGCAAAGACGATGTCGCTGTTGATCGGATCGATCGCGAGATCGAAGACGTTGGGCACGATGAGCGCGCCCGACACGGCTTGTCCGGGCGCGGGCTGAGGCTGCTCCGGATGCCACCAGGTCACGCCGCCGTCGTCCGATCGCCACACCCCGGAATGCGCGCCAAAGTAGGCTCGGGTGCCGTCTGTGGAAATGGCGGCCGACAGTCCCTTGCCCGCGACGGACTGATCCGTGGGGTCGATGCTCAGTGATGCGTTATGGAGTGTCGGACCGACCTGCTCGATTCGCACTGAATCACCGATTTTGTGTTTGGCTGGGCCGGGTCAGTCTATCGCAGGTTTCGGGGTCCGTCATGCCACGGTGAGTAATTTCAGTTGCCGTACTCCGACTCGCGCAGGACCAGTACGCCGGAATTGTGCTTATCGGACGCCGCGGCTAGAGTTCGTTCTGATTGGCCTTCACAGCGGCGAGCGCACGTCCGGGATCGCGTCGAGCCGCACTCTAATCAGAAACTTGCCGCAATTTGAGGAATGTCTCCATCGTCAAAAGTTGCATCAAACCTTCTCCAGCGTCTGCAGCCACGCCTCGGGCCTGATAATCGCACAGGTAAACCGATTTGCCAGCATCACAAGGTCGCGATCTCCGGTCACGAGGTACTCGGCCTTGCCTGCGAGGGCAAGTTGCAGGAAGGGTATGTCCGCCGGGTCGCGGCACACAGGCGTCTTGGGTGCCTTGGCCGGCATGCGGACCGTGGTGCAGTAAGGCAGGTAATCGGCCAGCAATTCCCGTTGTTCCGCGGGCCCGAGCCTGAATTTCGGATAAGCCAGTGTCCGCACGAGTTCTGCGGCGGTTACGCGCGACACGAGAGGACTGCATGCCCCCTGATGCCAGGCGTTGCGAACCGCAGCCAATCGGCCGTGCGCAAACACCAAAGACGACATGACCACGTTTGTGTCGAGAACGACGCGTGGTGCGCGGCTCATCTCCCGGTCTTGCCACCCGACTTGCGTGCCCAGGCGACGGCATCCGAGATGTCCTGCTCGGTGAGATCGAGCGCGGCGAGCTTCGCCCTTACGGCGTCCGCCCGCTGGATGCGCACCGGAGTCAGGATGATCTGACCGTCCCTGGCCTCCACGTCGAAGTATTCCGCCGGCCCGACGGCATTGGTCACGCTCTTGGGAAGCGTGAGCTGGTTTTTGGAGGTGACTTTGGCGAGCATCGTTTCCTAGCTTTCCGAAAGTAAGAATTCCTTACTTTACCGGATTCTGGTCGACTACACGAGTCGGCTGGTTGACTTACGACTCCTCGATCGATCCTGCTCCGTGCCGATGAGGTCGTTCAATGAGCTGCCGGGACGCGGTTGCGCAGGTGCATGGGAAGAGTGTCTCACTTGTGCATTGGTCGCGAGTGTGCGATCGCCGGCGTCTTTTCCTCAAGCTCCGCCGCGATTCCTGTCTGCAATAGTCCAAGTGCGGTAGCGGGATCGTCGGCGAACTGGAACAGCGAAAGATCTTTGCGGTCGATCATGCCGTGCCGGACGAGGGCATCGAAATTGATGATCTCGTTCCAGTAACTCGAACCGTAGAGCACGACCGGAATGTTGCGACCGAGCTTTCTCGTCTGCATCAGCGTCAGGATTTCCATCAACTCATCGAGGGTGCCAAACCCGCCTGGGAACACCACCAGCGCGCGCGCCAGATGCGCAAACCAGAGTTTGCGCATGAAGAAGTAGTGGAACTCGAACATCAGTTCCCGTGTGATGTAAGCGTTCGGCTGCTGCTCGTGCGGTAACCCGATGTTGAGGCCGATGCTCTTGCCGCCGGCCTCGGAAGCGCCGCGGTTGGCAGCTTCCATGATGCCCCCGCCACCGCCGGTGCACACGACGTACCGATGAGCGTGCGGTGGGAGACTCCTCGACCACGTCGTGACCAGGCGCGCCAGTTCGCGCGCCGCGTCGTAGTAGTGGCCCAGCGGGCCCTCGGACGTCAATCGGGCGGAGCCGAAGAACACGATCGTGTCGCGAACGTGTTCGCGGTGGAAGGTGTGCAGCGGCTCCAGGTATTCGGCAAGGATGCGCAGCGGACGCGCATCGTCGCTGTCGAGGAACCGCTCGTTCTTATAGGCGAGCGGCTTGCCGGGTCGATCGGTCGAATTCATGGTTTTTGGCGCACTGCTGCAAAGTCGATAAATCCGCGCGTGACATCGGTGCGGAGCAGTTTCACGGCGACGCGGTCCCCGACATCGAGGCCCTCGAATCCGCGGACGACTCTGCCCTCGACCGTGGGCCCGGAAATGCGCACCCATGTCCCCTTGCCCGATGCTCCGGTGACGATGGCATCGAATCGCGCACCGATTCGCGACGCAAGAAGCAGCGCTGCGGCGGACTTCCCGACCTGCCGTTCCACCTTTGCGGCGTTGTCCTCCTGGTCGGTACAATGGCGCGCCAGCGTCGTGAGCTCGTCGTTGCTGTACGGCGACGGCTGTCCAGCGAGCGCCGATTTCAACAGACGCTGAGTGACAAGGTCGGGAAAGCGGCGGTTCGGCGCCGTGGAGTGTGTGTAGTCCTTCACGGCCAGCCCGAAGTGCCCCGCGGATGGCTGGCCGGGGACTTGGAGCACATACTCGCCCGAGCCCAGCAGCTTGACGACGGCGAGCGAAAGGTCGGCAAAGCCCACCGGGTCGAGATCACGGCGCTTGGTCAGGAAAGCGTCCAGCGCAGCGGCATCCGCCGTGACCGGCAACGCGTCTCCCGACTCGGCCGCCAGCGCGACGATCCGGTCCCAGCGCTCGGGGGTACGCAGCACCCGGCGCAGCGACGGCAGGCTCTTCTTGTCGAGATATCTCGCGGTTACGCCGTTAGCCGCAATCATGAAATCCTCGATCAGTTCCTTGCCCCGGTTTTTTTGGTCCGGCAGAAGATTAGCCAGCGCACCATCGTCAAATACCGCCCGCACTTCAAGCGTTTCCAGTCGCAGCGCGCCGCGGGCGTGGCGCACCCTTTTCAACGCCTGCGCGACTCGATCCTGCATACGAAGCTGCTCATCCAGTCCGTGTACCGCCGAGAGCTTTGACGGCGCGGGCGCAGTGCCGTCGAGCCAGGCGGCAACCGCGTTGTAAGCAAGCTTGGCGCGATTGAGCACGGTTGCCCGATAGATGTCGGATGTGGTCACCGTGCCGTCGGCGGCAATCACCATTTCGATGACGATCGCCAGCCGTTCCTGACCCTCAGCCAACGAAGTGAGGTTGGTCGACAGCTTCTCCGGGAGCATCGGAAAGATTTCTGCCGCCGTGTACACGGAGGTCGTATTGGTCGACGCGTGGCCGTCGATCGCGGAATCTTTTGCTACCAACGCGTCGACATCCGCGATGGCGACGAGGATTTTCACCGCCCCATCCGTCACAGGCTCGGCAACCGAGAGCTGATCGAGATCGAGGGAATCGTCGTTATCGATCGACGCCCAGAGCAGACCGCGCAGATCGCGAATCGCGGCGCCGGACGCCGCGGCGGCCTGCGTGATCCGGTTGGTTTCGCCCATGACGGCGGGCGAAAAATCCGGCAGCAGCCCGCGCTGGAGCATCGCATCGTGCGCGATCCTCTGCAGGTCGTCCTTGCCGGTGTTTGTTGTCGCCATGGCGACGCATGCCCGTCGGACTAGAACACTAACATTCCCAACAAGAAGGCGCCTTACTCGGCGGGGTCCACACATGATAACGGCCGCGCAACCTCCTCGAGTGACTTCCGCTCGGCTGCTACTCCGAGCCGCAGGGCAACTGCGGCGGCTGTCAGCATCAGCAGCGCGCCCAGCGCATATCCCAACGCGATCGCCACCGGCTCCCCGGTTCCGATGAGCACTCCGAACAACCACGGGGCGCCGATCCCGCCGATCGCGGTGCCCAACGCGTAAAAGAATGCGATGGACAAGGCTCGCACCTCGACCGGAAAGCTTTCGCTGACCACCAGGTAGGCCGAGCTCGCCGCGGCGGAGGCGAAGAAGAACACGAGCGTCCACGCCAGCGTCTGCGTTGCAGCGCTCAGCAAGCCGGCGACGAAGAGGATGGCCGTAAGCCCGAGCAGCAGGCCCGAGAGCGCATAGGTCATACCGATCATTTGCCGGCGGCCCCAGGTGTCGAAGTAGCGGCCGAGAACGAGAGGGCCAAGGAAGTTGCTCACGGCGAACGGCAACAGGTAGAGCCCCACGTCCTCCGGCGGCACGGCATAGAAGCGACCCAGCACCAGCGCATAGGTGAAGAAGATGGCGTTGTAGCAAAAGGCCTGCGCGGTCATGAGCACCAGACCAAGGACCGCCCTGCGCGGGTAATGCCGAAAGAGGGTCACGCCGAGATCCACGAAGCTCACCGTGCGCGCGCGAATCTTGAGGCGCAGCCGCGGCAGCAACTCCGAGGCGGTAGCGCAGCCGCGCACGTCGCGTTCCACAGCGACTGCGATGGATTCAGCTTCTTCCGTCCGTCCGTGCAGCAACAGCCAGCGCGGGCTTTCCGGCAGATAGCGCCTCAGGAAGAGAATTCCCACGCCAAGTACCGCGCCCAATCCGAATGCCAGTCGCCAGCCGATGTCGGGAGGAAGGCGTCCAGGCTGCAACAGCAGGCTCGAGCCGAGCGCGCCGAGTGCGGCGCCCACCCAGAAGCTTCCGTTGACGCCGAGGTCGGTGCGACCGCGGTAGCGTGCCGGGATCAGCTCCTGGATCGCCGAATTGATCGCCGAGTATTCGCCGCCGATGCCGGCGCCGGTCATGAAGCGGAACAGCGCGAATTGAGCGAAGTCAGTGGAAAGGGCGGTTGCTCCGGTGGCGAGGACATACACGCCGAGCGTAACGAAGAAAAGGCGCTTGCGTCCGAAGCGGTCTGTGAGCCAGCCAAACAGAAGAGCGCCCAGCACGGCACCTGTGAGATAGGCGCTCGCCGAAAGTCCAACCTGCGCATCGCTGAGGCGCAGGGACGGGCTCGCCTTCAGCGCTCCGGACACTGCGCCGGCGAGCGTCACTTCGAGCCCGTCGAGCACCCAGGTGATCCCGAGCGCGACGATCACCAGCGTGTGAAAATGCGACCACGGTAAAGCGTCCAGCCGCGCGGGGATGGAGCTCTCGACTATCTTTCCTACGGGCCGCGCCGTTCGTTTCATGGTCTCCCGCGTGAGTAT